>JAXDGF010000028.1:0-3359 GCA_034665165.1 Solirubrobacteraceae bacterium | reverse complement strand
GGGGCCGAACTCGGCCGCCCACGCCCGGGTCAGGGTCTCGAGCGCGCCCTTGGTCGAGCTGTAGAGCGAGCCGATCGGGATGCCGAGGCGGGCGACCCAGGACCCGAGATTGATGATCGCGCCGCCGCCGCGCTCGACCATGGTGGGAGCGATGGCGGCGGTGAGGAAGAAGGGGGCCTTGACGTTGACGGCATAGACCTGATCGAAGGTCGCCTCGTCGGTGGTGGCGGTGGTCGGGCCGGGGAAGATGCCGGCGTTGTTGACGAGCACGTCGATGCTGCCTCCGAGCGCGATCGTGTGCTGCGGCCGCTGAGGACGACGTGCGCGCCCTCGGCCGCGAAGGCGGTGGCGATAGCCCGTCCGATGTTGCTGGTCGCGCCCGTGACGAGCGCGGTCTTGCCTTCGAGTCGTGTGCTCACGGTGATCCCTTCGTCGCGGGGCGCGGTCTGGTCGTTGACCAGAACTAGACCGCACAGTCCATAAAATCCTACAGAAGTGGACTGGCGGGTCTAGAATCTCGGGGATGTCCGCGACGACCGGCCTCACTCCCAAGGGCGCCGCCACCCGTGGGCGCATCGTCGAGGCGGCGGCCGACATGATCCTCGCCCGAGGCGTAGGCGCCACGAGCCTCGACGACATCTGCGCCGCGACGCCGACGAGCAAGGTCGCGGCGTATTCATCGCCGGTTCGGAGATCGAGTCCGTCGAGCTGCGCGGCCCGCGGGCGTCGCGGCCGGCGGCGCCACCGGGCTAGAACCGTCGTCGGTGTGCGATACCCTTAAAGCATGGCGATTGAGCCTCATGCGTTGGTCACAGATCTCCGCCAGGACGGCACGTCGATGCCGGGCAGCGCGCCGATCGGCATGCAGTTTGTCGGCTGGGGGCCGCGCCTCACGACTACGGTGGCCGCCGCTCCGGCGACAGGCGTGGTTGCCGGCCTCGGGCCTGCCGTCAACCCCGCGGGCGCAACGCAGCACTAGCCGCCGCGCGAGTCGTCCATGGCCGCCGGCTGGCGGCTACCGCGACCGCCGCAAAAAAATCCCCTCGCCAGCCCGTCGCCGTCTAGGCTACGCGCGACCGGGCTCAGCCAGTCGGGGCCAAATCGTCCACTAGGGGCCGCGTGCGCGCGGCGGAGCGTTTCGTTGGGGCCATATCGGTGAAGGCCGCGCCAGCGGCTTTCAGATTTCTTGGAGGGGAGACACCGTGGGAGTAATTGCGCAGACTGATCCTGACTTCGTGTTCGAGGCGCTGCCCCCGATCGCGGAGGTGACGGCCGATGTGACCGGCGCCCAGCCCGCCGATCCACTGGGCCCGCTCGCGCAGCTTCCGGGCACGTGGACGGGACACGGCTTCAACACCATCTGGCGCCCGCACCATCCCGACAGCCCGCAGGACCGCTTCCTCGAGCTCAACCTCACGACTGAGACGATCGTCTTCACCAAGATCAACGGCGCCATCCCGAACCGGGGCCTGCTCATGCCCGACATCAACATGTTCGGCATCACCTACATGCAGCAGATCTCCGAGACGAGCAGCGGAGCCGGTCTGCACATCGAGCCCGGCATCTGGGCCAACGTTCCCTCGACGTCGAATCCGAACGAGCCGACGACGGTGGTGCGCATGGCCTCGATTCCCCACGGCACCGTCATCCTCGCCCAGGGCACGACGCAGTTCCTCGAGGGCGGCCCGCCCAACATTCCGAGCAACAACATCATTCCCTTCGGCATCGGCAGCCCGGCGCCGGCCAACTCGGACTTCGCCAACGGGGAGCAGGAGTTTCCCGAGCTCAACCTGTCGATTCCCACCGCGTTTCGCCATGCCTCTCCCGGGGTGACACAGGCGATGGTGAAAAACCCCAACAGCGTCCTCCAGGCCGTTATCCAGGGCAAGCCGATGAAGAACCGGACCTTCATCGAGATCTCGACCACCCACAACCCGATCAAGGGGGGAGGGACGGCGAACACGGCCTTCCTCGCGGCCGGGTCCAACCCTCCCGGTGGCAACGCCAACGCCGTCGAGGTCGACGCCACCTTCTGGATCCAGACGCTGCCGGGGACGGGCGGCCAGCCCGACATCCTCCAGCTCCAGTACACACAGCTGGTCCAGCTCGACTTCAACGGCCTGCGCTGGCCCCACGTCACGGTGGCAACCCTCCAAAAGCAATGATCTGATGTTCAGGTTGGGGAACGGGACGACGGTGTTCGTCGGTCACGTCGCCACGTCCTCGCACGAGGCGGCCGAGTCAGGGCGATGGACCCTGCTCATCGCCGTGGCCGCGCTCGTCATCGGGATTCCGCTCCTGCTCTACATGCTCGGCGTTGTCTTCTCGGGGCTCGGTAGGCTGGCGTCGATCTTCAAGGCCGGTGGCGGTACGCCGGCGGGCCCGGGGAGTCCCTTCGTCAACATCATCCGCGGAGCCGTCATGGGCGCGGACGGGCGCGTGTCAACCTCGAAGACGGTGGCGGTGACCTGGACCTACGGCGTGGCGAGCATGCTGCTGGCCATCGTGATCGCCAAATGGCTCGGTCACGGACACGCCTACGGCGATCTCGTCAAGAACGGCCTCCAGGGTGGGTACGCGCTCCTGATCGGAGGCCCGATCGGCGCGGCCATCCTCGCCAAGGGCATCGTCACCAATCAGGTCGCGACCGGTACGAGCAGGCCCGCGGCGGACACACCCCAGACCTCCCAGCTGGTGACCAACGATCAGGGCCAGACCGACCTCGGGGACCTGCAATACGTCCTCTTCAACGCCGTGGCCCTGATCTTCTTTTTCGGCGGGTACCTCGTCTCACCACAGCTCGGGCTCCCGAAGATCCCCGACGTGTTACTGGGGCTCACGAGCACGTCGGCCGTCGGCTACGTGGCCAAGAAGGCGCTCACCACCACCGGCACGCTCGCGATCACGAAGGTTCTTCCCGAGCGGGGCAGCGCGGGGAAGACCGTGACGCTGTGGGTCTCGGGACTGGTCGACGACGACGGCAAGGTGCCGCTCGACAGCGAGATAGGCGTCGACCTCGAGGGCGTGCCCGCGACGGTGAACTCGTGCACCACCTCGCCCGAGGGGCCCCAGGTCGAGATAGCAATACCCATCATGCCCGCCCCCGGTGTCTACGACGTGAAGGTCACGTACAAAACGAAGCAGAAGAGCGCGACGAAGGCGAAGGCACTGACGGTTAGTTGATCATCCCAGGGGCGCGAGGGCCGCGCTCGCGCCGGCCAGGGCGTCGAGGTGGGCGTCGAGGCCGTGCAGCCCCGATCCCATCGTGTCCACGGACAGATGGGTCGCCCCGGCGTCACGCCACGTCCCCGCCGCGGTGGCGAAATCGTCCGTGCTACCGGCTCCCCAGCGGACACGCG
>JAXDGF010000027.1:0-5678 GCA_034665165.1 Solirubrobacteraceae bacterium | reverse complement strand
GCCGAAGCAGCCGCCGGTGACGAGGCCGCGGATCGCTGCTTCCCGTAGTTCGCGATGCTCGAGCCCGCCGGCGAGGCCGAGCGGCAGGCTCAGGGCGGTCAGGATCCAGTAGCCCGTCGCGCTCTCGTCGAGCAGGAAGCCGATCACCCCCCCGAACAGCAGCGGGCCGAGACCCGCCAGCTGAACCTGCAACACCCCTGGCAGCTCGGAGAACAGGTAACGGTCCCGGCCGTTCATGTCGGCCACGATATCCGGGCGCTCGCCCGCCGGCAGCCGTTCCCGCGCACCTAGACTGATGCGAGATGGTTTCCCGCTTGCCCTTGGATCCTGGCCCGGCCGCCGTCGGCGCCTGGGGCGGGGGGCGGTTCATGCGCTTCGGTGAGCCGCTCGACGACGATCGCTTCCTGTCGCTGATCACGCCCGACGATTCGATCCCGACGGTCATCACCGCCGACGTGTACGGCGAGGGCGAGGCCGACCGGATGCTGGGCCGGGCGATCGCCGGGGCCGGGCGCGAGCGTGACCAGATGTGCGTGGTCGGCGCGGTCGGGCATGATTTCTACGAAGGCGAACGCGACGGCCCCCGGGGGTTCCCGCGCTTCACCGATCCGCGTATGCGCTCCGAGGGCGGCTACGCCGACTACCTGCGGATGGCGACCGAGCGGAGCCTCGGGCGCTGCGGCATCGATCGTTTCGACCTGCTGCTGCTCCACAACCCCGACCGCACCGGCTACACGAGCGAGGCCGTGTGGGAGGGGATGGCCGCCCTGCGCGACGCAGGGCTGACGCGGATGATCGGCGTGGCGCCGGGGCCCGCCAACGGCTTCACGCTCGACGTGATCGACTGCCTCGAGCGCTTCGGGGCGCTGATCGACTGGGCGATGGTCATCCTCAACCCGCTCGAGCCGTGGCCCGGCGAGCTCGCCCTCGGGGCCGCCGCCGCCCAGGACGTCAGCGTGATCACCCGGGTGGTCGACTACGGCGGCCTGTTCTTCGACGACGTCGTTCCCGGCCAGGAGCTCGCCCCGCAGGATCATCGGAGCTTCAGGCCGGCGGGCTGGATCGAGGCCGGACGGGAGCGGATTGACGCGATGCGTCCGATCGCCGAGCGGGCCGGGCTGACGACGATCCAGCTCGCGTGCCAGTGGAACCTCGCCCATGACGCCGTCGCCTGCGTGGCTCCGACGTTGATCCAGGAGATCGGGCCGCAGGCGCGTCGGGTCGAGGACAAGCGCGCCGAGCTGGGCGCGCTGCCGGCTGAGCTGCGGCTGAGCGCGCAGGACGTCGAGGAGATCCGCGCGATCGGGGACAACACCGGCTGCATGTCGCTGAAGGGGGCGAGCCCCGACCACTCGGGCGAAGCCCGGCCCGATCGCTGGGAGCTCGACCAGCGCCTGGAGGACGTGGCCCAGCGCTGGGCGATCGAGCCTGAGCGGGATCTCGTCCAGCACGCCGGCGCGCCATCGGGACCGACCGTGCCGCGATGAAGGCGTTCGTCACCGGCGCCAGCGGCTTCGTCGGACACGCGGTGTGCGCCGAGCTCGCCTCGCGTGGGCACGGGGTGGCGGCACTGGTCCGGCGGCCGGGGTCGGGCCCCGACGGGACGGAGGAGGTCAGCGGCGATCTCAGCGACGGGGCCGTCCTGACGGGGGCATTCGAGCGGATTCGCCCCGATTGCGTGTTCCATCTCGCGGCGGAGATCGCCACGCAGCGGGACCCTCGCAAGATCGACGAGGTCAACGTCGAGGGCACGCGACGGCTCCTGCACGCGTGCACGTCCGTCGGGGGGATGCGCTTCCTGTTCGCCTCGACCGTCGTCACCGGCGAGGCCGGCGGTGCGGTGCTCGACGAGGACTCGGACCTGCCCGTGGAGACGACCTACGGACGATCCAAGCAGGCGGGCGAGCACCTCGTCCGGGAGTCGGGTGTGCCGAGCGTGATCATCCGCCCCAGCCACGTCTACGGCCCGGGCGGATGGTATGCGCACGAGATCGTCAAGCGCCTGCGCCAGCGCGGCCGGATGGTGGTTATCGGCTCGGGCAAGAACTGGTGGGACGTGGTCCGCGTCGAGGACGTCGCGAGCGCCTGCGTCGACGCGGCCGAGCGCGCCCCCGACGGGGCCCTGTACCACGTCGTCGACGACGAGCCGATCTGCTACTACGACTTCGTCGCGCTGACCGCGAAGGCGCTCGGCGTCGGGCGCCCGCGGCGGGTGCCGGCCTGGCTCGCGCGGCTGGCGACCGGAGGCGATTCAGTGCGGGCCGTCGTCCGCTCGGCCCGGAGCTCGAATGCGCGGATCAAGGGCGAGCTGGGGTGGTCGCCGCGGTACCCGACGGCGCAGCAGGGCGTTCCCGACGCGGTCGCGAGGCTCACGGGATGAGTTCCGGGCAGGCGCGCGCCCTTCTCGCCGCCGGCTTGAGATCATCGATGCCATGAACGCCCCGCTGACAGGAGGCTGCGGCTGCGGCGCCGTCCGGTTCGAGGTCACCGAGCCGCTCGTCTCGGCCCGGTACTGCCACTGCACGCGTTGCCAGCGCCGGACGGGGACCGCGGCGTCGGCGAGCGCTTCGGTCGCGCCCGGTTCGTTCCACGTCGTCCAGGGCGAGGACCGGATGCGGGTCTGGAAGCCCAAGGACGGTCATGAGAAGTGGTTCTGCGGTGATTGCGGCTCGGCGCTGTTCACTCGCAATCGGGAGGACCCGTCGCAGATCGGGGTGCGACTTGGTGCTATCGACGGCGATCCCGGCGTGCGCCCGAGCCTTCGCCAGTTCGTCGCCTACGCGGCGTCGTGGGAGTCGATCCCCGACGACGGCCTCCCGCGCCACCCGGAGTACCGCCCACCCGACTGATCCGGTTGGGGGCCGGCGGCCGTTTGGGCCGCCGATTCCGGCGCAACATCCCTTGCAGCGGCCCGCGGCGCAACATTCTGTGCACCAATCGTGTTCAATGGGGCGCGCCGAATCCCTGGCGCCGCCAGCCCAGGGAACGGGGAACCCAAGCAGTCTTGGGGCGAATTCCGCGGTGATCCGCGGGAAGTGCTCGTCAAGCGAGCACCAGCCCGTCAGCTAACCCCGTAGGCAAAGGCTCAATCGAAAACCCACGCCGCGGGAGGCCCGATCGCGTGCAGCACATCCTTGGTCCAGGTAAGAACGTCAGATGGCCCGCGCTCTACGCGCTGGTCGTGCGAGGCCTGATCGCGCTCTCGGTCGTGGCGCCGATCGGTCTGATCATCCTCAGCCGCCCCGCGGTCGCCGCCGACGGCTCGCCGTTCAACCGGGTCCTCAGGGAGGGCGACAGCGGGAGCGACGTGCGGACGCTGCAGTCCTGGCTGGGCCGGGTTGGCGAGGCGACGTCGGTCGACGGCAGCTTCGGACCGGGTACCAAGAGCTCTGTGCAGCAGTTTCAGATAGCCGCCAACCTCAGCCCTGCGAGCGGCACTGTCGGCACCCGGACCGCCTCGACGCTCAAGAGCTGGGTGCAGCAGAGCAAGACCGTCAAGGGCGGCGCTCGCCAGCATCACACCACGAGCACCGGCGGCAGCGGCAGCACCAGCGGCAGCTCGTCCGGCTGGGTGTTCCCGATCCGGCCGGCCCGGCGCGTGCTCTCGCCTTCGAATTGGTCACAGGACCAGGGGGTCGACATCGGCACCGTCAGCAACGCCTGCGGCTCGAATGCCGTCGAGGTGGCGGTCACCTCTGGCACGATCGTCCAGGAGGGGATCGATGGGTTCGGTCCCTACGCCCCCGTCCTGAAGGTCGCGAGCGGCCAGTACGCGGGTCGCTACATCTACTACGGCCACGCGAAGCCCGCGCTGGTGAAGGTTGGGGACCACGTGACGACGGGCCAGCCGATCGCCGACGTCGGGTGCGGGCAGGTCGGGATGTCCGACGCGCCACACCTCGAGATCGGCATCAGCGCCCCCGGCGGGCCGCCGTGCTGCCCCTCCAACGGAGAGACCTCGCAGACGATGTACAACATCGTGCGCAAGCTCTGGAACGGGGCGCCGTAGGCGGGTAGCCGATGTCCGTAGGCCATGCGAACATGCGTTCGCATGGCCTACGTCGAGCTTCACTGCCACTCGGCCTTCTCGTTCCTCGACGGGGCGTCGCTGCCGGATGAGCTGGTGGCCGCCGCGCTGGAGCTGGGCCACGAAGCACTCGCGCTGACCGACCACAACTCGGTCTCGGGCTCGATGGAGTTCGCCGTCGCGGCCGGGGCGCTGGGGCTGCGCCCGATCCACGGCGCCGAGATCGACCTCGAGCCGGATGACTCGCGCGACGGGCGTCACGTGACGCTGCTCGTCGAGGACGCCACGGGCTGGTCGAGCCTGTGTCGCCTCTTGACCCGCGCGCACGCGCATACGCGCGATGGACGACCGGGCGCGCCGCCGAGCCAGGCGCACGTCCCGCTCGAGGCGGTCCTCGAGCACGCCGAGGGCCTGGTGTGCCTGAGCGGGTGCGCGCTGCGAGGCGTGCGTGACGAGCCCACCTCGAGGCGGCTGCTGGAGGCGTTCGGCCCCGATCGCCTGCGAATCGAGCTGCAGCGACCGTTCCTGTACGGCGATCGCGCCCGCAACCGGCGGCTCGAGGCCCTTGCCCGGCGCCTCGGCGTCCCGTGCGTGGCGACCGGCAACGTGCACGCCCACGCCCGCTCGCGCGCTCCGCTGCAGGACGCGCTCGTGGCGGTGCGCCTGCATGCGACGCTCGATGCCTCGGAGCCGGAGCGGCGCGGCAACTTCAGCCACGTGCTCGCCTCGCCGACCGCGATGGCCGCGCGCTTCCCCGAGTACCCGGATGCAGTGGCGGAGACGGCGCGACTCGCCGAGCGGCTGCGGTTTGACCTGCGCAGCGACCTGGGCTACCGCTATCCCGGCGCCGAGGACGCGGGGGCGATGCGCCAGCTGGCCGAGCTCTGCGATGCGCGCCTTCAGGGCCGGTACGAGGGTCCTCGCGCGGGGTTGCGCGAGGCCGCGACGGCGCGCCTTCAGGAGGAGCTGCGGATCATCGAGGCGCTGGGGCTGCCCGGCTTCTTCCTGCTCCACCACGACATGCTCGAGCTGGCGCGCGAGGTCGCGGTCGAGGTGCGGGGGCCTGACACCGCTCGCGCGCTGCTGCCACCCGGGCGCGGCCGTGGCTCGAGCGTCTCCTCGATCGTCTGCTACCTGACGGGGCTCTCGCACGTCGATCCGATCGCCAACGAGCTGCTGATCGGGCGCTTCCTCAACGAGGAGCTGACCTCGCTGCCCGACATCGACCTCGATTTCCCCCGGGACATCCGGGAGCAGCTGATTCCCCGGGTGCACGAGCGCTATGGGCGCGACCGCTCGGCGCTGGTGGCGGCGTTCCCCACCTACCGAGCGCGCGGCGCGATCCGCGAGCTCGGCAAGGCGCTGGGGCTCCCGCCGGGGGAGATCGAACGCGTTGCCCGCGGGAGCGAAGGGTGGGATTCGCGGGAAGTGGGGAAGGACATCGAGGCGGCGTTCGGGGGGACGGCGCGGGGCAGGGCGGGCCGCTGGGAGTGGCTCGCGCAGCTCGCCGCCGAGGCGCACGGCCTGCCCCGCCATCTGAGCCAGCACTCGGGCGGGATGGTCGTGGCCACCCGCCCGCTGGTCGACTGCTGCCCGATCGTGCCCGCGGCGATGGAGGGCCGCCAGATCGTCCAGTGGGACAAGGACTCCT
>JAXDGF010000026.1:0-18279 GCA_034665165.1 Solirubrobacteraceae bacterium | reverse complement strand
CGTAGGCGCGAAGCTGGGCGAGCTCGGTGCCGGCGCCAACCCCGGCGGCGCGGCGGTCGCCCGGGAGCATGCGCGCCACCAGCCGGCTGAGGGCCAGATCGAGGGCCTCGATCAGCGGCTGGGGGATGGCACCCGGGCCCTGGCGGGCCGCGGGGGGCTGCAGGACCGCGGCGCTCACCGCGCGCGCACCGCCATGGTCGGCGTCTCGTCCATCAGGCGCTCGGCGCCCGCCTCCGGGACGGCGGCGAGGATGCGCTCGAGGAGCTGGTCGGCGGTCACTCCTTCGCTCAGGGCGTCGTAGGAGAGGACGATGCGGTGGCGCAGAACGTCGGGCGCGAGGTCGCGGATGTCATCGGACACAACATGACCGCGGCCCCGCAGCAGCGCCAGCACGCGAGCGGCCTGCACGACGCCGATCGGCCCGCGCGGACTCGAGCCGAACTCGATCAGCGAGGACATCTCCTCGAGTCCGTGGGCGCCAGGGTGCCGGGTCGCGTCCGCGAGCGCGACCGCGTACCCGATGACGTCGCGGTCGACGAGCACGGTCTGGGCCGCCGCGGCGTAGCGGCGCAGATCGTCGAGCGCGAGGCGCTCGCGCACGACGGCGGGGACGCCGAGGCTGCGCCCGACGACGGCGGCCTCCTCGCCCACGCTCGGGTAATCGACGAGGATCTTCATCAGGAAGCGGTCGACCTGCGCCTCGGGCAGGGGATAGGTGCCCTCGGACTCGATCGGGTTCTGGGTCGCCATGACGATGAAGGGGGAGGGCACGTTGTAGGAGGTCCCGCCGATCGTCACCTGCTGTTCCTGCATCACCTCGAGCAGGGCCGACTGGACCTTGGCCGGGGCGCGGTTGATCTCGTCGGCGAGGAGGAAGTTGCAGAACACGGGGCCGAGCTCGGTGTCGAAGCCGCCCGAGCCGGGGCGGTAGACGCGCGTGCCGACGAGGTCGGAGGGGACGAGGTCGGGCGTGAACTGGATGCGGCCGTAGGAGCCGCCGAGGACGGCGGCCAGCGTCTTCACGGTGAGGGTCTTGGCCAGGCCGGGAACGCCCTCGAGGAGGACGTGGCCGCCCGAGAGCAGGCTCACGAGCAGCCGCTCGAGCATGGCGTCCTGTCCGACGATCACGCGCTTGATCTCGTACAGCGCCTCCTGCAGGGCGTCGCGCGCCTGCCCGCGCATGTAATCGGTGTGCTGGGTGTCGGTCATAGGTTCTCCATGGTTGCAATCAGCGGTGGGCGCCGCGGTCCACTACACAAGGCGGCCGAACCAGCGCAGGGAGAGCAGGCTGCCGACCAAGATCAGCGCCAGGCCTCCGCCGGCGAAGCCGACCGTAATCTCACGGTTGACATGCTTGCGGCCGAGCTGGGCCGCGAGATGGGTGTAGACGGCGCTCAAGCCGCCGGCGTTCGACGCGGTGAAGGCTCGGCCGCCGGAGAGGAGCGCGATCTGTCCGAGCTGCTGGGGGCTGACGGGCACGGGGGTGGTGACCGTGCGGGAGCCGCGCTTGATTGGGATGGTGCCACCCGGCGTGCCCACCGCAACCGTGAAGATGGGGATGTGCTGCGTCCGCGCCTGGCGCGCCGCGGCGAGCGGATCGGTGCCGTAGTTCGAGGCGCCGTCGGAGATGAGCACGATGGCACCCGGCGCGCGTTTGCCGTGGATGAGGGGAAGGGCCTTGAGCTCATTCACCGCGGTGTTGATAGTGACACCTACGGCCGTGCCGCCGCTCGTCTTGAGCTGGGTGAACGCATTCGCGGTCAGACTGTGATCGGTAGTAGGGGACTGGAGGACGGTCGTCGTCTTGGCGAACTCGAGCAAGCCGACCTGGACCGTGCCCGGGACCTTGGCCAGGAAGCGTTTGGCCGCGGCCTCGGCGGCGGCCAGGCGCGAGGGCGAGACGTCGGTGGCGCGCATCGAGCTGCTCACGTCGTCGGCGAGCATGATCGCGCCGTTGGTAACCGGCACGGCAACGCTTCGCTGCGGGCGCGCCGCGGCGGCGATGAGCGCGGCGATGGCGAGGGCGAACACGAGCATGGGCACGTGACGACGCCACCGCGGCCTGCGCGGCACGACCGATGCCGTCAGCGCCGGGGTGACGAACGCGGACGCGGCGACAGCACGCCGTCGCTGCTGTCCGGTGTACCAGGTGATCAGGAGCGGGAGGGCCAGCAGCGCCAGCAGGACGAGTGGCGCGGCGAAGCTCATGGTCCGCCTGAGCGCCGCGTCGCAAGCGTGGCCGTGGCGGTGAAGCTGATCAGCCCGCGGCTGAACTGGATCGGGATGGTGTCGCCGGGTTGCAGGCCGCCGAGCGCCGCGGAGACGCCGTCGACGGTGCCGACAGGCCGGTTGTTGATCTGGTTGACCAGGTCTCCGGGCTGGAGGCCGGCGCGGGCGGCGGGGCTGCCTGGGGCCACCTTGGTGACCATGATGCCCGAGGGCGACCCCACCACATCGATCCCGAGCCACGCGTGCGCTCGGTTCGCGGCCACAGCCGAGCCTTGCCCGCTGCTCGAGTCGACCACGATCGCCGTGATCCCGTATGCGGCTGCGGCGGTGAGCACGATCGCGAGCGCGATCAGCACCGAGATCTGGAGGTCCCAGCCCCAGCGCGCTCGCCCTGCCGCCGCCTGCTGCCGCAGAGCCGCGAGGATGCGCGCAGCCGTCGAGGGGCGCGCGCGCGGCGACGGTGCCTTGGGTGGAATCGCCACCGGCTCATCGGTTTGCGCGCGGCGCTGCTCCAGTTCGTCCCGCGCGGCCGTGGAGTCGTGCTCCCAGTCGCCGGACCATAGATGCCGCGGACTAGTCATGCCTTGCCACGCAGGCTACGCCGCGATCGTTAGATCTTCTTAAGAAGTGAAGCTTGAGGTTTGCGCCGTGGAGGGCGCCAGAGCTCGCGCGCCCCGGCGCGCGCGAGCTCGTAAACGCGGGACCCGTTTTACGGGCTGGTGAACACAGGGGTCGTGACGTGCTGGAACACGTTGTGGCTGAGCGCTGCCGTCACGTGCCCACCGACACCGAGCCAGACGCCGTAGACGTCGTGGCGGATGATGTTGTGGGCGATCTTCACCGTCACCGGAACGGAGGCGGAGAACACGAGGATGCCGGTCGTGGAGTTGTCACTCGCGCTGCCGTCGAGCGGATCGCCACCGGTGTTGTTCGTGCCGATGACGTTGTGGACGATCTGGTTGCCGCTCAGATCCTCAAACTCCCCGGCTCCGAGGGTGTGCGCGTGCATCGTCACCCCGGCGAGCTCGTTGCCGGAGATCTTGTTGAACTCGACGAGATTGTTGTAGGACGCCGTGCCCGCCTGCGCGTTGGCGAACAGGACCCCGGCGCCTTCGCCCTTGTTGCCGTTGTTGGTGATCGTGTTGTGGGCGATGGTGTTGTTGTACACGCCGGCGACCGAGGGCTGAGGGTTGCCGCTCGAGTCGAGGGCATGCGGGTTGTGTCCCGGAGCCGTGATGCCGCAGTCGAAGGCGTTGCCCGTGATCGTGTTGTGGGAGATCAGGTTGCCGTGCGTGGGTCCGAACTCGTCGGTCAAGAGCACGCCGCCGGAATTCCCGCTCACGAAGTTGTGGCTCACCACTGACTTGGCCACGCCCATGAGGTGGATGCCTTCGCCGCAGTCACCGGGAATCTGGCCCTGCTCGACGCACTGCGGGTAGGGCGAGGTCGTGTTCGGCGGGATCCCACCCGTGTCGTTCCCTGTGACGGTGTTGCTCTTGATCGTGACCTTGCTGATGGAGCCGCCGGGCACCGAACCGGTGGCGAGGATGCCCTCGCCGATGGCGCCCGTGACCTTGAACCCCTGCACTGTCACGTGCGAGGACTTGATGGTGATCGCGGCCAGGCACGAAGCGGATCCGAGGCCGCCCGGGCCGAGCTGCTGGCAGGTCTTGCTCGTGGTCGCGGCTCCGTGGATCACGGCGCCGTGCTGCCCGGTCAGGGTCAGCGGCGAGGAGATGACGACGTCCTCGGTGTATGTGCCCTTGCACACGACCACGGTGCCGCCGCTGGGGCTGGCATCGACGGCGGCCTGGACGCTCGTGAACGCGGCCGACTTGCAGTTCCGATCGCTGGCGTAGGCCTTGCCCGACGGGGACACGTACAGCGCCCCCTTCTTGCCGTTGCCCTTGCCTTTACCGTGGGCGGAGGCCATGCTGGTCGCCACCGCGGCCAGTGCGGCGACGGAGAATAGGAGCACGAAGACGCGCAGCAGTTTATGCGGTGATCTCATCTAGGACCTCAAACGGGTTGAATGAACAGGCGGCGCCGCCGACCTCGGCACCGACACTCCAAAAGGCTGTCATTTCGACTCTAGCAGTGAGACCGGTACTGTCAACCGCGGTGGTTTTCTCGTCACCACCAGGGTGTCAGCGCGTGTGGCTGAAGACGACGTGGCCCTCGACGTGCGCGACCGCCGGTCCGTCGGCGATCTCGCGTACGCGGCACGTGCTGCCACAGGAGACGTCGATCGCCGCCCCGCCGCCCTCGCCGACGAGCAGGAGATCGCCGGGGTGGAGGCCGTGGTGGGTGAGCGCAGCGCCGGTCAGGCCGAGGACGAGATCGTCGCCGGGATGCCGGTTGCGCGGCGTCTGGCGGTCAGAGACGAGCGCGGTCCAGCCCGCCCCGAACCCGGCCGGCACGAAGCCCCCGCTCTCGACGCCGATGTCCTGACCGTGGGCCAGGCCCGAGTCGGCGACGAGCCTGCTCTTCCCGCTGGGGGCGATGGCGTAGATCCTGCCCGTGATCTCGTCGGGGGCGATGAGGTCCCCGCCGAAATGCCCGAACGATCGCGGCGCGACCGCGATCCCGCCCTCGACGCGGGGCGCGTCGCGGGTGAGGGTGCTCGTGTGGCCTCGGCAGTCGATGGCGAACACGGTCGTCTGCCCGTTCGCCACCGACGTCACGAGCAGGCGGTTCCCGAAACCGCCAGTGGAATCGAAGGCGATCCCATTCTCGAGTCCGCGGCCGGGCAGGTTGACGAAGTCGTGGGCCACGCCGGCCGCGTCGACGGCCGTGACGCCGCGCCTGCCGCCGAGCCTGAGGGCGTAGACGGTGCCCGCTCCGAACCCGCACCCGGCCCGGCGATCGCGCTGCCCGGTCGCGAGGGTGATGTAGGGCTCGAGGCCGGCCGAGCCCGAGTAGCCGTTCGGGCCGCGGGCGAAGGGCCGCAGACGCCCGGCTGGGCTCGGGCGCGAGCGCCCCGCTGGGCGGAGCAGGGCGAGGCGTCCGTTCGTCGCCACGACGAGCGTCCCGTCGCGGGCGGGGCCCGCGAGATCGACCACGCGCTTGACGTGGTGCACGCCCGACCAGTGCAGGAGCGACGCGGCCGGTGCCGACAGCGACGACGACGCTGACGGGCCTCCGGCACCGGCACATGCGCTCAGCGCGAGGATCAGCGTGACCGTGACTGTTACCGCCGCCGTCGCTGCCGCCGTCGCCGTCGCCGCCGGCGCGAGGCGGCGTCTACTCGCCATGAGGCCAACGCTAGCGCAGACGCTGTCCGCGGCATTGCGGTTAGCGGTGACCAAAAACTGGGTAATCACGGGCCACAAGATTCGACGGCAGAGGGTGGTGCAGGGTGAAACGACGCTTTCTCTACGCGGCGGCGACGGTTGTCGTGGCGCTTCTCGTCGGCGCCGGATCGGCTTCGGCCAAGCCCGTCCTCATGCCGACGCTGACGAAGGCCATACAGCAGCAGCTGGCCATCTGGCAGGGCCACCTGTTTGCTCCCTTGGGGTCACTGCAGCCGCCGGTCCCGCCGTGCCCCGAGAACGGACTCCTGCCCGCGCCCTTCTCGAACTGCGGGCTGCCCGAGCTCCCCGCCACCACTCTCCCCTACCCGGGGAACATGGCCTATTGGGGCGGCCACGTCCAGACGAACCCGAAGGTGTACCTCGTGTACTGGGGATGGGGTGAGCCCGGCGCCTTCCCCGCGAGCGCGACCTGCTCCTCGGAGACGATCACCGAAGGATCGGCCATCGCGACCCTGGCGTGCGATCCTGACGGCGCCGGCAAGCGCATGGCCGACTTCACCTACCAGCTGGGCGGCACCGGTTGGTCGGGGACGTCGTCGCAGTACTACCAGACCGATGCCCTGGGCAACAGGCAGTTCATCGGCAACCCGGCCAATCAGCTCGGCGGGATCTGGGTCGATGACACCAACGACGCCAGCGTCCTCGCAAAGACCTCGTCCGCGAACCCACCTGGTCCGACCAACACCTACACCGATCTCGCCCTGGAGGCGGCCCGGGTGGTGCAGCACTTCGGGATCACCGACCTGACGAACGCCGACGTCGTCATCGCCCAGCCCCCGAACTTCAGCGACCCCAACGCGGTGTCAACCGGATACTGCGCCTTCCACGACTACACCCAGCCCAACCTCGCGCACGGTATCTACAACGGCATCGAGCCGGGCATCGCCTACACCAATATGCCCTACGCGCTGGCGATCAACTCGAACGGCCAGAACGTGTGTGGCAAGAACGCCGTCAACGGCGGCGCGGCCGGCACGCTCGACGGCTTCACGATCGTGCTCGGCCACGAGATCGAGGAGACGGTCACCGATCCGGGCGCGGAGGACGTCGTCGGCGGTAGCCTGCTCGGTGGCCAGACCTTCCTCGGGGGCTGGTACGACCCCTTGGATGCCAACGAGAACGGCGACAAGTGCGCATGGGTCGGCGAGTCACTGACAGGGAGCGGAACCGTTACCCCGATCCCGGGCGCCATAGGTGACATAACCGGTAACCAGGGTGAGACCTTCGCGGTGCAGTCGCTGTGGAGCAACGACTCCGCCGCCGGTCTCGGCTACTGCGCGGGCGCCGGGACCGATCTTCCCACGGGATAGCGCGGCGGGCGGTCCGCCGGTGGCCGTCCGATCTCGTTTTGAACGCACGTTTTGACGGCGTGCTCCCGCGTCTGCGAGAGTCACGAACACCGTCGAAGATAGGAGAGACATGTCTGATGACAACGCTGACCTGCTCCGAGGTACATACGAGGCGTTCGGGCGCGGCGACATACCCGCCGTGATTGGTGTCCTCGACGAGCACATCGTTTGGAACACCCCGGCGGTGCTCCCCCACGCGATGGCCGTCAACGGACGCGACGAAGTTGGAGCCTTCTTCCAAAACCTCGCCTCGACCTGGCAGGACTTCAATCTCGAGATCGATGACTTCGTCGCCTCCGGCGATCGGGTATGCGTCATCGGGAAGGCCGGTGGCAGCCTCGAAGGGGGCAAGACCGCGAGTTACGGCTTCGTGCACGCTTGGACCGTTCGTGACGGCGTTTGCGTTCGCTTCGACGAGTACGTGGATCCTTCGCCGGAACTGCTCGCGCGGTAATTGACCCGCGAGCCCGGGGCGGGGTGTGCTGAGAAACAACCGTGTCGCAAAACCGTGCGTCGGTGATGCCGGCGGCGACCCGTGTTGCGTTTTGATCGTATTTCAAGGGTTTCGCAGCACACCCCGCGCAAACCGGGCTCCCACCACCGCCACGACCTAACGTTCCAGAGATGAGCGAAGACGTCGTCCTCGGCCCGGTGATGCACGTGGGGAAGGGCGTCGTCCGCACCGGCACCTGCTCCTGGACGGACAAGACGCTGGTCCAGGAGTCGGACTGGTACCCGCGCAAGACGATGGCTGCGGCCGAGCGCCTGCAGTACTACGCGGCGCATTTCCCGCTCGTCGAGGTCGACTCGACGTATTACGCGCCGCCGAGCGAACGCACGGCGGGCCTATGGGCGGCACGCAGCCCGGACGGGTTCCAGTTCGACGTCAAGGCGTACTCGCTCCTGACCGGTCACCCCACCCGCCGGGGCTCGCTGTGGCAGGACCTTCGCGATCACATCTTGCCCGAGCACCGCGACAAGGAACGCATCTACGCCAACCATCTGGAGCCGGAGGCGCTGGAGGAAGCGTGGCGGCGATTCATCTCGGCGCTCAACCCGCTGCACGAAGCCGGCCGGCTCTCCACGCTGCTGTTCCAGTACCCGCCGTGGTTCCACCCTCGCAAGGACACGCGTCAGGAGCTCGAGCGGCTGCCCGAGCGCCTCGACGGGCTGCAGGCGATGATCGAGTTCCGCTCGCCGCGGTGGACCTCGACGCCACGGGACCGCGAGCGGACCCTCAACCTGCTCGAGTCGCTCGACCTCGCTTACGTGTGCGTCGACGCCCCGCCCGCGTCGGAGTTGCCGCGCCTGCTCGCGGTGACCCATGAGCCCGCGGTCCTGCGCTGCCACGGACGCTCGGACGAGGCGTGGACGCACACGCAGGGCACGGCCGCGGAGCGCTTCAAGTATCTCTACGACGACGGCGAGTTGCGCGAGCTGGCCGGCGAGGCGCGGCAGTTGGCCGCGCGTGCGAGCACGACGCACCTGCTTATGAACAACTGCTACCGGGACTACGCGGTGCGTAACGCCGCGCGGCTGATCGAGCTCATCGGGAGCAGCGGGTAGCGAGCGCTTAGGCGCCGCCACGCGGCGTGAGGTCCATGTCGCTGTCCTCGTACACGACGTCGATCTCCTCGAGCACGACGCGGCGGGGTCCGGGCTCGACGGTGCCGGCGACGTGGGCGGCGAGGTCGAGCTCCGCCGCCAGCTCGACCACGCGCTCGCCTGATCCCGGGGCGGCGTAGATGGCAAAGCCACAACCCATGTTGAAGGTGGAGTACGCCTCGGCCGGAGGCATGCCGGCCGCGCCCACCAGGAAGTCGAGGACCTCGGGAACGGGCGGGAGCCGGGCGATCCGGTAGCCGAGGTCGCGCCGCGGGCGCATGAGCTTGAGCAGGCCGTGCCCGGTGATGTGGCTCAGGTAGTGAACGTCGAGCTCGCCCGCGAGGAGTGCCTGCACGAGGGGGACGTAGATGATCGAGGGCTCGAGGAGCGCCGCGCCCAGCGTTCGCCCGCTCGGGAGCGCGGTGGCGTAGCCGTCCGGGAGCTCGGCCGCGACCTTCCGGGCGAGCGAGGCACCGTTCGCGTGCAGGCCGCTGCTGTGGACGAAGACGATCTCGTCACCAGGGGCGAGGTCGGCGCCGAAGATGGGCCGCCGACCGGCGGGAACGGCGCCGACGGCGCTGCCGGCGAGCTCGATCTCAGGTCCCGCCACCATCCCCGGCAGCGACGGCGACTCACCGCCGCCCCACGTCGCGCCCGCGTCGACGCAGGCGCGCTGCCATCCCGCCAGCAGCGCCGTGTGCCGCTGCTCGTGCGCGTACCAGTCTGAGGAGCCGGTGGCGAAATAGGCGTTGACGACAAGGGGGAGCGCGCCCACGCAGCACAGATCGTTGACGATGGCCGCGACGGTGTCGTACGCGACGGCGGCGAATGCCTCGGTCCCCACCTCGTCCTCGACCTGGCGCGCGATCACCGACTTCGTGCCCAGGCCCTCGACCACGAAAGCGAGGGTCTGGCCGCCGAGCTCGAAGACGAAGGCGGGCTCGCCGCGCGACTCGTCCAGCGCCGTCCCGCCCCGCACGCCCAGCTGCCCCGAGGTCGCGAGCGCAGCGTCCAGCGCCCGCCGCTTGCCGGCATCCAGCGCGCGGTAATCGATGCCGGCGGCACCGTACGCCGAACCCGGGCCCACCGGGGGGGAATTCATGGGGCGAGAATAGCTGTAACGCTTCGGGGGCCGCCGATGTCCGCGCGCTGACATAAGGGGTTAAAGCCTCCGCGGGTGCCGGCCGATAAGGGAACTGTACGTGCCAACTATCCGTGGGTAAATATGCCTGAGCAGATGCAGCGAAGCCCCGTCCGGTTCGCCTTCAGCCATCGCGATCTCGACACGGGCGCGGCCGTGATCTCCGTCGAAGGAGACTGTGATCTCGCCTCCGCTCCAACCCTGAAATGGGCGCTCGTCGACCTCCTTGCCGGCGGTCGCAGCCGGATCATCGTCGATCTCGCACGCGTTAGTTTCATGGACTCGACGGCGCTGGGCGCCCTCGTTGGGGTCCAGATGAACCTGAAGGACGGCGAGATGCTGCTCCTCGCTGCGGCCCCTCACGGCGTCCTCAGCCTGTTCGAGCTGACCGGACTGGACCAGAGGTTCAAGCTCTTCGAGACGGTGGACGGCGCCGCCGCGCACGTACGCGAGACATCGCCTGACGATGCGGATGGGGCCGTCAACAGCGAGAGCTCCCCGATCGAGTATGCACCGGCGCCCGAGGACAGCGGCGATCTTGGCACCGATCCGACCGAGCTCACGCGCGACGCCGCGCTCGCGCTCGGCCTTGCCTCCACGGCGGTCCCCTTCGCCCGCTCGCGGCCGGCGCAGGCCGAGCGCTGGCTTCGGGTACTGGTTCGATGTGGCGGCGCTGGGGTCGCCCTGACCACGCTCGGAGTCACCGACATCCAGCTGACACAGATTCACGAGCGCGAGACGACCGACGAGCAGATGTCCGACGCTCGCGCCGATCGGGACGCGGTGAGCACCGTCACCGAGCACGCTCGCCGTTTCGCCGACGGCCGCGACGACAGCTCCGCGGTGCGCACCACGGACTTGCTCGAGGCCGTCATCGAGGTCTACGGGTCGGACCTGGACGGGCTCCTGGCTGGGTACGGAACGAACTGCGATGAGGTAAGCGACCTCCTCGCCGCCGACTTGGACGAAGTGTCGGACTCCTGATCCGCGTAGGCTTCCTCGTGACCGAGGAAGGAGAGGCCGAGATGACCACCTACGAGCCGACGACGTCGCTCGACGGGCTGATGATGCGCACGCCGCTGCTCGTGCGCTCGATCGCCGAGCGCGCGGCGCAGCTGTTCGGCGAGCGCGAGATCGTGAGCGTTACCGCCACCGGCGTCGAGCGCTCGAGCTGGGGTCAGGTGGTGGAGCGCGCGCGGCGCCTGGCAGGCGCCCTGCACGACCTCGGCATCCGGCCCGGCGATCGCGTCGGGACGTTCGGCTGGAACTCTCTCCGGCACCTCGAGCTCTATCTCGCCGTCCCGTCCATGGGCGCGGTGCTCCACACCCTCAACATCCGCCTCTTCGACGACGATCTGCGCTACATCGTCGCCCACGGCGAGGACCGCGTGATCTTCCTCGACGCCTCGCTCGCGGAGCGCATGCCTCGCTTCGAGGGGATCGAGCACGAGATCCTCATGCCCGACTGCGAAGCGACCCGCGAGGGCGCGCTCGATTACGAGGCGCTCATCGCCTCGGGCGACGGCGGCTTCGAGTTTCCCGATCTGGACGAGAACTGCGCCGCGGCGATGTGCTTCACGAGCGGGACGACCGGACTGCCGAAGGGCGTCGTCTACTCGCACCGCTCAACGGTGCTGCACGCCCTGTTCGTCAACCAGGCCGACGCGATCGGCCTGCGCGAGCGTGACACCGTGCTCCCGGTCGTGCCCATGTTCCACGCCAACGCGTGGGGCATGCCCTACGCGGCCGCGCTCGCGGGAAGCAAGCTCGTGCTCCCCGGCCCGCGCATGGACCCCGCCGATCTGGCCGAGATCATCGCCGCCGAGCGGGTGACATTCTCAGGGGCGGTCCCGACCGTCTGGCAGGGGGTGGCCCAGCTCGATCCTCCGCCCGACTTGTCTTCCGTCGACCGCCTCGTATGCGGCGGCTCCGCCGTCCCCGAGAGCCTGATCCGCCTCTACGACGACCGCTTCGGCGTGCCGATCATCCAGGCCTGGGGGATGACCGAGACGAGCCCGATGGCCTCGATCTCGCGCCTCCGACCGGATCGGGCAGGTGAGATCGACTCTGACGAGGCGTACGCGATCCGGGCCATGCAGGGCCGCGTCATCCCCTTCGTGGAGTTCCGCGTCGACGAGGAGGCCGGCGGCGAGCTTCAGGTCCGCGGCCCCACCATCGCGCGCGCCTACTACAACGACGAGACCGGAGCCGAGAAGTTCACCGACGACGGCTGGCTGCGCACCGGCGACGTGGCGGAGATCAAGGACGGCGCCTACATCAAGCTCGTCGACCGGACCAAGGACCTCGTCAAATCAGGAGGCGAGTGGATTAGCTCGGTCGAGCTCGAGAACGCGATCATGGCCCATCCCGACGTCCTCGAGGCCGCCGTCGTCGCCGTGCAGGACGAGCGCTGGGGCGAGCGGCCGTGCGCGTGCGTCGTGCGCCGGCCCGGGAGCGCGCTCGACGGCGACGGGCTGAAGGAGTTCCTGAGCACCCGCGTCGCCAAGTGGTGGCTCCCCGAGCGGGTTGAGTTCATCGCCGAGGTGCCGAAGACGTCGGTAGGGAAGTTCAACAAAAAGGTGCTGCGCGCGCAGTTGGCGGAGGGGACGCTCGAGACGGGCTGAAGAGCGCCTGCGCTGTCTCAGTGACGGACTAAGCAGACCGCGGCTCAGCCCACGGTCAGCCCCTTGAGCTTGGCCTGGTCGGCGACCACGTTGATCTCCACGATGCGCCCGTCGGCGACCGTGAAGGAGACCACGGCGAGCGGTCGTCCGTGAGGCGCGATGACGATGCCCGGGAGGCCGTTGACCAGGGCGACCCGCCCGAAGCGGACGTTCGTCCTGAATCCGAGCGCCTGCCCGGCGACCGCTTCCGCGCCGACGAGCGGAGGCCGCGCCCGCGCCGCTGAGCCGCCCGCGTCCGCACGCAGGACAACGTCGGGGTGGAGGACGGCGAGGAGCGCATCGAAATCACCCTCGCGTGCGGCGGCGAGGAAGGCCTCGACGAGCTGGCGCTGCTGGGCCGGATCGGCGTCCTGGGCCGGGGTCTCGCCCTGGACGCGCCGGCGGGCGCGGCTCGCGAGCTGACGCGCGGCCGCCGGTGTCCGCCCAACGATGGGCGCGATCTCGTCGAACGGCACCGCGAACATGTCGTGGAGAACGAAGGCGAGGCGCTCGGCGGGCGCCAGCTGCTCGAGGACGACGAGGAGGGCGAGTCCGACCGAGTCGGCGAGGAGCGCCTCGTGCTCGGGATCCGAGTCCTCGCCGGTGAAGCTGACGATGGGCTCGGGGAGCCATGTCCCGAAGTAGTCCTCGCGGCGTGAGTTCCGGGCGCGGAGCATGTCGAGCGAGACCCGGGCGACAACGGTCGTGAGCCAGGCGCGCAGGTTCTCGATCGCGGCGGCGTCGGACCGGGTGAGCCGGAGCCACGACTCCTGGACGGCATCCTCCGCTTCGCTCACGGATCCCAGCATCCGGTAGGCGACCGCCTTCAAGTGCGCCCGGTAGCGCTCGAACTCGTCGGTCGTGGGATCTGGCTCGGCCATCGGTCACATCCTTTCGCTCGGAATCGTCACCTCCATGACGAACCCGGCGCCGGCGGTGTGACCGCTGGGCGCGGTGCCAAGGCAAGGAGACTGCAACATGACAACCCAACCGCTCAACGGCTCATATGAGGCCAACGTACTCGCATCCGTCCCGATGGTTGCGGTCGACGGCTTGCGCAAGACGTATGCAGGCGGGGTGGAGGCGGTTCGGGGCATCGACTTCGAGATCGCCGCCGGCGAGGTGTTCGGGCTCCTCGGCCCCAACGGGGCGGGCAAGACGACGACGGTGGGGATGCTGAGCACGACGATCGCTCCTACCGGGGGAACGGCCCGCCTCGCCGGCTTCGACGTCGCCCGCCAGCCGATCGAGGCGCGGAGTGTGAGCAGCGTGGTGTTCCAGGATGCGGTTGTGGATCGGAGCCTCAGCGGGCGTTCGAACCTCATGCTCCACGCCCGGCTGTGGGCGGTCCCTCCGCGCGAGGCGCGGGCGCGCATCGGCGAGCTGGTCGGCGCGCTCGGACTCGGCGAGCTCGTCGAGCGGCCCGTCGGCAGCTACAGCGGCGGTGAGCGGCGGCGGCTCGAGATCGCGCGCGCGTTGCTCTCGAGGCCGCGCGTGCTCTTCCTCGACGAGCCCACCGTCGGCCTCGACCCGAGGATCCGCCACGAGCTCCTCGATCTCCTCGCCGACGTGCGCGAGCGCGAGGAGACAACGATTCTCCTCACCACCCACTACCTCGACGAGGCCCAGCGCCTGTGCGACCGCGTCGCGATCATCCACCGCGGACAGATCGTGGCGCTCGCCGCACCGGGCGAGCTCCTCGCCGACCTCGGCGATGCCGTGCTCGAGCTCCGCGTCGGCGGCGAGGCGTCCGCCGCCCGGGCCGCCCTGGCGGCCTACGGCGTGCCCGTCGAGACGGCGTTCGCGATCGGCTCGACGCTCACCGTCCCTCTGCGTGACACCTCCGCCGGCGACGTGATCGCCGCGCTCGACCGGGCCGGGGTGAGCGCGGCGTCGATCAGCAGCCGCCAGCCCACGCTCGACGACGTCTACCTACGTCTCACCGGCGATCGTCTCGACGCCGCCGCCTGACCCCATTGGAAAGGACCCGAATCTCATGAGCACCACAGCACTCACTCGCTCCTCCCGCGTGGCCCCCACGGCTGGGCCGGCCCCGCGGCGCATCCCCACCGCGGCCGCCGCCATTCTCACGCTCGCGGGGCGCCGCGCCGCGCTTACCTCGCGCACCCCCCGCCAGATCGCGGTCCCGCTCCTCGGCCCGCTCCTGCTCGCCCTCATCGCCGGCCCCGCCCTGAAGGCGGCGACCGGGGGCCTGCGCTCGCACATCGACTACGCGTCGTTCATCGACATCGGGACGATCGGCCTGCTCGTTCCCTTGAGCTGCATCTTCGCCGGGCTCAGCGTGATCATCGATCGTGAGGAGGGGGCCCAGCGAGAGCTCCTCTCGGCGCCCGTCCCACGCGCGTACCTCATCCTCGGCAACCTTGTGGTCGCCCTCGGACTGGCGGCGCTACAGGTTGTGGTCCTCCTGGTGCTGGCGGCGGTCCGGGGCGCGCACTTCAGCATCACCGTCGCCGGGATGGGCTGGTTCGTGGGCGCGGTGCTCCTCTTCAGCGTGTTTATTTACGCTGCGGCCGAGGCGCTCGCGAGCCGCGTACGCAAGCAGGAGGATTACGTCGGCGCGGTCCCGGCCGTCGCGATCCTGCCCTTCTTCTTCGCCGGCGCGCTGTTCCCGATCACGGCCATGCCGTCGGTACTCGCCACGATCGCGAAGTTCATGCCGCTCACCCACGCGCTCGCGTTGATGCGCTACGCGTTCGTCGATCCGCGCGGCACCGGCCTGCACGCCATCTGGGGCATGAGCAACGTCACCGCCGAGGCGTGGCTCAGCCTCGGTGTGGTGGCCGTGTTCGCGGTGGCGATGATGGCGATCGCCGTGCGCGTCTTCTCGCGGGCGGCGATGAAGTAAGGGCCGCGAGCCCTAAGTCGAGGAGGTCAGTCTTCCCGCGGCGGGCGCTGGAAGACGATCCGCTTGAGCTCGGCGAGCGCGTTCCCGCCGAGACGCAGGGTAGTCTGGAAGCCCTCGTTCCCGAGCTCGTTGGCGTCGAGCGCCCGGCGCAGCTCGTCCAGCGCCGGGCGTTCCTCGTCGAGGACCTGGTCGCGGCGGGTCTCGAGCAGGATCAGGTGCCGCGGCCGCCGGGCGCCATGGGCCAGGCGGACGTAGCGCTCGCGCTCGGCGGGATCGAAGCCGTCGATGGCGACGATGACGGTCTGGTTGGCCTGGAGGCGCTTGAGGACGGCGGCGCCCAAGAGCTCGCGCGCGCGAGATTCGAGCTCGTCGTCGGCGACGCGACCGGCGAGGAGGGTGCGCACCTTGCCGAGCGAGAGCACGGCGCCGCGCTCCTCGACCACGCGCTCGGCGAACCGGGCGGGCTCGGTCGCCGTGGCGCCCACGATCAGGAGCAGGCTGCCAGGGGAGTAGCGGAGACGGTCGGAAGGGGAGAGGACGCGGGAGCGAACGGAGATGTCGGCCGGTCGCGGCGGGGCGCCGTCGCGGCGCGGACGCTCCGAGGACCAGCCCGTCCGCTCGTCGGGCGAGATCTTGACGCTTCGGGATGAGTCGGGAGTGGACACACACCCATCATGCCGGACCGGGGGGGTCGGCGCGTCGCCGGGCCTCGGGACCGGGTCCCGCGGGCGCCGGCACGGCTAGATCGTGCCGGTGAGAACGAGCGCCCCGATCACCACGAGCACCGCCGCGGTGATCCCGTTCCCCCACCGGTCGAGCCACTGACCGTGGACCTGATACCCGCCCTTGGCCGCGGTCAGGGTCAGGCCGACGATCGTCCCGATCGTCACCGCCGCGAAGATCGCGAGCGAGCCGATCGCGGTCGGGACGCCTACGGCGGTGGCGGCGAGGAAGACAGGAAGGATGGTGAGGTCCGGGGAGGCGGCCGCGCCGAAGGGGACCATGACGGCGGCCAGGCCCCGGATCCCGCGCTGCTCGTGGGAGGCGTGGTGATGATCGTCGTGGTCGTGGTCGTGGTCGTGGTCGTGGTCGTGGTCGTGGTGGTGTTCGTGACCGTGGCCGTGCTCATGGTCGTGGCTGTGCCCGTGGCCGGTGAGCTCGAAGATGGCAAAGCCCACTCCGGTGGCGATGAGGAGCGAGCCGATGATCGTGTCCTGCGCGCTCTGGATCGCCGAACGGAACTGCAGGCCGACGGCGATGATCACGGCGCCGAGCGCGATCGAGAGGAGGACGTGCGCGACCCCGGCGAGACCGGACAGCCGGGCGACCTTGGAGAGCGGGTAGCGGCGCGCGCGGCCGAGGACGGCGAGAGGGACCCAGTGGTCGGGAAGGATTGCGTGTCCGAACCCCACCCCGGCGGCGGCCGCGAAGAGCGCGGGTGTGGTGGCGCTCACGCCGGCATCGCCTCCTCGCGCGGGCTGGCGGGCAGCCCGAGGCGCAGGTGCTCAGTGTGCGAGACGGCCTCGGTAAGCAGGGCGCGGACATGGTCGTCATGGAGCGCGTAGATGACCTGGCGCCCGTCGCGTTCACCGACCACCAGTCCGAGGTGGCGCAGGACCCGCAGCTGCTGCGAGACGGCCGACTGCTCCATGGTCACCGCGCGAGCGAGGTCGCTCACCGAGCATGGCCCCACGGCCAGCCGGCTGAGGATCCGCACCCGGCTGGGAGCGGCCAGGGCCTGCATGGTCTCGGCCACCCGCCGGGCGGTGTCCGCCGAGAGGAAGCCAAGCTCGGGCTCGAGGCCGTGTCCCATGCTCGTATTATTGCATGAACAGTTATGCGGATATAGCTCAGACGTGAGAAAGCCCCGCTCGGCCAAGATGGGGAGGTCTCCCGATATCCGCTGCAGTTCTGGGCCGTAGCATTCGCTCATGGTTCAACCGGCCCTGCTCGAACGCGCTGACGAACTGGGGGTGCTGCACGGATACGCGGCCGAGGTGGCCGCTAGCGGCCGTGGCCAGGTCGTGCTCGTCTTCGGTGAAGCGGGGATCGGCAAGACGGCGCTCCTGCGCGAATTCCGGGGTCAACTTCCCCGGCGCGTGACGGCCCTGTCGGGCAGCTGCGACCCGCTGTTCACACCGCGCCCGCTCGGGCCGCTGCTCGAGCCCGCGGTGGAGCTTGGGGGCGAGCCGGCAGAGCTCGTGACCGCCGGCGCGAAGCCGTTTGACGTCGCGGTCGCACTCGCGGACGCGCTCCGGGCGACTGCGCCGGCGGTGCTGATGCTCGAGGACGTGCACTGGGCTGACGAGGCGACGCTCGACGTGCTTCGAGTGCTCGCCCGCCTTGCGAGGGAGTCCGGGTTTGTGCTGGTGATCAGCTACCGGAACGACCAGCTGCATCGCGATCATCCGCTGCGCATGGTGCTCGGCGAGCTTGGGAGCGGTGATGGCGTAAGTCGGCTGGAGCTCGGCGGCCTGTCGCGCAAGGCGGTCGGCGAGCTCGCCGCCTCGTCCTGTCTCGACGCCGACGCGCTGTTTGAGCGCACCGCCGGCAATCCGTTCTTCGTCACCGAGACGGTCGCCGCCGGGACGGGCGACGTGCCCGAGACTGTGCGCGACGCAGTCCACGCGCGAGTCGCGCAACTCAGCCCGTCCGCCCGCGCGGTCTTGGATTCTGTCGCGGTCGTGCCCCAGCGAGCGGAGGTGTGGCTGCTCGAGGCATTGACCGACGGCGCCCTCGGCGCCCTCGACGAGTGCTTGGGCTCGGGGGTACTGCGCGCGAAGGCGGACGGCGTCCTCTTCCGCCACGAGCTCGCCCGGCTGGCCGTGGAGGCGTCGCTTCCGCCAGACCGGGCGGTGATGCTGCACCGACGCGCGCTCGCCGCGCTCGCCGATCCGGCGCTTGGCGCGCTCGACTACGTGAGGCTCGCCCATCACGCGGAGGCGGCGGGAGACGGGCCCGCGGTGCTCCGCTACGCGCCGGCCGCGGGTGAGCGGGCGGCCGAGCGCGGCTCGCCGCGCGAGGCGCAGCACCACTACTGGCGGGCGCTGCAATTCGCCGAAGGCATCGACCCGGGTGCGCGCGCTGAGCTGCTCGAGCGGTTCTGCGA
>JAXDGF010000025.1:0-3087 GCA_034665165.1 Solirubrobacteraceae bacterium | reverse complement strand
ACCGCGGTCGCGGCACAACCACACGATACCAGGGGGTTCGAAGCGTTCCGGGCGCGCGCTGCGAGCCCTCACCCCGGATCCTTGAGGGTGAGCAGGCCCTTCTTGAAGCAGAGGCTGTAGAGCATCCTGCCCGACTTCCACTCGTAGCAGCGGTTGCTGAATTGATCGTGGTATACCTGGTAAGGCTTCGGCCACTTTCGCAGGATTTCGATGCGCGTCTTCTTGACGGTCGTGCCGCGGAAGAGCGTTGCGACGCGCGCGGCGTCGGCGGCCGCGACCTCGGACCGGGCGAGCGAAGTTGACGCCGTGGTGCGGTTCGTAGTGGCCGTTTGCTGCGTGTCGTCGTCGCGCGTTCCCAGCCAGATGCCAATGGCCAGAGCGACCACGAGCGCCCCTGCCGCCGCGGCCGCCACGATGATCCGTCCGCGGTTCTCCCTCATCGTTCTTCTCCTCCGAGCCGTCGAGGTGCGATTTCGCTCGGGTATAGTCGCGCACTGCAGGCGCTCACGGGGCCATGGGGGCCCGGGGGGAGCGTCGGCTCAGTGCCGGGCCGCAAGAATCGGGAGGTTCGTATATGCGCAAACTGCTTTTGGCAGCGGGAGCGGTGGGAATCGTTTCCATCGTGTCCGTTGCGGCGGCCATGGCCGCCACATCAGGATCATCCAAGATCGTGAGCGCGCCGCGCTTCACCGCGGCGACCGCCGACGACGCGATCGGCCCCGACTGGGCGCCCGCCGGCGGCAACAATCTCAACACGCGCTACTCGTCGCTCAACCAGATCAGCACCTCGAACGTGGCGACGCTCAAGAAGGTCTTCCAGATCTCGCTCGACGGCCCCGAGGCTGCCGGCGCGCAGAAGGAAGTCGAGCAGGGCCCGGTCGAGTACCAGGGCACGATGTACGTGGGCACCGGCAAGGGCGAGCTCGTCGCACTTGACGCAGCGACCGGCGCCGAGAAGTGGCGCTACCAGGGACCGGGCACGCCTCCGGGCGCCGGCTTCGCGCTGGGCGCCGAGCGCGGCCAGTCGATCGGTGACGGCAAGGTGTTCTTCGGCCAGCAGGACGGCACGATCGCCGCGATCGATCAGGTGACCGGCAAGAAGGTCTGGGTCAACACGGTGAGCGACCTGGGTATCTCGGCCCCCGTGCCGATCTACTACAACGGCATGGTCTACACCGGCGAGACCGGCGGCGACATCCTCCAGCGCGGGCACATCGACGCCCTCGATGCGAGCACGGGCGCGCTCAAGTGGCGCTTCTGGACGACGCCGGACGCGAGCAACCCGTCGGCCCTGAAGACCTGGGGCGGCGGCGCAGCCGAGGCGGCGACGGGCGGCGGAGCGCTATGGACGTACGGGGCCTTCGACCCCAAGACCAACACCGGCTACTTCGCGACCGGCAACCCGGACCCGTACTCGGGTCGAGAGACCGGCAAGAACCTGTGGACGGACAGCGTCATCGCGGTCGACGCCACCACGGGCAAGATGAAGTGGTCCTATCAGACGCTGCATCACGACATGTGGGACTACGACTGCTCGACTCCCGTCATGCTGTTCGACACCACGATCGCCGGCAAGAGCGTGCCCGGCGTCGAGGTCGGCTGCAAGAGCGCGTACGCGTTCGAGCTCAACCGGACGACGGGCAAGCCGATCTTCGCGATCCCCGAGACCAAGGTCCCGGACGTGAGCGGCGGCAAGGGCGCCGCGTTGACCAAGTCCTGGCCGACGCAGCCGATCCCGACGGGCGGAGCGGCCCACATCGTGCCGCACTGCCCGACGGCGAAGCAGGCCGGCCCGAACCTCCCCGGCTATCCGACGGCTCCCGACGGAACGCCGTACAAGCTCACGTGCATGTTCGCCGCGCCGTACACCGACGCGTACACCACGTGGTCGCCGAACTACGGCTCGGGCGGCATGGACTGGGATCCCATGAGCTACAGCCCGGTCACGGGTGACGTGTACATCTGCGCCAAGATGAGCTATCTCGGCACCAAGGTCGTGGCGGGAACGAGTGGCAAGGCTACGAAGTTCCAGGACGCCCCGACGGGCTACGGCTCGGCGCAGGTCGGCCTCGCCGGAACGTTCACGGCGCTCAACCTGAAGACGAACAAGATCGACTGGCAGCAGAAGTGGCAGGCCTGGGGCAACAAGTCGTGCTACAGCGGCTCGGCCTCGACCGCAGGCGGCCTGACGTTCGTCGGTTCGTCCTCGGGCAACTTCATCGCCTACGACTCGAAGACCGGCAAGAAGCTGTGGTCGGATCAGACGCCGTACCCGATCACCGCGCCGCCGATCGTGTACTCGGTCAACGGCAAGGAGTACGTGGAGGTGTACGTCGGAGGCCCGATCGGCCTGCTCGGCGGCGCCGCCTCCAAGCAGGACCTGCTGACGGTCTACGCGCTCCCCTGAGCCGAGCCGTCAGACTCGTACGCGCCGATGCGCGGGAGACCCAGCGTCTCCCGCGCATCGGTGGTTCCTGGGCTACCAGCCCTCGCGGTGCACGACGTCGGCGAACGGCCGGCGGTCGGGCGCGTTGATCGGCGCGAGCGGGCGGTCGCTCGGATACCCGAGTGGCATGAGCGCGGTGCAGAACCGGTCCGCGGGGACAGCGAGCAGCGAGCGCAGCAGGTCCTGATCGCCGACCGCCGAGTGCCCTGAGCCGATTCCCAGGTCGGCCGCTGCGAGCATCATGCTCATCATCGCCTGACCGTGATCGAACAGCAGCCAGCTGCGCTGCATCTCGTCCTCGAGCACGGGCCCGATCAGCGCGACCGTCGCCGCCGAGTGCTCGATGTGGCCGCCGGCCCGCCAGACCTTCGCGAGCTCGACGAGCCTCTCGCGGACGGTCACGACGACGAGATCCCACGGCTGCCGGTTCCTCGACGACGGTGCGCGCCGTCCTGCCTCGAGGATGCGGTCGAGATCGGCGTCTTCGATCGTCCGCCCGGCGAACGCGCGCACATCGCGACGGGCCCTGATGGCGTCCCATGTCTCCATGCACGTGAAGATACCGCCGGGCGTGCAGTCTGCAGGGGCGCCCACGACCTCGAGGAGATCCACGTGGAGTACCGCCAGCTCGGACGATCCGG
>JAXDGF010000024.1:0-2506 GCA_034665165.1 Solirubrobacteraceae bacterium | reverse complement strand
GTCTGGTACCGGAACGGTCCGCCTGTGAGGCGCGGGAGCTGGCGATGGTGACCATCGTCGAAGATGGCGAAGAACTGCCCGTCGCCGGCTAGGTTGGGGCCGAGCCCGGTGCCAGCCAGCGTGTGGGTCAGGGGATAAGTCGCGAAGCTCGACTCTCGCTGCTCGCCGTCGGTGACGATCGGCTCGCCCGTCTCCTCGAGCCGGCGGATCGAGTCGGCGGCAGCCTTGTCCTGGGCGGCGACGAGCTGCTCCCAGGTGATCTTGCCCTCGTCGTGGTCGGCGTAGGCCTGTTGAAGCTCCATGGGCCGCGGAAGGGACCCGACGAGCTCGGTGGGGATAGACATGGGTGATCCTCTCCTCGTAGGAACGGTTACCGATCAACAGCCGGTCGCCCCCGGGTGCCACTCCGGCGGCACGATATCGACAAGACTGACCGATCTCCCTCTAACAGGGCCGACCATACTACTCGCGTCAAGGCGGTGTCAAGCGCACACGAGCGAGGTCGCGGTCCTTGCGAGTGTGGTGATACGGGCGCTGAGCCCGCGTCAGGCGGCGGCGCCCGCGGCGCGCGTCTTCGCCGACCGCGGCTTGCGCGTGGGCGGTCTCACCGAGGGCGTCTGCCCGGGCGCCAAGGCGTGCTCGAGCAGTCCGGCGGCGACCTTCTTGGCCCGGAGGGCGGCGTCCTGGTCGCCTTCGCCGGCGGCGACGATGGATCCCTTCATGAGGATGTGCCACTGGCGCGCGAAGCCCTCGGCGTCGGCGATCCCGGCCTGGCGGGCGAGACCCTCGAGGAAATGCCTGATGCCGGCGAGATAGGCAGCGGCCGCCCGATGCACCGGGTGCGCGCGGTCCGGGTGCTCGAGCATGACGTTGATGAACGAGCAGCCCTCGAAATCAGAGGTCCGAAACCAGCCGTCAAACACGTCGAACACCGCGAGCAGGCGCTCCTGAGGGTCAGTGGCCCGCCGGACGACCTCGGTCTCGAGCCATTTTCTCGTCCACACTTCCTCGCGGCGCTCGAGGAAGGCCAGGACCAGATCCTGCTTGGAGGCGAAATGGCGGTACATCGTCTGTCTGGCCACGCCGGAGCGCTCGATGATCGCGTCAACTCCGACGGCCTGAATCCCCTGGTGCGAGAAGAGCTCGTAGGCCGCTATGACCAGCCGCTCGCGGGCGTCGCTGACGGGTCCCCTCTGCTCGTCCTTGATCACTCTGTCCGTAGTGCCCACAAATCCAATGTATCACTCGCGGCAGAACGTTCTTTCCCGCTTGACTTCGATTGGAGGCAGCGGGTATGGTTGGCAATGAGGGAGAACGATCAGTCTGATAGGCCGATCTTTCTTGAGCTGACCGAAAGCGAGGCCTTGATGGCTACTGGAGCGAATGGCTACCTGTTCACGTCCGAGTCCGTGACCGAGGGTCACCCCGACAAGGTGGCCGATCAGATCTCGGACGGGGTGCTCGATGCGGTGCTGAGCGAGGACCCTTATGGCAGGGTCGCGTGCGAGACGCTCGTGAGCACAGGCCTCGTGGTCGTCTCGGGCGAGATCTCGACCGAGGCGAGCTTCGACGTGCGGGAGATCGTGCGCGAGACGATCCGGTCGATCGGGTATGTGGATGCGGACCTCGGATTCTCGGCTGACGCGTGCGCGGTGCTGAACGCCCTCGACAAACAGTCGCCCGACATCGCCCAGGGCGTCGACAAGGCGTACGAGACCAGGCACGTCAATGGCGGCGGTGACGACGAGCTCGACTTCGCCGGGGCCGGCGATCAGGGAATGATGTTCGGCTATGCCACGCAGGAGACGCCCGAGCTCATGCCGCTGCCGATCGCGCTCGCCCACCGGCTGGCTCGGACGCTGGCCGACGTGCGCAAGTCCGGGACGTTGCCCTACCTGCGCCCCGACGGCAAGACACAGGTTTCGGTTCGCTACCGCGACGGCCGGCCGGTGGCGATCGAGAAGCTGCTGATCTCGACCCAGCACACGGAGGGAGCCGAGTCGCTGCTCCCCGACGATCTTTGGGAGCACGTGGTCGAGCCGAGCCTCCCCGAACACCTGTACGACGCCGACCAACTTCGCGCGAGCTTCCTCGTCAACCCCACGGGGCGGTTCGTGATCGGAGGGCCGGTGGGGGACTGCGGCCTGACGGGCCGCAAGATCATCGTCGACACGTACGGTGGGATGGCGCGCCACGGCGGTGGCGCCTTCTCCGGCAAGGATCCTTCGAAGGTCGACCGCTCGGCGGCCTACGCGGCGCGCTGGGTCGCCAAGAACGTGGTCGCCGCCGGTCTGGCCTATCGGTGCGAGGTGCAAGTCGCCTACGCGATCGGAGTGGCGACGCCGGTCTCGTTGATGGTTGAGACGTTCGGAACCGAGGCGATCGCGCACGAGCAGATCGAGCGATTGGTCGGTGAGCACTTCGACCTCCGACCGGCCGCGTTCCGCGAGCGGCTCGACCTGCACCGGCCGATCTATCAGAAGACCGCCGCCTACGGCCACTTCGG
>JAXDGF010000023.1:0-3278 GCA_034665165.1 Solirubrobacteraceae bacterium | reverse complement strand
CCAGGACGCAAATTTTCAAGGTGCCTCCTCGAGTTCGTGTTTCCATCGCGGGCCTCCGGCCCTGCGTTCTCATGACAAGCTCGGCTTTACGGAATTCTACCCATTGACTGACGAGTCAATCGGTCGGCGCTGGACGGCGGCTGGCGGTCCCCCGCGGCCGGGGGGCGCCGCGCTGGGAGCGCCCGGCCGCGCCGCGCGCCGAGCGCCGGGCGCGGCCGCGCCGCTACGGCCGTACCGCTCCGCGGATGAAGTCGATGATCTCCTGCGTCGACGCTCCCGGGGTGAAGACCTCGGCCACGCCCTGAGCCTTGAGCTCGGGGATGTCGTCCGACGGGATCGTCCCCCCGACGGTGATGACGACATCGTCGACCGACTGCTCCTTGAGCAGCTCGATGATGCGGGGGACCAGCGTCATGTGAGCGCCGGACAGGATCGAGAGCCCGACCGCGTCGGCGTCCTCCTGGATGACCGTCTCGACGATCTGCTCCGCCGTCTGGTGCAGACCGGTGTAGATGACCTCCATGCCGGCGTCACGTAGGGCGCGGGCGATGATCTTGGCGCCACGGTCGTGTCCGTCGAGGCCGGGCTTGGCCACGACAACGCGGATCTTCTTCTGGGTGGAAGAGGTCATGTCGGCGTCACAGGGAACCCTGTGGGCGCAGGAGTCTACGGTTCAAGATTGCGAAACGGCGCCCGAGGTTGTATATCCCGCGTCCACGTGGGACTGCTCGCATGCACTCTGGTGTCGTTGCTGCTGGCCGGCAGCCCGCTTCCGCAGCGGACGCTGCAGACGACGATTCAGGACGACACCGTTCTCCTGCACGGCAGCGACGCGTCGGTGAGGAACGCGATGGGGCAGATCGCCTCGATGGGCTTCGACTACGTGCGCCTGACCGCCGGGTGGTCCGCCATCTCACCGCACCCGACCTCGCCGCAGATCCCCGGGCCCCCCTTCAACCCGACGAACCCGAGCACCTACCCCGTCGCCGGCTTCCAGAGGCTCGACCGGGCGGTGACCGACGCACAGCAGGCCGGTCTCAAGGTGATGATCGATGTCGCCTTCTGGGCCCCGCGCTGGGCCGTCCCGCTCGGGAGCCCCGACGGCCAGAACCGCTACAAGCCCAACCCGGCGCTGTTCGGAGACTTCGCCCAGGCCGTGGCCAGGCGCTACGACGGCGCCAGCACCGACTCGTCGGGCAACACGCTCCCGGCCGTACAGCTCTACACGATCTGGAACGAGCCCAACGAGTCGGAGTTCCTCCAGCCACAGTGGCAACGCACGCCCGCCGGGTGGATCCCGGCGTCGCCCCACATCTACCGCGCTATGTACAACAACGCCTACTCGCAGATCAAGGGCGTGAGCGCCGCCGACAAGATCCTCATGGGCGCGACGTCGGCCAACGGCTCGACGACGCCGGGGAAGGGCGACGTGCCGCCGATCGAGTTCCTCCAGGGGCTGGCATGCGTGGACCAGAGCATGCGGCCGCTGGGCATCCCCCAGTGCGCCGGCTACCAGCCCCTCCAGGCCGACGGCTACGCCAACCACCCCTACTCCCGCAACACGACTCCGGGGACGTCGGACCCCGACACCCTCGATGTCCCCCTGGCCAACGCCTCTCGCCTGGAGACGATGCTGAGCCAGCTCTATCAGAGCGGCAGGATCACCAGCAACCTGCCCCTGTACGACACCGAGTACGGGTACGACACCAATCCTCCCGATCCCTACGCGCCCTTCACTCCCGCCGAGCAGGCCCAGTTCGTAGGCTGGTCGACCTACCTCGCGTGGCGGGATCCGCGCACGGTGATGTTCTCCCAGTTCCTGCTCAGGGACTCGCCACCGGGGCCCGGCAAGCCTGGGACGCGCGCGTACTGGACCCCGTACCAGACCGGCCTCTACTACTCCGACGGAGAGGCCAAGCCCGCGGCCCAGGCGTTCAAGATCACGCTTTGGGCCGAGCGCCTGCTGGGGCCGGGCTCGCCGCTGGTCATGCTCTTCGGAAAGGTGCCTCCCGGCTCGGCACCGCAGATCGTCCAGGTGCAGTCGCTCTCGGGCACAACGTGGACGCCGGTGGGGACCCTGCTACCGAGCTGTGGCCTGAACTCGGAGTTCCTGACCAATCGGGCCGGCTACTTCGTCACGAGCGCGCCCCTGCTCGCGAGCACGGCGACCTATCGCCTGGGCTGGCTCGACCCGAACGGCAACTGGCAGTACGGGGTGCCGATCCCCGTCGACACGACCCATCCGTTCCTCAACACCGCCCCTCAGAACCAGCCCCTGTCGGTCAGGGCGCTGCCGCTGCGCCAGCCCGGGAGCTAGGGCCATCTGATCTTCGGTCGGGCGGGCCGGCCCGGCGCGAGGCGGAGCGCGCGTGTCCGAAGCCGCGGCTGCGGACGCGTGGCCACCGCCGCGGTACCGACCCCGCCCGCCGCGGTGGCGAAGGCCAGGGCGGCGACGACCTTGAGCCGGCGCCCGAGGCGCTCGAACCTGAGGACCTCCCATCCCGCTCCGCGCGCGATCCGGGTGAGCTCGTGGTCGGGATTGACGGCCACGGCGTGCCCGACCGCCCGCAGCATGGGCAGATCGGACTCCGAGTCCGAGTAGGCATAGGAAGCGGCGAGGTCGATGCCCTCGCGCGCCGCAAGCTCGCGGATCGCGACCGCCTTGCCCTCCCCGTAGGCGAACACGCCTGCCGCTCCCGTGAAAACGCCGTCGCGCGCCTCGGCGAAGCGCGATCCGATCGCGCCGTCGAAGGCGAGCACGTGGGCGAGCATCCCGGCCAGCTCCTGGGGCGCGGCGGTGACGATGTACGTGCGCCTCCCCGCGTCCTGGTGCTCGTGCGCGACGGCGAGCATCTGCGGGTACAGGCGCGGCAGGATCCCGGCCAGCACGTCCGCGCCCAGGCGCTCGATGTCGCGAACGCGCGTACCCTCGAGGCTCGCGGAGATGCGGTCGCGGAGCGCCGTGGTGCCCTCGTCCGTCGAGCCCTGTAGGCGGAAGCGGACGTTGGCCCAGGCATCGGCCGCGAGCTGACGGCGGCTCAGGAGTCCCGCGCGGTAGGAGGCACGTCCGAACTGGAAGGCCGAGGAGCCCTCCATCAGCGTCCGATCGAGGTCGAAGAAAGCGGCCCCGCCTTCGGCGGCGCTTGGGAGTTGGCCTGGCCGCCAACTCCCGGGCTCCGGCGCCTCAGCCGCCATTGACCTCCAGGATCACCGCGTCGCCCTGACCTCCGCCGGAGCAGATGGCCGCGCAGCCGAGCCCTCCGCCGCGGCGGCGGAGC
>JAXDGF010000022.1:0-14408 GCA_034665165.1 Solirubrobacteraceae bacterium | reverse complement strand
TCGCGGAAGCTCTCGGTGCCGACCGCCACGAGCGAGGCACCGGCGGCCAGGAAGTCGGCCGCATGAGCCCCGGAGGCGATGCCACCCATCCCGATCACGGGGATCGAGACCCGCGCGGCCACCGCTTGGACCTGTTCGAGCGCGATCGCCCGGATCGCGGGTCCCGATACCCCGCCGCCTCCTCCGCCGAGCCACGGCCGCCGGGTCCGAGGGTCCAGGGCCGTGCCCTTGAGGGTGTTCACGAGCGAGACCGCGTTCGCCCCGGCCTCCTCGGCCGCCACGGCCACCGCGGCCGGATCCGAGGCGTTGGGCGTGAGCTTGACGATCAGCGGCTTGTCGGTGAGGGGCCGCACGCGGTGAAGGAGCGCCGCGACCTCCCCCGGGTCGGCGCCCATCACGAGCCCGGTCTCGACGTTCGGGCACGACACGTTGAGCTCGAGGGCGGCGACCTCGTCGCGCTCGGAGAACGCGCTCACGAGCTCGGCCACCTCTTCGCCCGTGAATCCCATGACGTTGACGATCAGCGGGACGGGCAGGGCCGCGACCTGCGGGAGGTCCTCGGCCAGGTAGCGCTCGAGTCCCTTGTTGGGCAGACCGATCGAGTTGATGAGCCCGGCCGGGGTCTCCCACAGCCGGGGCGGCGGGTTACCCTCGCGCGGCGCCAGCGTCACCGTCTTCGACACGAAGGCGGCGAACGGGAAGGCTTCGATGAGAGCCTCCCCGAACGCGCGCCGCGCGGCGATGGCGTCGAAGGTGCCCGACGCGTTGATGATCGGATGCGCGAGCTCGATCCCGCAGAGCTCGGTCGGCATTTCGTGGCGTGCGGTGTCGGAGTTCAATGCCCGGCCCCGGGAATCAGGGCGCTCTCCAGCTCGGCCGCGTCGAGCACCGGTCCCTCCACGCACAAGCGCACGTAGCCACGGCGCGTCGGCACCACGCACCCGAAGCAGGCGCCGAACCCGCACGCCATCCCCGACTCGAGCGCGAGCTGAGCCGGCGTCCCTCGCTCCCCACACAGTGCCCGCACCGACTCGAGCATGGCCGGCGGCCCGCACGCGTAGACGGTCGCGCGCCCGTCGCGGTCGAGTTCCTCGGACAGCAGATCGGTGACCAGCCCGCGATGGCCGACGGTGCCGTCGTCGGTCGCGACGCGGGCGTCGGCGAGCAGGCGCGCGCCCTCGGCCCGGGCCGCGTCGCGGAAGCCGAGAAGCGCGGTGGCGCCACCGAGCTCGTCTTGCCAGATCGCGAGCGGAGCGATGCCGACGCCTCCGCCCACGAGGAGCGGGCGGCGACCCTCGAGGGGCCCCCAGAACCCGACTCCGAGCGGTCCGACGAGCAGGAGATCTTCCCCGGGCTCGAGCGCGCACAGGCGGTGGGTGCCTGGCCCGACGTCCTCGATCAGGAACTCGAGCCCGGAGCCCGCCCCGGCGCGGAGGACGCTAAACGCCCGGGGCAGAAACGGCCGCTCGCCGTCACCCCCGCCCCAGCTCCGCGTGGAGAGCATGTAGAACTGGCCTGCCTGCGGCCGCGGCCCATCGGGGTCGGCGCACCGGACCACAACATAAGCCCCATACACCCGCCGCTCCAGCACCCGCGCCGCCCGCCGCCCGAAGGGGGCGAGAACGCGCTCGGGAGCGGTCGCCTGAGCGCTCACCGGATACCGCTCGCGCGGGCGTGGATCTCCTGCAAGGACAGGACCTCGGGCTCCCCTCCTCGCGCCGCGCCGATGGCGCGAGCCGCCGCCATCCCCCCGGCCATCGTCGTGATGCACGGGATCCGGCGGGCGATGGCGGCGGCACGGATCTCGTAGCCGTCGGTGCGCGCGCCGGTCCCGACCGGGGTGTTGATGACGAGCTCGACGTCGCCGCGCTCGATCCAGTCGACCACGTGCGGGGAGCCTTCGCCGATCTTGTTGATCGCCTCGACGGGGATGCCCATGCGACGGATGGCCTGCGCCGTCCCCCGGGTGGCGATGATCTCGAAGCCGAGGTCGTGGAGGGTCATGGCCACTCCGGTCGCCGCGGGCTTGTCGCCGTCGGCGACGGTGATGAAGACGGTCCCCGTCGCCGGGAGCTTCGACCCGGCGGCCGCTTGGGCCTTTGCGAACGCGGTCGGGAAGTCGCGCGCGATGCCCATGACCTCGCCGGTGGAGCGCATCTCGGGACCGAGGAGCGAGTCCGCGCCCGCGAAGCGATCGAACGGGAGCACGGCCTCCTTGACGCACACGTGGCCGTTGGTGGTGTCGGTGGGCAGGTCGAGGTCGGCGAGGCGCTCGCCGAGCATGATCCGGCACGCAAGCTTGGCGATCGGCAGACCGATCGCCTTCGAGACGAAGGGGACCGTTCGCGAGGCGCGGGGATTGGCCTCGATCACGTAGAGCTCCTCGCGATGGATGGCGTACTGGACGTTCAGGAGTCCGACCACGCCGAGGCCGCGCGCGATCCCGGCCGTCTGCTCGGCGACGAGGCGGAGCATGTCGGGTCCGAGCGCGTGCGGGGGGAGCACGCAAGCGGAGTCACCCGAATGGATGCCCGCCTCCTCGACGTGCTGCATGATCCCCGCGATCCACACATCCTCGCCGTCGCACAGCGCGTCGACGTCGAGCTCGATCGAGTCCTCGAGGAAGTGATCGAGGTAAATGGGCCCCTTCGGGGCGTCTGTGTGGCCGGTCCGGTCCAAGTAGTCGGCGAGGCCGCCAACGTCGTAGACGATCTCCATCGCGCGCCCGCCGAGCACGTAGCTCGGGCGCACGAGGAGGGGGAAGCCGACGCCGGACGCTCGCTCCAGGGCCTCGGCGCGCGAGTGCGCGGTGGCGTAGGGCGGAGCGCGGTAGCCGAGCCGGTCGAGCAGCGCCCCGAAGCGGGAGCGGTCCTCGGCGAGGTCGATGGCGTCGACGCTCGTGCCCAGAATCGGGATCCCGGCCGCGGCGAGTCCGGCGGCGAGCTTGAGCGGGGTCTGGCCGCCGAACTGGACCACCACGCCTTCAAGCAAGCCGTCGCTTGCGCCTGAACCGGGACTCGAGCCAGGCGGCTTGCCGTTCTCGACCTCGCACACGGCGACCACGTCCTCGAGGGTCAGGGGCTCGAAGTACAGGCGGTCGGAGGTGTCGTAGTCGGTGGAGACGGTCTCGGGATTGCAGTTGATCATCACCGCGTCGCGGCCGGACTCGCGCACGGTCTGGGCGGCGTGGACGCAGCAGTAGTCGAACTCGATTCCCTGGCCGATCCGGTTCGGACCCGAGCCGAGGATGACGACGCTCGGCCGCTCGCCGCGCACCACCTCGTGGTCGCCCGTGCGCTCCCAGCTCGAGTAGAAGTACGGGGTGCGGGCCGCGAACTCGGCGGCACACGTGTCGACCGCGCGGAACGTGCGCTTCCCAGCGAAGGGCGCCTCGGGATCGGCCGCGAGCTCGCCGAGCTCGCGCAGGAACCACGGGTCGATGCTCGTGAGGCGCTGGAGCTCCTCGACGGAGACGCCGCGCCGCAGCGCTTCCAGGAGCTGATCGAAGCGCTCGGGCCCGGCTTGCGCGACCGCGGCCAGGAGCTCGCGCTCACCGGCGGGAAGGCTCGGGGTGAGGTCGAGCTCGCGCGAGCGGAGCGCCTTTCCGAACGCCTGCTTGAACGTGCGCCCGATCGCCATCGCCTCCCCCACCGACTTCATGTGGGTGGTGAGGCCGGCCTCGGCGCCGGGGAACTTCTCGAAGGCGAAGCGCGGCCACTTGACTACGCAGTAGTCGATCGCGGGCTCGAAGCTCGCCGGCGTCGCGCGCGTGATGTCGTTGGGGATCTCCTCGAGCGTGTAGCCGACCGCGAGCCGAGCGGCGATCTTGGCGATCGGGAAGCCGGTCGCCTTGCTCGCCAGCGCGCTCGAGCGCGACACGCGCGGGTTCATCTCGATGACGACGATCTCGTCCGTCTCGCGGTTGACGGCGAACTGCACGTTCGAGCCTCCGGTCTCGACCCCGACGGCGCGGATGACGGTGATGGCCTGGTCGCGCAGGGCCTGGTACTGGCGGTCGGTCAGGGTTTGCTGGGGCGCCACGCAGACGCTGTCGCCGGTGTGGACCCCCATCGGATCGAGGTTCTCGATCGAGCAGATGATGACCACGTTGTCCGCGTGGTCGCGCATGACCTCGAGCTCGAACTCCCCCCATCCGAGTACCGACTCCTCGAGCAGGACCTGGCCGATGGGCGAGGCCGAGAGGCCGCGCGCAACGACGGCCTCGAGCTCTGACTCGTCGCGCACCACCCCACCGCCGGAACCTCCGAGGGTGAAGGCGGGGCGGACGATGAAGGGGATCCCGAGCGCAGCCACCGCCGCGCGCGCGTCGGCCACGCTGTGGGCGATGAGGCTGACGGGGACCCGCAGCCCGGCCGCGGTCATCGTGTCGCGGAAGCGCTCCCGGTCCTCGGCGCGGTCGATGGCCTCGTAGTCGGCGCCGATGACCTCGACCCCGTAGCGGGCCAGGGTGCCGTTCTCGTGCAGCGCCTTGGCCAGGTTGAGGGCGGTCTGACCACCCATTGTCGGGAGCAGCGCGTCGGGCCGCTCACGCTCGATCACCTGCGCCAGCGGGCCTGGCAGGAGCGGCTCGATGTACGTCGCGGTCGCGACCTCGGGGTCGGTCATGATCGTGGCCGGATTCGAGTTGACGAGGATGACCTCGTAGCCCTCCTCGAGCAGCACCTTGCACGCCTGGGTGCCCGAGTAGTCGAACTCGGCCGCCTGCCCGATGACGATCGGGCCCGAGCCGATGAGGAGGATCTTGTGGATGTCGTCGCGGCGCGGCATCAGCCCTCCTCCTCCGCGCTGCCCAGCCGCGCCGCCCGCTGTGCGCGCATGCGCGCCATGAGCTCGGGAGTCGACTTGGCGCCTGCCTGCTCCAGCAGCCAAGAGAACAGGTTGTGCTCGTCCTGGTCGGTGAGCTCGGCATGCCTGGCCACCTGCGCGCACACGTAACCGTGGGTGTCGAGCAGCGCGTCGGCTTCGAGGTCCCCGAGCAGACGCTGGCAGACCGGCCCGACAAGGTGGGTGGCGTACTTGAAGTCAACGGCGTCGATCTGGGGCTGGGCGGCGCCTCGCTTGCGCCCACGTCCTGCCTCCGCGGCGCGAAGCCTGGTCGCCTCCAGGTGCCCGGCGAGCCGCCCGATGGCGCGGAGACCATCGCCCTTGGGCACCTCGCTCTCGACCCGAAGCGGAGCGCGCCCCTTCAGCGTCAGGCCCTCGATGAATCCCTCCCACACGGCACCCTCCTCGGAGCCGGGGCCGGCGCGGCTGGCCCCGATCCGAGCGGCCGCGATGAGCTGGTCTTCGGGCCTCGGCGTCCTGCGGCGCAGCTTCATCGTGTGATCTCCCCCACGAAGCGGTCGAAGAGATACAGCGAGTCGTGCGGGCCCGGCCCGGCCTCGGGGTGATACTGCACGGTCGCGCCGGGGACGTCGAGCAGGGCGAGCCCCTCGACGGTGCGGTCGTAGAGGTTGATGTGGGTGAGCTGGGCGGCGCCGAAGTCGGTCTCCCAGCGCACGGGCTCGTCGCCGGCGATGGTGTGCTCGCCGCTCGGCCCGAGCACCGCGAAGCCATGGTTCTGGCTCGTGATCTCGACCCGCCCGGTGGTCAGGTCCTTGACCGGATGGTTGGCGCCGTGGTGGCCGAAGGGGAGCTTGTACGTCTCGAGGCCGACCGCTTGACACAGGAGCTGGTGTCCCAGGCAGATCCCGTAGACGGGCAGGCGGCCGACGAGCTCGCGCACCGTCGCCACCAGATAGCCGAGGGCGCCGGGGTCGCCGGGGCCGTTGGCGAGGAAGACGGCGTCGGGGTCGTTCGCGAGGATTTCCTCGGCGCTGCTCGTGCAGGGGTGGAGCTCGACGGTGGCGCCGCGGGCGCGGAGGTGGCGGAGGATCGAGAGCTTGACCCCCGTGTCGATCATGGCGATCCGCGGGCCGCCGCCGGCCGGGGCGTCGAGCACGGTCGCGGTCTCCGGGGTGACGTGGCGGGCGAGGTCGCATCCCAACATCGGGGGATGGGCGTCGATCAGCGCGCGCGCCTCCGTCTCCGGCAGGGCGGCGGGGAACAGCCCTCCGCGCATCGCCCCCTCGTCGCGGAGGTGGCGCACGAGCGCCCGCGTGTCGAGGTCGGTGATGGCCGGAATCCCGCAGTCGCTCAGCCAGTCGAGGTAACCGCCTTCCGCGCCGGGGGCGTCCTCGCGGTTGACCGCCTCGCGCATGATCGCGGCGCGCGCGTGGACGCGGTCTGACTCCATCGCCTCGGCCGAGACCCCATAGTTACCGATGTGGGGATAGGTGAAGGTGAGGAGCTGGCCGGCGTAGCTCGGGTCGGTGAGCGCCTCCTGGTAGCCCGACATCGAAGTGGTGAACACGATCTCCCCCACCGCGTGCCCGTCCGCGCCACAAGCCAGCCCGTCCAGTCGTGTTCCGTCCTCCAGTAGGACGTAGGCAGTTGGGTCTGTGACCACTACGCGATCGCCCCCGCCTCCGCGAGCATCCGAGCCCGGAAGGCGACCCCACCGTCGGCGAGCGTCAGCACCACTCGCCCCTGCAGCGTGCGGCCGTGGAAGCAGCAGTTCTCCGAGCGGCTCACGTACCCGCTCGCCCCTACCTCCCAGCGCGCGCCGAGATCGACGACGGAGATGTTGGCCGGCTCGCCGGGAGCGATCCGCGGCGTGAGCAGGTCGTAGAGGGCCATCCCCGCCGTCATCCGCTCGATTAGGATGCCCAGGTCGAGCTCACCCGGGAGCACGAGCTCGGTGTAGAGGGCGGCGAACGCGGTCTCGAGCCCCGTCGTCCCCATCGGCGCCTGCTCGAAGGGCACTTCCTTCTCGTGGCGTGCGTGGGGGGCATGGTCGGTGGCCACGCAGTCGATGACGCCCGTTTTCAGGGCCTCGACGAGGGCGCGGCGGTCCTCTTCGCTGCGCAGGGGCGGGTTCATCTTGAAGCGGCTGTCGAGGGTGCGCACGATCTCGTCCGTGAGCGTGAGGTGATGCGGGCAGGCCTCGCCGCTCACGCGCGCGCCCGCCTCCTTGGCGGCGGCGAGGGCAGCGACCGACTCTACGGCGCTCAGGTGCTGGAAGTGCATGCGCGCGTCCTCGTAGCGCGCGATGGCCGCGTCGCGGGCGATCATCGTCGACTCCGAGATCGACGGGATCCCCGCCAGCCCGAGGCGCGCCGACACCGGGCCCTCGTGCATGACGCCGTTGGCCGACAGCGCCGGGTCCTCCTCGTGGAGGGCGATCACGCCGCCGCACAGGCGCTGGTACTGGAGCGCCTTGCGGAGGATCCCGGCCGAGGCGACGGGGCGCCCGTCGTCGGTGAACCCCAGCGCACCGGCGTCGCTGAGCTCGGCCATCTCGGTCAGCTCGGTCCCCGCCAGCCCGCGTGTGATCGCGGCGAGGAAGCCGACCGGCACCTGGGCCTCGCGCGTGGCCGTGTCGCACAGCGCCGTCAGCACCGAGGGCTCGTCCACCACCGGCGAGGTGTTGGGCATGGCGATGAGGGCGCAGAAGCCGCCTGTCGCCGCGGCTGCCGTCCCCGTCGCGATGTCCTCCTTGTACTCCTGCCCCGGGGTGCGTAGGTGGACGTGGGGGTCGACGAAGCCGGGGAAGGCGTGCTTGCCCGAGCCGTCGAGAACATCGCCGTCGGCGGGGGCCGGCAGCGAATCGGGGGGGCCGAGCTCGGCCACCACGCCACCGCGGATGAGGACGTCGCGTTCCTCGTCGAGCCCGGCGCGGGGGTCGAGGACGTGGACGCCGCGGATGAGAAGCTCGGCGGGCTCGAGCGGGCGGCGGTAGAGACGATGCGTGCTCATGCCACCGCCGCCAGCACCGGTGTCCCCACCAGGAGCTCGTAGAGCACCGCCATCCGCACCGCGACCCCGGCCTTGACCTGCTCGCCGATGAGCGCCTGGGGTGAGTCGATGGCGTCGGCCGAGAGCTCGACGCCGCGGTTGACCGGACCCGGGTGCATGAGGAGCTGATGCGGTGACAGGCGCGCACTCGAGATCTGGTACTGGACGGCGTACTCGCGCAGAGAGGGGACGTAGGACTCGTGCATGCGCTCGTTCTGCATCCGCAGCACGTAAACGACGTCGGCCTCGCCGAGGCGCTCGATCGTCGGCTGCACGGCGCACCCGAGCGCCTCGATCCCGCGGGGAATCAGGGTCGGCGGTCCGGTCACGGTGACGTCGGCGCCCATCCGCTTGAAGGCGAGGATGTTCGAGCGCGCGACGCGCGAGTGGAGCACGTCGCCGACGATCCAGACGTTGACCCCGTCGAGGCTGCCGAGCGCGCGCCGCAGGGTGTAGACGTCGAGCAGGGCCTGGGTGGGGTGCTCGTGCTTGCCGTCGCCGGCATTGATGACCGAAGCGTCGCACCAGCCCGCGACGAGGGCGGCGGCGCCCACGTGAGGCGAGCGGATGACGATCGCGGCCGGGTCATAAGCGGACAGCGTCTGGATCGTGTCCTTGAGCGACTCACCCTTGTCCACGCTCGACCCGGCCGAGCGGACGCTGACGACGTCGGCGGAGAGGCGCTTGGCGGCGAGCTCGAAGGACGAGCTCGTCCTCGTCGACGCTTCGTAGAAGAGGTTCACGACCGTGCGTCCCCGGAGCGCCGGGACCTTCTTGATCTCCCGCCCCGACACCTCGGCGAAGGATTGCGCCCGATCGAGGATGCGCTCGATCCCCGCGCGGTCGACGTCGTCGATCGAGATCAGGTGGCTAACACCCATACGTCAACCACCCCCCGAGTTCGCCGCCAGGCGAACTCGCAAGGAAAGACACGGACGTCTTTCCCGCCGGGAATGACACGGACGTCTTTCCCGCCGTCACGCGGCCACCCGGCGGGGCTCGGCGGCGGGACCGATCGTGACCTCGTCGCGACCGTCGATCTCACGCACGCGCACGTTGACGCGCTGGGCGTGCGAGGTGGGCAGGTTCTTGCCCACGTAGTCGGGCCGGATCGGGAGCTCCCGGTGGCCTCGGTCGACAAGCACGGCGAGCTGGATCCGCGCCGGTCGTCCGTAGTCGAAGATCTGCTCGACCGCGGCGCGCACGGTCCTGCCCGTGTAGAGGACGTCGTCGACGATGACCATCGTCTTGCCGTCGATGGGGAAGTCCAAGTGGGTGGAGTGCACGACGGGCGCGCTCGGCCGGATCGAGAGGTCATCGCGGTAGAACGAAATGTCGAGATCGCCGAGCGGCACGGGCGCGTCGAGCAGCTCTCCCACCAGTGCATGCAGCCGAGTGCCGAGCACGGCACCGCGGCGATGGATGCCCACGAGCGCGACCTCCCCGGCGGGGTTCTTCTCGACGATCTCGTGCGCGATCCGCATCAGCGTGCGGCGCATGTCATCGTGGTCGAGGACGACCGTGGGCTCTGGCAACGCGAACCTTCCTGGCCTCTCTGGACCGGGTTAAAGGAACCGACTCCGGTGAGCCTAGCAGCGGGCCCGGCGGGTGGCCGCGCGCGCCGTGGAGAACAGAACCACCCGTTTGGATCAACCCAAGTCGTCGACCGGGCGCCCGATCCGGTACAGGACGTGCGCCATTCCGCTGTACACGACGTCGCGCTCGTAGGCGAAGCCCGACTTCTCCATCACCCGCCGCGAGGCCACGTTCGTGGGCAGGGCCAGAGCGATGATGTGCTCGAGACCGAGGGTCCCGAAACCCGCCTCCACCGATGCGTGGGCGAGCTCCGTCGCCAGCCCTTCTCCCCACCGCTCGGGCGCGATCGCCCATCCGGCCTCGACCTCCCCCGCCCCGGCGACGCGGGTGTGTTGCAGTCCGCCGCGGCCGACGACCGCGCTCGTCACGCGATCGCGCAGGAGCCACAGGCCGAAGCCGTAGCGCTCCCAGTGATCGAGCTTGTCGGCGAGGCTGTGCAGGAGCTGGGCCTCGCTCGGGGGTGCCTGCCCGGGCCACAGCGTCCGGGCCACGCGCGGGTCGCCGAGGAGCCGGGCCAGCTCGTCCTGGTGTTGCGGCCGCAGGCGCTCGGCAACCATGCGCGCCGTCTCCACGCGGTCGAGGCCGGTCACGCAGGCGTCACCGCGTTCTCGAAACGCACCAGCTCCGGGCGGCCGCGCTCGGCGAACGGGATCTCGATCGAGTCGAAGTCCCGCGGCAGCACGGTGTCGGGGAAGATCGCGCGCGCCTCGTCCCGGAGCATGGCCGCCGGGTGACGGCTCGAGAGATGGGTGAGAGCGAGCATGCTCACCTCAGCCTCGAGGGCCAGCGTCGCCGCCTGCGCCGCTGTCGAGTGCCCGGTCTCGGCTGCGCGCGCGCGGTCCTCCTCGGCGAAGGTCGCCTCGTGGATGAGCAGGTCGGCACGGTGGGCGGCGACCGCGAGCGTCTCGCAGGGAAGGGTGTCTCCTGAGATGACCACCTTGCGACCGGGACGAGGCGGTCCCATGACCTGATCGGGCGTGACACCCCCGACCGTCTCACCGCGCTGGAGCCGCCCGAACTCGGGTCCCGGGACTAGTCCCAGGCGCACCGCCGCCGACGGGTCGAAGGCGCCGGGGCGCTCGTCCTCGACCATCGCGTAGCCGAAGGCGGGCCCGCGGTGGCGCACAGCGAACGGTGCGATCCGGTAGCCGTCGCGCACGAGCACCTGTCCCGGCTCGAGCTCGATGAGGTCGAGCTCGAAGCTCACCCGCCCCGCCGCGCGGAGCGCAAGCGCGATCAGCTCGCGCAACCCGCGCGGACCGTGCACGGCGAGAGGCCGCTCACGGCCCCGCAGGTCATACGTCTTCAGCAAGCCCGGCAGCCCGAGCCAGTGGTCGGCATGAAAGTGGGTGATGAAGATCTCGGTGAGCTCGGTGAGCCCGACCGACTGCATGAGCTGGCGCTGGGTGCCCTCGCCGCAGTCGAAGAGGATCCGGTCACCCCCGCGTCGCGCGAGCAGCGCCGGCAAGCCCCGCCGCACGGTGGGGACCGAGGCGGCTGTGCCCGCGAAGACGATCGACAGATCCATGGGCGGGCAGTGTGGCACCCGGACGGACCTCGGCCCGCGCCGCGGTTTGGTGAGCATTTGGTGCCCGCCGTAAACTTGCGGAGCATTAGGGTTCGCGTCAGAACGCGGGCCCTTGGTACCGGGCTGGGTACAGGAGGTATTGGGATGGTTAGAGATCGTGTCGTGCGCGGCGTGCTGTCATCGGCCGCACTCCTCGGGGTGGCGGGTGTCATCAGCGGCTGCGGCTCGTCGGCCGCGAGTTCGACCTCCGGCGCGGATCCGGGGACGGTTGTCCCCGCGGGCGCGCTCCTATACGTCTCGGCCGTCGTGCGTCCGAGCGGCGCGTTGAAGACCGGCGCCGTCGACGCCGCGCGCGAGATCACCCATCTCAGTGATCCGTTCGGCAGCCTGGTCCACGCGCTTTCCCGCACGACGACCAGCAACGGGACCACGTTCGATTACCAGCGCGATATTGCGCCGTGGCTCGGCTCGCGCGTCGGCGCATTCTTCGATGCCACCGGCACCTCGGGCCTCTCCCACCCGGTCGCCGCCCTCGTGGCGGACTCGACGGACGCGACCAAGGCGATGGCCTTCATCGACACCAGCCTGCATCAGGACGCGCACGGCGGGTCAGTCGTCTCGCGCACCGATCACGGGATCAACTACGACATGATCGACTCGGGGCGGCTGGCGGGTGCGATCGTGAACGGCTTCGCCGTCTACGGCACCGAGGTGGGCGTTCGCGAGGTCATCACCACCGCCACCGGCGGACCAGCGCTGACGGCATCGTCGACGTACCAGAGCAGCGGCATCGCCAACGCGCCCGGGGCCCTGGGCGTGGGATACATGAACTTCGACTCGCTGACGAAGATCATCGCCGCAAGCGCCGGTGCCCAGGCAGGTGCCGGAGGCCAGGGATCGCCCTTCCCCCCGGCCCTTTCCCAGATCGGGCTCCACTCGATCGGGATGGCACTCTCCGCGAGCCGGAGCGCCATCGCCCTCGATCTCCTCGGCTCCCTGTCGAAGACCGCGTCCGGCGGTCAGAGCGCGGCGGCGACGACGGTCGCGACGCTGCCGGGTGACGCTTGGCTCGGCCTGGGCCTCGGCAACCTGGGAACTGACGCGTCCCGCATCCTGCGCCAGTTCACGGGCGCGGGGCTCGGCTCGCCGCTCGCAGGCGCGCTGTTGTCCGGACTTGACAGCCGGCTGCACGGCCTCCGGATCGAGCGCGACATCCTCCCCTGGCTGGGCAACAGCGGCCTCTTCCTCTCGGGCACGAGCCTGCAGACGTTGGGTGGCGCCATCGTCATCCAATCGAAGAACCCGGCGGCCTCGAAGGCGGCCGTGCCCCGGATCGCGGCGGCGCTCCGGGGTCTCCGCGGGGTCACGGTGCGCCCGGCCTCGGTTCCCGGCGCCGACGCCGCCATCAGCCTGAGGCTCAAACAGCTTCCCTTCCCCATCTACGTCGTCGACGGGCAGGGCCGCTTCGCGATCGGGCTCGGCCTGCGGGCCAGCGAGCAGGCGCTGCATCCGAGCAGCACGCTCGCGAGCTCGGCCCTCTATGGCGCCGCGAGCGCGGAGCTCGGCCCCGGGCTGAAGCCGACGCTCGTGCTCTCGGTACCCGCGGTCGCCGCGCTTGTGCTCCCGCAGCTGCCGGCGAAGATCGCCGCCCAGGTGAAGCCGTACCTGCAGGCGTTCACGGTCCTGACGTTGGGAGCGAGGCACGCCGGGACCCAGACGGCCACCCGGTTGGCGGTTGGGCTGCACTGAGCGTTCTGTGGCGCTTGTCCGCGCTTCACGCGCGGGGCGGGTACAGCAGGCGCTGGGCGCGGGCCATGAGGTCGTCGGGCACCGCGTCGGAATCGATCATTCGCTCGAGGGCAAGGCCATTCGCCAGCGCCAGGGTGACGATCGCCCACGCCTCCGCGCCCAGCGGGGTCGAGGTCTCGGATGCGAGCTCGGCCAGGCCGGCGCGCATCCGCCGGTAGCGCACGGCGAACTGCTCGAGGAGCTCGGGCTCCCGCGCGGCGTGGACCGTGAACTCGATCGCGAGCAACCTCCACCGCTGCGCCCGTTCGTCGACCGGCCGGTCGGCGAACTCCTTCACGCGCGAGGGTCCGATCGGGTGCTGGGCGAAGACGGAGCCAATGTCCTCGAGGCGCTTGTCGATCATTTCGTCGAGCAGCGCAAGAAAGAGCCCGGCCTTGCTCTCGAAGGCCGAGTACACCGCTCCCTTGGTGTAGCCCGCCTCCTCGGCGATGGCCTCGAGCGACGTGCCGTGGTAGCCGTCACGATAGAAGCGCCGCTCCGCCACCTCGAGCAGCTCGCTTCGCGTCAAGGCCGTGCGCTCCGAGCGCGACAGGCGCGGCCGGGTCACGGGGGGCCCTTCACCTTCGGATGTCACCTCGACTTCGCCTCTCTGGTGTTAGGTGCCGCCGGGTTTCACAAGCGCCCGCAAATCCGTTGTCGATCTCACGCCAGCCTGTGGATACTGGCGGTACGCTAACACCGCGGGTACGTGGATGGGCGGGGGGCGTCGTGATGAATAACCGACGCCCCTGGGTCGCGCGCGGTTTCGGCCCACAGAGGGGCGGGCGGCCGACCCCGTGCTGCGTTTTGATCGTATTTCAATGCATTCGCAGCACACCCCGCACAAACCGGCCCGCCGCGGCGGGAGTTTTGCGGCAGGCTCCCCTAATCGGCTTTTCATCACGGGTCGGCGAGCCAGCCGGTCCGGGGCGGCCCGGCCCCCCGGCACCGCGCGCTAATCTCCGCCGGGCCCTGGCGCCCGTAGCTCAGGGGATAGAGCGTCCGCCTCCGGAGCGGAAGGTCGCAGGTTCAAATCCTGCCGGGCGCGTCTCGTGCCCATCCCGCGTTTCCTGAAGGGTCGCGCCGCCAAGGAGCCGGCGGTCGCGATCGGCGACCCGCGCTTCGAGGGCTGGGAGACGGTCAGCGTGCTCGAGGACGAGAAGACGGCGGTGGCTTGGCGCGACCAGCTTCGAGGCATGGGAGTCGACGCCAGCTGCGTCGCGGACCATCCACTCGACCGCTTCGGGCGCGGTGACATCTACCTCGTCGTCCCCCCCGGTCAGTGGTCTCAAGCCAACGAGATCGTCGAGGGGCTGGAGTAGATCAGGACGCCTTGAGCTCCGCTTGCGCGCGCCCGTGCGCCGCGGCGGCCTCCTCGGCACGGTCCCGGGCCTCGGCTAGCACCGCGTCGGCATCTTCCAGCGCGCTCGCGGCGTGGTCTCTACGCTCCTGGGCCGTCTCAACCTGGCGGGCGGTCTGCTCGGCCAGGCGGCGCGCTGCGGCCTCGGCCCTCCGCGCGGCTTTGAGCGCCTCGGCCCGCTCGCGCTCGGCACGTTCACGCTCCGCCCGTTCCCCGCGAGCCCCCGCGCCCCCCGCCCGCCCCCCGGAAGCGCCCGAGCCTTCTGCCGGCGAGCCGCCA
>JAXDGF010000021.1:0-39914 GCA_034665165.1 Solirubrobacteraceae bacterium | reverse complement strand
CGCTCGAGACGAACGGGGCCTCGGCGGCGGTGCCGTAGACGGCGGCGGCCGCGACCGCGCCACGGACGAGGAAGCTGGCGCGGGTGACGCCGCCTACCTCGACATCGGCGAGCTCGGGATTGGCAAGTCGGTCGGTGATCATGGCTGCGGTTCTTCCTCTCGGTAAAGGGATTAGGCGATGAAGGGCTTGACGGCGGTCAGCACCGTGGCGGCACTGGCGGGGGTGGCGAACGCTCCCGTCGGGGTCACATGCCCACCCGGGACCAACGTCGCGAGGGTGGCCGCGTGGCGGGCCTCAACGGTGTGGATGGCGAGTGCGGCCGCGAGCACGGTCGGGCTCGTGATGTGCGCGGCCTGGCCCAGGTAGGCCGACGCGCCCAGGTTCTCGACCGTGTAGGCGAGCTTGGCCACCGCGGCCGCGCTCGTGATCGGGAACTTGCCCGTCGGCTTCGCGGCGGGGGTGCCGCCCAGCTTCATCACGGTCTGGTGGATGGCGGCGACGTGCTCTGACTCCTGCGAGCCGAACTCGGCCACGAGCGATCCGACCGCACCCTTGAACAGCTTCGCGGCGCCTACCTTGGCGTAGAACTCGGCCTCGAGGTACTCGAGCGTGAGCGCGTAGTTGAGGATCCCGATGTCCCCGACGCCGAACGAGGTGGGGACCGACGGGGTCGCCGCCGGGCCGGCCGCGGTGGTCGCGCCAGTGGTCTTCGTCGAGCCCGAGCCCGACGTCGACCGCGTCGTCGAGCTCGAGCCGCACGCGGCGAGCACGAAGGCGCCGAAGCTTGCGGCGCCCGCGCCGCCCACGGCCTTGAGGAACCGCTTGCGGCCCACGTCATCGCGGACGAGCTCCTCGACAATCCCCCGCGTCTGCGGGGCCAGCTCCTCTTGCTCTCTCGTGTCTGACGGCATCAGAAAACCTCCTGTCAGGCGCCTGGACGCCTGCGGCGTGGGCGACAGTCGATGGACCCGGTCGCCGCCTCGGCGCCGGGATTGATCGTTCATTACGGGGCGGCACCCGGGACGGATCAGCGCGGCTTTCGGTGATCCGGACCGGGGTTCCGGCGCGTAGGGAGAGCACAAATCCGCTTACGCTGAAACGGAGAAAAGCGCCATGCCCACGGGAATCCTCAGTCCGATGCACCTGCTCATAGTTTTGGTCGTCGCGTTGGTTGTGCTCGGACCGAAGAAGCTTCCCGGAGCCGGGCGCGCACTCGGTCAGGGCCTGCGCGAGTTCAAGGACTCGATCACCGGCTCATCCTCCGAGGAGCCGCCGGCCCAGATTCCCGCCGTGGCCACGGTGGCCGCCGCCGACCGCGCCGCCGACCGCGCCGCCGACCGCGCCCCGGTCACGGCCGGCGAAGCCGCTTAGCGACCCGCGAGCGCCGCACAGAGGACACTCTCACCGATGCCGCCAATCATGAGCCGAATGGGACGCCTGGCTACGCTCGGCGAGCATCGCCTGCGCGGCCTCGCCGACGAGGAGCTCATGGTTCGACTGGCGCGCGGCGATGCCGACGCCTTCGATCTCATCTACGAGCGTCACGCCGACGCGGCCTTCTCGCTCGCGTACCGCATCAGCGGGTCGCGCGCGGCCGCGGAAGAGGTGGCCCAGGACGCCTTCCTGGCCCTGTGGCGCAACGGTACGCGCTACGAGCCGAGTCGCGGCAGCGTCCGCAACTGGATCCTCGGGATCGTCCACAACCGCGCCATCGACGCGCTGCGCCGGGCCGTCAGGCACGAATCGCGCCGCGCCGGAGACGAAGGGCTGGCCGAACGCCTGATGGCGCCCGACCGCACCGACGAGGAGGTCGGCCGCCGGCAGGAGGCGGGCACGCTGCGCACGCTGCTCGACGACCTCCCCGCCGACCAGCGGCGAGTGATCGAGCTCGCCTACTTCGCCGGTTTTACCCACACCGAGATCGCCGATATGCTCGCGATCCCGGTCGGCACCGTTAAGGGACGGATGCGGCTCGGGCTGGAGAAGCTCCGGCTCCGCATGGAGATCTCCGGAGTGACGATATGAGCGCCCTAGGACCGAAGTATTGCGGGAAAGGCGACACCGCCGGTGCCTACCTGCTCGGCGCCCTGCCCGAGGACGAGGCCTACTCCTTCGAGCAGCATCTCGCGAGCTGCGCCGGGTGCCAGCGTGACGTCCACCAGCTCGCGGCCGCGGCCGATGCCCTCGGCACCGCGGTCCCGACAATGGTCGCCCCGCCCGAGCTCGGGCAGCGGATCCGGAGCATCGTCCGCGCCGAGGCTGAGCTGCTCCAGGCCGCCGGCCCCGAGGCCGATCGGCCCGTCCAGACGTCGCGCTCGCGTACGGTCCGGCTCGGTGGCCGCCGCTGGCTGGCGCCGCGCATCGCGGTGACGGCGACGGTCGCGGTCGGAGTCCTGTGCGGCGTCGTGGTCGGGACGACCCTGCTCGGTGGCTCGACGCCGGGCACGCGCACGATCAGCGCCCAGGTCCTCCAGCCCGGACTGGCTGAGAACGCGCGCGCGGCGCTCGACATCACCGGCCAGCATGGAACGCTCAGCGTCAGCCACTTCCCGGCACCGCCCGCCGGGCGCGTCTACGAGGTCTGGGAGCTCGGATCGGGCGGCGCCCCACGTCCCACCGACGCCCTCTTCAGCGTCAACTCCCGCGGCAGCGGTACCGTGGCGGTGCCGGGATCGCTGCACGGCGTGCGCGAGATCCTGGTCACGGCCGAGCCGCTGGGCGGTAGCCAGGCCCCGACGCGCAAGCCGATCATCGAGGCGAGCACGGCTACCTGATCGGGCGCGCGCGGGGATGCGGGCCCCGCCGGGACCCGCTAATCGGCCGCCCCGAAGCGTCCCTGCTCGCGGGCGCCCTCGACCAACCGGTCGCGCAGGAGCGCGAAGCCGATCGCGGCGGAGAGGACGCTGAGGAGTGCTTGGACCTGACCGGCGATCGGGGGCGGTTCGTCCATGACGAGGAGGACGGCGCCGAGGGTCTCGCCCACCACGGCGACGGGAACGGCGAGGACGTGCACGTCCGGGGGCGCTCCGAAGGCGGCCGCGGTCGAGGGCTCGAGCCAGGCGGGCTCGCCGTTGCGAAGTACGGCGGCGATGTCGGCGTGGGCGGTCACGGTCACCATGCAGGGGCCGAGGAGACCGCGGGTCGAGCTCCCGAGCGCGAGCTCGCCGCCCATGTAGACGGCCACCCCGGCGTCGATCGGCGGCAGCCGGCGCACGATTGTCTCCGACGTGGCCTGGAGCAGGGCAGGGCCGGTCTCGCGCTGGAAGAGCGCCGCCAGCTCTGAGGTGGCGAGAACCCACCGATCGCGGGAATCCACGGTGGTGCGCAGGCGATCGCGGTCGGCTCTGACCGCGGCGAGGTCGCTGCGGAGGTAACGCTCGTCGGGGGCGTCGAGCTCGACCATGGCCACCAGCGGCGCGCGGCCCGGCTCGACGGGGAGCAGATAGAGGAGCGAGCGCGCGGTGTCCGAGGCGAAGCCCGACCACGCCGGGTGCACGGAGGCACGCGTCCGGGTCGACCCCGCGAACAGGGCGTGGAGCGCCGACTCGCAGTCGCTGCCCGCGAGCCACGGCGCCACGTCCGCCAGCGCGGTCCCCGGGGCGACGGATCCGAGGCGCTCGGCGAGGGTCGGGTTGACGTACTCGATGCGCACCGGCTCCGGCCCGCTCAGGACGAGAACGGGCGCGGGCAGGCGCTCGGCGATTGCCTGCAGCGTGGTCGCCGACACCCCCGCGGGCGCGTCCGCGTTCGATGCGGCGATGGCATCGCTGAGGGGCACGCCCTGCTCCGCCGACCGCCGCACGGCGACCACGCGGGCGGCATCGCTGAGCTCGTAGCGGCGCGGTCCGCGGCCCACGCGCAGCGGCCGCGGAAATCCGTAGCGCCGCTCCCAGGTACGCAGGCGCTCCCGTGAGACGCCGGTCACGGTCGCGAACCGGGTGGCGCTCACGACGGTCCCCGACGGCTCCACGCGGACGCCCGTGCCCGCTTCGGCGTCGTTTTGCGCCCCCCGCGGCTGACCACCTTTGTCCACCCTGCAAGTTGTACTGCAACCCCGGGCCGGGCGCTGTGTCCGATGCTGCCCACCTTGCGTTCGCACCCCGGCCGGTCACGATGCTAAATTGGCCTATCGGGAGGTTTACAAGTGAGCACTGGAGTGATTGCCGCAGTGCCGGGGACACCGGACCACCCATCGAGTAATCCGTCGGCGCCGCAGGTCGGACGCGGCGACCTCATGCCTGACGAACAAGAGCTCCTCCATCGCTATCACGAGCACGGCGATCTCGCCGCTCGCCAGGCGCTGGTCGAGCAGATGCTGCCGCTTGTGCGGACGCTGGCCCGGCGCTACGTGAATCGCGGCGAACCGCTCGAGGACCTGATCCAGGTGGGTTGCGTCGGGCTGATCAAAGCCGTCGACCGGTTTGACGTCACGCGCGAGCTCCGGTTCTCGACCTTCGCCGTGCCCACCATTCTCGGGGAGATCAAGCGTCACTTCCGCGACCGCGCCTGGTCGGTCCGGGTATCGCGCGGGATCCAGGAACGCAACGCGCGGATCGGGCGCGAGGTCGACCGCCTCTCGAGCCGACTCGGTCGCTCGCCCACGGTCGAGGAGCTCGCCGAGGCCACCCACTCGACGGTGGAGCAAGTCCTCGAGGCGCTGCAGGGCGCGCAGGCTTACGCGACTGTGCCCCTCGAGCAGTCGCTCGGGGAGGATGGCGAGCTGCTCGACTGGCTCGGCGACGACGATCCCGGCTATGACCAGGCCGAGGAGCGCCTGGTGCTGGCGCGGGGCCTCGAGGTTCTCCCCGCCCGCGAGCGCCAGATCGTCACCCTGCGCTTCTTCGAAGGCCTGACCCAGCGCGAGATCGCCGACCGGGTCGGCGTCTCGCAGATGCACGTCTCGCGGCTCCTGCGCCGCGCCATCGCGCGCATGCAGGGCGAGCTCGTCGGCTAGCCCGGCCTCCAGCGCCCAGCAAGACTGCGCTCACGGCTTGCCCGCAGCGGGCATCGGGTATAAAAGAGAGTCATGGCTCGCGCAATTTGGAGTGGTGCGATCAGCTTTGGCCTGGTCAACGTCCCGGTCAAGCTGTACGCGGCGACGTCGCCGAAGTCGGTTCGCTTCCATCAGCTCTCGGCCAAGACCGGAGGGCGGATTCGCCAGAAGCGCGTCGACTCGACGACCGGCGACGAGGTGCCCTTCGAGGACATCGTCAAGGGCTACGAGATCACGCCTGACCGGTACGTGGTGATCACCCCCGAGGAGCTCGACTCGCTCGATGTCAAGGCGACGAAGACGATCGATGTCGAGGACTTCGTCGATCTCGCCGACATCGACCCGATCTATTTCGACCACGCCTACTACGTGGCCCCCGCCACGGGCGGGGCCAAGGCCTACCGGCTCCTGCTGGACGCCATGCGCGAGTCCGGGAAGGTGGCCCTGGCCCGGATCGTGCTGCGCTCCAAGCAGCAGCTCTGCGCGCTCCGCCCCGCGGGCGACGTCCTCACGCTCTCCACCATGCTCTTCGGCGACGAGGTGCTCGCCCCCGATCGCCTCGATGAGCTCGACTCCGTGGCCGACTCGGAGGCGAGCGAGCGCGAGCTGACGATGGCGCGCCAGCTCATCGATTCGCTCTCGAGCGACTTCGAGCCCGAGAAGTACCGCGACGAGTATCGCGACCGCGTCCTGGCCCTGATCGAACGCAAGGCGGGCGGCGAGGAGATCGCCGTGGCGCCTGTTGCCGAGGAGAGCGAGCCCGCTCCGGACCTGATGGCGGCGCTCGAGGCGAGCCTCGCCGCGGTCCAGCAGGAGAAGCCCGCCCCGGCCCCCGCGAAGCCCCGCAAGCGCGACGGCGCCAAGGACGGCGACGGCGCCAAGCGGAAGACCCGCGCCGCCGCGACGAAATAGCGCTCCCGCGGCGGCCCCCGCGCGCTGCCGCGCGCCGCCCCCGCGCGCTGCCGCGCGCCGCCTCCCGCGCTGTCGCGCGCGCCTGCCGCCCCTCGTCCCACCCGCCGCCCGCTGGTAACCTTAACGAACCGGAAACACGCCGTCGGCCCCCTCGCAGGACTTCAACCTATGAACGCTTCCACGCCGCCAGGGGCCGTCGGCCTCTACGACCCCCGCTACGAGCACGACGCCTGCGGGATCGCGCTCGTGGCCAAGCTCCGCGGGGATGCCAGCCACGCCGTGGTCGAGAAGGCGCTGGACGCGCTCGAGCACCTCGAGCACCGCGGCGCCGAGGGCGCTGATCCGAGCACCGGCGACGGCGCCGGGATCCTGCTCCAGGTCCCTGACGCGTTCTTCCGCGCGGTGGCCGGTGCCGAGCTGCCGCCATGGGGCATGTACGGCGTGGGCATGTGTTACCTGCCCGCCGACGCTGAGCGCCGGACCGAGCTCGCGGCGCTGGTCGATGAGACGATCGCCGCCGAGGGCCAGCGGGTGCTGGGCTGGCGCGAGGTCCCGGTCGACGAGCGCTACGTCGGCATGACCGCGGGGGCGGCGGCGCCGACGATCCGCCAGGTCCTGATCGGCGCGGGGAGCGAGATCCCCGACCAGGAGACCTTCGAGCGCAAGCTCTATGTGATCCGGCGCGTGATCGAGCGCGCGGCCGGGCGCGACCTCGCGCTGCCGAGCTTCTCCTCGCGCACGATCGTCTACAAGGGGATGCTGACCGCGCCGCAGCTGCCTCACTACTTCCCGGACTTGCGCGACCCGCGGCTCGCGAGCCGGCTCGCGCTGGTGCATTCGCGCTTCAGCACCAACACGTTCCCGAGCTGGGAGCTCGCCCACCCGTACCGGATGATCGCTCACAACGGCGAGGTCAACACCCTGCGCGGCAACGTCAACTGGATGCGCGCGCGCGAGTCTCAGCTCGCCTCCGAGCTCTTCGGCGAGGACCTCGAGAAGGTCATCCCCGTCGTCACCGACGGTTACTCCGATTCCGGCACGTTCGACAACGTGCTCGAGCTCCTCGTCCTCGGCGGGCGCTCGATCGCCCACGCGGTGATGATGATGGTGCCCGAGGCCTACCGCACGCGCAAGGACCTGCCGGCGGAGGTGCGGGGCTTCTACGACTACCACTCGTGTCTGATGGAGCCCTGGGACGGCCCCGCCGCGGTGGTCTTCACCGACGGCACCCTGGCCGGCGCCGTGCTCGACCGCAACGGCTTGCGCCCCGGGCGCTGGGTCCAGGACAAGGACGGCTACGTCGTGCTCGCCTCCGAGGCCGGGGTGATCTCGATCGCCCCCGAGCACATCGAGCGCAAGGGCCGTCTCCAGCCCGGTCGCCTCTTCCTCCTCGACCTCGAGGAGGGACGGATCGTTGAGGACGAGGAGATCAAGCAGCGGATCGCGAGCCAGAAGCCCTACCGCGAGTGGTACGAGCGCTCGGTCGTCCACATCAACGATCTCCCCGAGCGCGAGCCCACGACGCCGCGCATCGAGCCCCTGCGCTCCAGGCAGCTCGCTTTCGGCTACTCGCAGGAGGACCTGAAGCTCATCATCGCCCCAATGGCGTCGAACGCGATGGAGCCGGTGGCGAGCATGGGCAACGACGCCGCCCTGGCCGTCCTCTCAGACCGCCAGCCGCCGCTCTTCTCCTACTTCAAGCAGCTCTTCGCCCAGGTCACCAACCCACCCGTCGACTCGATTCGCGAGAACGTGGTGATGAGCCTCGCGACCGGCATCGGCGCGGAAGTCAACCTCCTCGCCGAGACGCCCGAGCACGCCCACCAGCTCGTCATGGACCAGCCCATCCTCCGCAACCGCGAGCTCGAGAAGCTCCGCCAGGTCTCGCACGAGATCTTCCATGCCGCCACGATCGACATCACCTGGCCGATCGAGCAGGGCCCGGACGGGATGGAGGCTCGCCTGCGGGCCGTGTGCGACGAGGCGGAGAACTACGTCGAGAACGGGGCCAACATCCTCATCCTCTCGGACCGCAACCTCGGTCCCGAGCGGGTTGCGATCCCGTCCCTGCTCGCGGTGGCGGCCACCCATCACCACCTCGTGCGCCACGGCACCCGCCTGCGCACCGGCCTCGTGCTCGAGTCCGGCGAGCCGCGCGACATCCACCACATGGCGACGCTGATCGGCTACGGCGTGGCGGCCATTAACCCCTACCTGATGTTCGAGTCTCTCGACGAGCTCGCCCTGCACTCGCTCCTCCCCATCGATCTCGACACCGAGGAGGCCGAGAGGCGGATCGTCACGGCAATCGGCAAGGGCCTGCTGAAGACGATCTCGAAGATGGGCATCTCCACTATCCAGTCCTACTGCGGCGCCCAGATCTTTGAGGCCGTCGGCCTCGAGATGGGGCTGATCGACAAGCACTTCACCGGCACCGCCTCGCGCATCGGCGGCATCGGGATGGACGTCCTCTCGACCGAGGCGCTCGAGCGTCACTTCCGCGCCTACCCGCGTGTCGATCGCGAGGTCCTTCCCGTCGGCGGCGTCCTGCAGTGGCGGCGCGACGGCGAGGTCCACATCTGGAACCCCGACACCATCGCCAAGCTCCAGCACTCGGTGCGCGGCCAGAACGGCGACCCGGGCAAGACGTATCAGGACTTCGCGCGCATGGTCAATGAGGACGCGGCGCGCAAGGCCGCGCTGCGCGGGCTGATGAAGCTGCGCACGCTCGAGCGCCCGCTTCCGCTCGACGAGATCGAGCCCGCGACCGAGATCGTCAAGCGCTTCACCACCGGCGCCATGAGCCTCGGCGCGCTCTCGCGCGAGGCGCACGAGACTCTGGCCCAGGCGATGAACCGCCTCGGCGCGAAGTCGAACACGGGCGAGGGGGGAGAGGACGCCGAGCGCTTCCTCGACGATCGCCGCTCGGCCATCAAGCAGGTCGCGTCGGGCCGGTTCGGCGTCACCGTGCACTACCTCGTCAACGCCGATCAGCTCCAGATCAAGATGGCGCAGGGGGCCAAGCCCGGCGAGGGCGGTCAGCTCCCCGGACACAAGGTCGACGACTACATCGCCCGCATTCGCAGCTCGACGCCGGGGGTGGGGCTCATCTCGCCCCCGCCGCACCACGACATCTACTCGATCGAAGACCTCAAGCAGCTCATCTACGACCTGCGCTGCGCCAACCCGACGGCGTCGGTCTCGGTCAAGCTCGTCGCCGAGGTCGGCGTGGGAACCGTGGCCGCCGGGTGCGCCAAGGCCAACGCCGACCACGTCACCATCTCCGGCCACGACGGCGGGACGGGGGCCTCGCCCCAGTCCTCGGTCCAGTACGCCGGCGTCCCGTGGGAGATCGGCTTGGCCGAGACCCAGCAGACGCTGCTGATGAACGACCTGCGCTCGCGGATCACGGTCGAGGTGGACGGCCAGATCAAGACCGGCCGCGACGTCGTCATCGCCGCGCTCCTGGGCGCCGACGAGTTCGGCTTCTCGACCGCCCCGCTCATTGCCATGGGCTGCATCATGATGCGCGTCTGCCACCTGAACACGTGCCCGGTGGGCGTGGCGACCCAGGACCCCGAGCTCCGCGCGCGCTTCGCCGGCACTCCCGACCACGTCATCAACTACCTGATGCTCGTCGCCGAGGAGGTCCGCGGCCTGATGGCCGAGCTCGGCATCCGGCGCTTCGAGGACATGATCGGGCGCGCCAACCTGCTCGAGATGGACGGCGCCATCGACCACTGGAAGGCTCGCGGAATCGATCTCTCGACCGTCTTCACCATCCCCGAGCTGCCGCCGGGCGCGCCCCGGCGCCGCACCCGCGACCAGATCCCCGTGCTCGACAACGCGCTCGACTGGGAGCTCGTGCGGGCCTGCTCGCCCGCGCTCGATCGCCTCGAGCCCGTCGCCTTCGGGCCGGTCGCGGTGCGCAACGTCAACCGCACCGTGGGCGGAATCCTCTCGGGCGAGATCGCGCGCCGATACGGGGTCGAGGGCCTCCCGGAGGGAACGATCGAGATCGCCTTCCACGGCTCCGCGGGCCAGAGCTTCGGGGCGTGGCTCGCTCCCGGCGTCACCTTCTCGCTCAAGGGGGAGACGAACGATTACACGGGCAAGGGGCTCTCGGGCGGCGTCGTATCCGTGCGCCCGCCGGAGTCGGCCGGGTTCCGCGCCGAGGAGAACGTGATCGTTGGTAACACTGTGTTGTATGGCGCCACCGCGGGCGCGGCCTTCATCCGCGGCCTGGCCGGTGAGCGCTTCGCAGTACGCAACTCGGGCGCCAGCGCCGTCGTCGAGGGCGTCGGCGACCACGGCTGCGAGTACATGACCGGCGGTCGCGTCGCCGTGCTCGGCCCGACCGGACGTAACTTCGCCGCCGGCATGAGCGGCGGCGTCGCGTATGTGTACGACGTGCCCGGCGACTTCGAGGGGCGCTGCAACCTCGAGCTCGTGGATCTCGACGAGCTCGACGTGAACGACGAGCTCGAGCTCCGTGAGCTGATCTTCAAGCATTTCGAGCGGACCGGCTCGCTGGTAGCCCAGAAGCTCCTGAGCGATTGGGAGAACGCGCTTAGGCGCTTCGTCAAGGTCATGCCCCGCGACTACAAGCGGGCGCTGGCCGAGGCGGCGGCCGCGGCGCCGCGGGCTGAAGTGGTCGCCTAGCTTCGGACGTTACCGCCGGATGTAGCGGACCGCGGCCTCGGTCCGGTTCTTGACGCCGAGCTTGTGGAAGATGCGCTTGATGTGGGACTGCACCGTGCTCGGAGCGATGGCAAGGCTCGCGGCGATGTCTCCGTTGGAGGCGCCATCGACGATCATGCCCAGCACCTCTCGCTCCCGCGGGGAGAGGGTCTCGATGCGGGCGTCGGCCCCGACGTCCCAGCTTCTTTCGGGTGGGGAGACAGACTCCCGGCGCAGGGCGCAGGCGAGGATCACCGTCTCGCGCAGCTCTTCGACCTTCTGGATCAGCTTGGCGTTGAGCATGCGCAGGTGCTCGCGGTGGAAGGCTTCCGAGGGGAGCTGAGCTACCCCGCCGGATGGGCGCGCGAGGGCGTCGGCGGCGATCCTGAGAACGTCGTCGGGCTCGTACGGCTTGACGAGGACGTCCGCGACCCCGCACGCGTCCGCGAGCTCCCGTACCTCGTCGATCACGTACGTCGCGGTGTAGAAGACGACCGGGATGTGCGCCGTGTCCGGATCGCGCCGGAGCTCGCGCACGAGCTCGTATCCGTCCATCGTCGGCATGAGGATGTCGGCGATGATGAGTCCGGGTTGCTGGGCGCGCGCGAGCCTGAGGGCGTGCTCGCCCGTGTCGGCGGTGACAGCGAGGTAGTCCGCGTGACCGAGAATCGTCGCCAGCAGCTCGCGCTCGGCCACCTCGTCATCGACGATGAGCACCGACGTGCTTCGGTCGTCTTCCGCGCCGGGCCGGGCTTCTGTCCCCATATCTATCTTCATACCGGCTGCAACAGCCAGGATCTCGGTAATTTGTCGTGCTCGGCTCCGGGGGGGCGGGCGGTGGCCGCGGGCCGGGCGCGGGCAGGGAAGGTTACCCGGCGGTTACCGGCGCAAATAGCGGACCGCGGCTTCGGTCCGGTTCTTGACTCCGAGCTTGTGCAGGATGCGCTTGACGTGCGACTGCACGGTGCTGGTGGCGATGACCAGGCGCTCGGCGATCTCGCTGTTCGTGGCGCCCTCGCTGATCAACCTCAGCACCTGCAGCTCGCGCCGCGACAGGACTGACTCGAGCTCGGGACCGCTGGAAGCATTGCGCCCTAGGTCATAGGACTCGCGTTCGAGGGTGCCGGCGAGGATCACCGTCTCGCGCAGCTCGTCGACCTTCTCGAGCAGCTTCGCGTTCACGAGGCGCAGGTGCTGGCGGTGGAACTCCTCGGATGGGACCGGCGCCACGGGGTCGGGGCGCGCCGCGATCGCCTCCTCGATCACCCGGAGGACCTCATCGGGCGCAGAGGGCTTGACGAGGACGTGCGAGACACCGCACTCCGCCGCGAGCCGGCGCACCTCTTCGATGACATAGCCGGCGGCGTAGAAGATGACCGGGATGTGCGCCGTCGTCTCGTGGCCCCGCAGCCCGCGCATGAGCTCGTACCCGTCCATGGTCGGCATCAGGATGTCGGCCGCGATCAGCGTCGGTCGCAGCTCGTGGGCGAGCCGCAGCGCCTGCTCGCCGTTGTCGGCCTCGATGACCTCGTGACCGGCACCGCGGAGGATGGCCGCGAGCGGCTCGCGGTCGGCGGGGGCGTCGTCGACGACGAGGACGAGGACGGAGGTCATGACCTTGTCCGAAAATCGCGGCGGCCCGACTCGCTCTCTCGTCTCATTGCGCCTACCTCCGCCGCTCGTCGTGGGCACGCGCCCCAGAGCGGGACCGTCACCTCCAGTCGGCCCCGGCCGCAACCCGAGACTCTGTCTGTCGCCGTTACCGGCTGACAAGTCCCCGTTGTCGTGAACTTCGTGCTGGCGCGGTACCCACTTGTAGGGAGCGGCGGGGCGCGTAGGAGTTATAGCCGGCGGACGGTCCACGTCTTGCGTTCCTTGCGTCAAGGTAGACAAATCAGTCTGTCTACCTTGCAAATATACATAGCGGTCTGTCTACTTCACGTTAATGCCCTCTCCGACCGGGTAGCGAAAACGGGTGGGACCGGTCAGCTCGGCACGCCAGCGGATCCTCGACACCGCCTACGACTTGTTCTCCCGCCACGGGCTCCGGGCCGTGGGCGTGGACCGGATCATCGACGAGTCGGGCGTGGCCAGGAAGACCTTCTACCGCCATTTTCCGTCCAAGACGGACCTCATCCTCGCCTTCCTCGACCTGCGCGGACAGCGCTGGACGCACGAGTGGCTCGAGGCCGAGATCTACCGCCAGGGCGACACCCCGCGCGAGCGACTCCTCGCCGTCTTCGACGCCCTCGACGAGTGGTTCCACCGCGACGACTTCGAGAGCTGTGGTGTACTCGCCACCCTGTTTGAGGTCCGCGACCCGAACGACATCGTGTACCAGGCCGCGGCCCGGCAGCTCGCGGAGGTTCGGCAGGTTCTCCTCGACATCGCCGAGCAGTCCGGGACTCAGGATCCCGAGTCCCTTGCCAGCCAAGTGCAGATCTTGATGATGGGCGCGATCGTGTCCGCGACCCGCGAGGATCTCGATGCCGCCCGGCGCGCCCGTGAGCTCGCCGAGCTGCTCTTGGATCATCGCCGGCTGCGCTAGCCTTGACCGCTGGTCATGGGCGAGCTTGGTGCGTTCTTGAAGATTCACCGGGTCGGCTTCGACAAGCGCGACCCGGAGCGGCGCGTGCGCGATTACAAGCAGTACTTCTCGCTCCAGCCCGACGAGGAGCTCCGGCGCCAGGGGTCACGGTGCATGGATTGCGGCGTGCCCTTCTGTCACGAGGGGTGCCCGCTGGGGAACCTGATCCCGGATTGGAACGATCTGGTGTACCGGGACAAATGGCGCGAGGCGATCGACCAGCTCCACGCGACGAACAACTTCCCGGAGTTCACCGGTCGCATCTGCCCCGCCCCGTGCGAGTCGGCGTGCGTGCTCGCGATCAACGACGACGCTGTCACGATCGAGCAGATCGAGCTCGCGATCGTGGAGCGCGCCTTCGAGGAGGGCTGGGTTGTGGCCGAGCCGCCCGACCGCCGGACGGGACGCAAGGTTGCTGTCGTCGGCGCGGGGCCGGCCGGCCTCGCGGTTGCCGCCGAGCTCAACCGGTGCGGCCACAACGTGACCGTCTACGAGCGCGACGAGGGACCCGGAGGGTTGATGCGCTTCGGCGTTCCCGACGCCAAGCTGGAGAAGTCGATCATCGACCGCCGCGTCGAGCTGCTCGAGCAGGAGGGGATCGAGTTCGTCTACAACGCCGACGTCGGGTCGGCTTCGCTGCCAACCGAGCGGCTGCGGGAGGAGCACGACGCGATCGTGATCGCGATCGGCTCGCGCGTTCACCGCGACGTCGAGGCGCCCGGTCGAGAGCTCGCCGGCATCCACTTCGCGATGGACTACCTCTACCAGCGCAACCGCTGGGTCGCCGCCCAGCAGGGACGGCCCTCGCGCCCGCCCGTGCCCGGTGCCGAGATCACCGCGGCCGGTAAGCGCGTCCTCGTCGTCGGCGGCGGTGACACGGGCATGGACTGCATCTCCAACGCGCGCCGCGAAGGGGCGGAGAGCACCGACATGCTCGACGTCTACCAGGCGCTGGCGCCCGACGGGCGCGACGCCCTGCATCCCTGGCCGCTTCCCCCCAAGCGCACGCTGACGACCTATGCGCTCGACGAGGGCGGCCGGCGCAAGTGGGGCACCGAGGTCACCGGATTCATGGGCAAGGACGGCCACGTCACGAACGTCTTCACGCGCAAGGTGACGGGTACGTCCTCGCGCGACCTCACGCCCGTTCCCGGCAGCGAGTTCGTGCTCGACGCCGATCTCGTGTTGATCGCGATCGGGTTCTCGGGGCCCGAGCACGACGGCCCGATTGCGCAGCTCGGCCTCGAGCTCGACGAGCGCCACGCCATCTCCACCAAGCAGACCTACCGCACCTCGGAGTCCGGTGTCTACGCGTGCGGCGATGCGCGCATCGGGCAGTCGCTGATCGTCACCGCCATCGCCGAGGGACGCAAGTGCGCCCGCATCGTCAACCAGGATCTCGGTGGTAGCCCGATGGATGCCGACCGCGAGATGCTTGCGGTCGGAGCGTGGAGCGGCGAGGTCGATCGCACCCTCCGGCACGAGGCCGAGGCCGCGGGTAACGTCCGCCCCGGAGACGAGTTTTTCACTGGTCCTGGGGCACGGGGACGATGACGGGGAACTCGCTTTAGCCGATCCGGGGGACCTTTGCGCCGGAATTCCGCGCAACGGGAGCAGGTTTTCCCCGTTGCTTGCTCGGGGCTGCTACGTTTACCTTTGGCGCGTGCCTTCCAGAGTGGTTTGGCACACGTGGGGCGTTTAGGGTTTGTAACAACCTGGGACGGGGAAACTCGCCCCTGTCGGTCAGGGAACTGCGCCCCCACTTCCCTGGCTCTGCCGGAGGGCTCGGATGGACCCGGGCCCTCCGGTCCTATTTGTGGGGTCTCCGGGGGGCGGGCGGTGTGGGGCGGGCCCGGTGCGGGGCGGGCTGTGTGGGGCGGGCCCCGTGGGGCGGGCTCCGTGGGGCCGGTGTGAGAACGTGTGGCCGTGACTTTGGATCGCGGCAGTCCCACGATGGTGGTCCACCACCACGAATCGGTCGGCGGGACGATCTCGCAGATCCTGAGCTCGGCGGGCAAGTTCTTCTCGAGCCTCGCCTCGCTCAGCCTGGTGCCGCTGCTGGTCGGGCTCGTCCTGTACGCGCTCTATCTGGTGCTGCGCTCGCGCGCGCTCTTCGCCGCCGTGCGCGCGGCCTACCCTGACGAGCGCATCCGGTGGCGCGACGTGTGGGGCGCCTACATGGCCGGGTCCGCCGTCAACAACGTCTTTCCGTTGGGCGGCGGGAACATCGTCCAGCTGTTCCTGACGCGGTCGTCGATCGAGCGCTCGAGCTATCCCGCGCTCGCCTCCGCGCTCTCGACCGGCGTCGTCTTCGACTGGGGCGTGGGGCTGCTCGTGATGCTCTTCGCCTTCACCCAGGGTGTGTTTCCCAAGCCGCCGAGCTTCGCGCAACTGCCGTCCTTCGACATCAGCTTCTTCGCCGCCAACCCCCGCTTCACGCTCTTCGCGCTGACCGCTGTGGCGGTGGGGTTCCTGGTCGCGTTCGCGCTCTTGTCGGCGCGCGTCAAAGCGTTCTGGCAGCGCATCCGTCAGGGGCTCGCGATCCTCCGTGACCGCAAGCGCTACCGGCGCGAGATGGCGACCTGGCAGGCGGCGAGCTGGGTCGCGCGCTTCGCCGCCTACTGGGCGCTCCTCGACGCTTTTCACATCGGCGGATCGGTGACCAACGCTTTATTAGTCCTCGCGGTCCAGGTCATCGCCTCCGTGTTCCCCTTCACGCCCGGTGGCGCCGGTGTTCAGCAGGCCCTGCTCGCGACGATCTTCGCCCACCAGGCCAGCGGGTCGACGGTGGCGGCGTTCTCGGTCGGGCAGCAGATCGCGACGGCGGTACTGTCGACCGCGCTCGGGTTCGGGGCGCTGGTGTTCATCTTCAGGTTCCGGAGCTTTCGCGAGGTTATTCGCCGCGGGAGGGAGCACCGGCGGGCGGAGGGAGAGGTGGTTTCCGGGGTTTCGGGGGCGGCCGGGGTTTCGGGTGCCGAGCCCGAGGCCGGCGCCGTTACCACCGCGTAGCGCACTATGGCCCGCCGGCGTGCCATGCCCCACGTGGGTGATCCCGTCACCGTCGTGTATCTCGCCGCGCGCATCGAGGGCGTCGTTACCGGCGTGGACCTCGACGCGCGGCGGGTGCTCGTCGCGACCGAGGACGGCCAGGCGCTCGCCTTCGAGCTGAGCCGCGCGACGGGGACGTTCTTCGCCGACGGGCAGCAGTCCGGGGCGCGCCTCCTGTTCGGGGCGTCCGCGATGTAACGCCAGCGTCACGAATCTACCGGCGGCGTCACGAATCTCCGCCGGCGGTGCGAATTTTCGGGCGGTTTCGGGCGCGCGCGGGGGGGGCGGCGGAAACTCCGGGGGGTGTGCTGCGAAACCCTTGAAATACAATGAAAACGCAGCACGGGGTTGCCTTCGTCGACCGTTTGATAGCCGCGGTAGCGGGTCCGCAGCACGGGGTGATCACCATCGGCCAGCTCCTCGACCTCGGACTTGGCCGCGGCGCGATTGAACACCGAATCAGAGCCGGGCGCCTGTTTCGCCTCCACCGCGGCGTCTACGCCGTAGGTCATCGCCCGCTGTCACGCCAGGCCCACGCGCTGGCGGCCGTGCTTGCGTGCGGCCGAGGCGCCGCGCTCAGCCATCGCTCCGCGGCCGCCCTGTGGGGAATCGACAAGCACCCGCCGTCGAAACCCGAAGTCACGACACGGGCCGGTCGCTCGCGACCCGGCATCCGCGTCCACCGCTCCCGCACCCTCACCGATGCCGACGTAACTGAGCACTTCGGCATCCCGGTCACCACGCCCGCCCGAACCGTATTCGACAACGCTCCGCGCCTAAACGACCTCCGCCTCGCCCGCGCGGTCAACAGCCTCCGGCGCTCGTGCTTCCTGTCGCTTGCGGACCTCGCGGAGCTCCTCGACCGACACCCGCCGTGCGCCGCGACCAATCGGCTGCGCGAGCACATCGCCCACCCCAAGCGCGCGCCCACGCGGTCCGAATTCGAAGACGCCTTCATCCCCTTCGCCAAGCGCCACCGTCTGCCCGAACCGGAGGTGAACAGCGAGGTGCTGGGCTACGAGGTCGACATCTACTTCCCCGCGCACAAGCTGGCCGTCGAGCTCGACGGCTACGACACCCACGGCACGCGCGAGCAGTTCGAGAACGACCGCGACCGCGACGCCGACCTCCTCGCCGCCGAGATCGCGACCGTGCGCGTCACCTGGGATCGCTTCGTCCTGAAGCCCGCCCGGGAAGCCGCGCGCCTGCGTGTCATTCTTGAGAGACGCGCGCCCGTGGCGCGCTGATTCGCGAGAATGAGAACCATGCACAACACCCTCTGCGCATGAGCGGCCAGGAACTTGGACTGGCCGTCGCAGTCTTCCTCGCCTGCGCGGTCGAGGCGGTCGAGGCGCTCACGATCGTCATCGCCGTTGGGGCGACGCGGAGCTGGTCTTCGGCCCTTTCCGGGGTCGGCGCCGCCACCGTCGTGCTGGCCGCTCTCGTGGCGGCGCTCGGCCCCGCGCTCACGTCGCTGCCGATCGGCGTGCTGCGCGTCGCGGTGGGTGGGTTGCTGCTCATCTTCGGCTTGCAGTGGCTGCGCAAGGCGATCCTCCGCGCGGCGGGGCTGAAGGCGCTGCACGACGAGGAGGCGACGTTCGCTGAGGAGACCGAGGCGGCACGAGCCGCGTCACGCGAGCGCGGCACCTTCGACGGTTACTCGTTCACGCTCGCCTTCAAGGGTGTGCTCCTCGAAGGTCTCGAGGTGGCGTTCATCGTCCTCACCTTCGGCGCCAACCAGCACAACATCGGCCTCGCGGCCGTAGCGGCGGCGGCGGCGGTCGCGGTCGTCGCCCTCGCGGGCGTGGCGGCGCGCGCGCCGCTGGCACGAGTCCCCGAGAACACGTTGAAGTTCGTGGTCGGGATCATGCTCACGGCGTTCGGGACGTTCTGGGGCGCCGAAGGGGCGGGCGCGCACTGGCCGGGCAGTGACGCGGCGCTGCTCGTCCTCATCCCCGCCTACGCCATGCTCGCGCTCGCCACCGTGGCGATCCTGCGCCGCGCCGGCGCGGGCCGCGCCCGCCTCCCAGAGGGCGCGAACGCGTGAACTGGATACGCCGGGCAGCTCTCGCGGTGTGGGACTTCGTCGTCGGCGACGACTGGCGCGTGGCGCTCGGCGTCGTCGCCGCCATCGCCCTGACCGCCCTCGTCGCCGATAGCACCGTGTCGGCCTGGTGGGTGCTGCCCGTCGCCGTCGTGGTGCTCCTGCTCGACTCCCTCCGCCGGGCTGCGCGCCGGTGAGCTGCGATCCTGTCTGATCGGCGTGCCCACCTTCTGCCGACACAACCGCTTCGTCCAGAACTGCCCGATCTGCTCACGTGAGCAGGAGGCCGAGCTGCGCGCCGTCGTATCGCCGGGAACCGCGAAGCGGCCCGGCGCGGCGTCGCGTCGCGGCGGCCAGTCGAGGTCGACGGGGGTGCAGGTCCGGAGGCTCGCGCGCGGCGCCGACGACGGATTCCACTCGGCGCTCGTACCAGGGCTGAAGTCGAGCGAGGACGCCGAGCGCCTCGCGGAGGAGCTCGCGTTCGCGGCCGGGCGCCTGCTCCGGCTCGGGACGGACCCGCCGGGTCTCTACGCCGAGGTCGCCGCTGCGGGCGACCTCGAGGAGCGCACGTGGCTCGCCTTCCTCATCGCGTATCTCTGTCCCGCGGACGGTGAGGATCCCTTCGCGGGCATCCGGAGCGCCCGGACCCCGTGGGCGGCCAAAGAGGAACCGGACCTGAGCGGCGTGCCCCTCGGTCCGCGCACCGCCTACGATCCCGCCCGGGGTACGCGCACGCTCGACGCCTACCGGGCCTGGGCGGGCAGGGCGGGGTCGCAGGCGGCGGCGTTCGGCGGCGATTCGGCGTGGTCGGCTGAGCGCCGCTTCGCGCGGGCGTGCGGGCGTCGCGCGCTGCCGGGCCTGCACCCCGCCCCTCGCGTCGCCCACCTGGTCACGCTGGGGCGGCTCGGGGTCTACGACCTGCGGGCGGGATCGCTCCAGTTCGGCGGCGAGAACGAGCCGACGCTCGCGGCCAAGCGGGCGCTCGGGATCGGTGACACGCTCCTGCTCGAGCGCCGGGCGGCCGAGCTCGCCAAGGCCAGTCAGCTGCCGCTCGAGGCGCTCGATCTCGGCCTCTACAACTGGGGCCGCGGGGTCCGGTCCCGGATGGGCCTCGAACCGTCGGCCGAGCCCGATCCTGACGCGCTCGAGTCGGTCCGGGCTGCGCTCGGGCTCTGATCTGGGACGGCGGACGAAGACGTCCGCCCGACCACTTACCTTCTCGGCATGTCCCTGTGCTTCATCGAACCCCAGAATGCCATTCGCGTCATCGCCGAGTCGGTGGGACGGGAGGCTCGTCGGCAGATCTTGGGCGAGGTCGTGCGCGCATGGGTTGACGAGATCCCCGAGCCGGATCTCGACTCCCATTACGCCAAGGCGGTAGCCGATCTGGACGAGCACGACCTCTCGTTGCTGGCGGCATGGCACGCGTCGCTTGAGGTTGGGCACCCGATTCCCAACAAGGAGTTTCTCGTCAACGTCTTTCCGTCACTGGGAGAGAACCGGCGTGAGGCGCTCAAGATCGCCGCGGGGTTTCGGGGCGAGGAGGCGTTCGAGGCCGGTGTGGGGGAGGAGCAGGCGTTCGACACGGTGCTGCCCTGGCTCTCCCACGAGCGCTGCGTCAAGCTCGCCGGAGAGTGCCTCGAGCTGTACTGCTGGGACCGTCTCGGCATCGACAACTAAGGGTTCGGGCAGCCCGAAGGGCCCGCGTCAGAACCCTAATCGGCGAGCGCCGCCTCAATCTCCTCGATCGCCTGGTCGGTCGAGCGGAACCACACGGCGTGGATTCCGAGCGCGCTCGCGGCTTGGCAGTTGAGCTCGACGTCGTCGACGAACACGGCCGCGTCCGCGGGGACGCCGAGGCGCTCGAGTGTGAGCGCGTAGATCTCGGGCTCGGGTTTGCGCATACCCACGAAACCCGAGTCGACGACGACGCTGAAGATCTCGTCGACCGGGAGCTTGGAGCGCCAGAGCGGTTCCCACTCGCGGACGTTGTTGGTGAGGATCGCCATCTGGTAGCCGCGGTCTCTGAGTGCGCGCATGTAGTCGATGAGGCGCTCATTGGGATGCACGTGATCGAAGTAGTTCTCGCCGAACCCGTCCAGGTGGATGGGACGGCCGAGCTGGGCCGTCAGCTGCTCCCCGAGCGCACCGAGAAAGGCGGCCTCCGTCATCCGGCCCGTCTCGAGCTCGAAGAGCGGATGCACGCCGTCGCGTTTCCACAGCTTCCCCATCGCCTTGCCGAGCTGCTCGACCGAGATGCCGGAGCGTTCCTCAAAGGCGACGAAGCTGTCGAGCAGAGGCGAGGTGAGCACCCCGCCGAAGTCGCTGATGATCGCCTTTACTTCGCCCATCAGACCTGGAGGAGCTCGTATACGCCGGTCCCCTGCCGCCCGCGCATGCGCCAGCGCAAGAGCTGTGAGCGCAGCGATCCGTCGCACGCGAGCGAGCGTCCGATGGATTCGCCGGCCGCGCGCCGCGGGTACTGCTCGGTGTCCTCTTCTCCGAGCCAGAGCTCGAGGCCAACGCGCACTGGCACGCCGTCGGCACCGTAGGTGCTCGAGAGGCGCGGTTCGGTGACGGGGACGGCGACACCGCCCTCGATGAGCGCGGCGGCGAGGAGCTCGGTGTCGTGGCCCCGCGCGCGCCGGGGCCGGGCCGCGAGCACGGCCAGGCCCTCGGCCTCACCGAACCAGCCGGAGACCGCGCGCAGCGCGCTGAAGCGCTTGCCGTCCGGCACGCCGGCGCGCTGGGCGATTTGCCCGGCGCCGTCGACCACCCGCTCGCCCACGCTCCCGCGGACGTGTGCGAGCTGGTAGCGAGCGCTGATCCCGGCCTCCTCGAGCTCGAGCTCGACAACCTCGCCCACCGGCGCGAACGTGAGCTCGACGCTCTCGCCCACGAGCCGCCATTCCTCACCGAGGGGCGTTACCTGGAACGGCTCGCCGAAGCTCGAGCAGGACCCGCCCTCCCAGACGGCCGCGGTCCCGACGAGCTCGCCATCGGGGTCACCGAACGAGAAGCTTCGAATCTCCGCAGGCAGGCGTTCGCTCACGGGCGAAGCTGAGGCGGGTCCACCTCGGTGGCGGTGCCATCGACGTCGACGGGCGCCGGCCCGGGCGCGCCGCGCCCACCGCCCGAGCCGCGCCCACCGCCCGAGCCGCGCTCACCGCCCGGGGTAGACCCAGCGCCCGCGAAGCGCCCACCGCCTGCGAAGCGCCCGGCGCGGGCGACGAGCCGGTGCTGGAAGCTGCGTACAAGCCCCGAGCGCAAGAGGACCCGCGTGGGCGGGAAGAGCAACAGCAGGCCGAAGGCGTCGGAGATGAATCCGGGCACCATGAGCAGGAAGCCGCCGAGGACGACGAGCGCGCCGTCGACGACCTCGCGACCCGGTGGCCGCCCCTCGGCGATTGCCGCGTTGAAGCGCCGCCAGACCATCCGTCCCTCGGAGCGCATCGCCCATCCCCCGATGGGCCACGCGGCGATCAGGAGGACGATCGTCAGCAGGACACCGATGGCCTCGGCGACTTGGACGATCACGAACAGCTCAGCGGCGACCCAGACGAGGAAGAGGACGAGAAACAACATTCGTCTTCAAGGGTAGCCGCGCGGGTGCGCGGCGCTAAGCGAAGGCCGCGGCCGGGCCTTCGAGGCGAACGCCGGGCAGGCGGTGGAGCCCGACGAGCTCGATCAAGGTCGTGATCTGCGGCTGGGCGCCGCGCAGGAGGAGTGCGCGTCCGCGGGTGCGCAGGCGCCCCGCGATCACGGCGAGATCGAGCATCAGCGAGGTGTCGGCAAAGACGAGTTCGCTCAAGTCGACGATCACGTCCGCGTGTACGCGGATTGCGCGCGACAAAGCTTGGCGTCGGCGCCCCTGCGTCGCGCGATCCTCGTCGCCCCTGCACCACAAGGTGGGCGGCTTGTCATCAAAGTCGACGATGAGGAGAACCTACCGAACGCGGCGGTCGTAACGCAAGCCCGTACGCCTAATAATGTCCCGAGGCGATGCGAGGTAGGGTTGCTCGCGTTACCGCCGTCCAGCAAGGAGGACCCAAGTAATGCCCCAGGCCAGGAGTAGTCGGTCCAGAAGCACGGGCCAGAAGTCAACCTCGAGCCCGAGCTCGAGTACCAAGCCCGCCGGCGCCGCCGCCAAGCGCTCGACGGCGGCGAAGCCGAGCGGTACCGCAGCCAAGCGCCCGAGCGCCGCCAAGTCGGCCGGCTCCGCGGCCGCTCAGTCGGCCGGCTCCGCGGCCGCGAAGTCGACCCGGTCGGCGGCCGCTAAGTCGACCCGCTCGGCGGCCGCCAAGTCCACGGGCTCCGCGTCTGCCAAGTCGACCGGCTCCACCGCCAAGCGCTCCACCGCGTCGTCGTCGGCCAAGGCCAAGTCGGGCGCCGCTGATGCTCGGCTCGACGCGGCCGCGCAGCGACTGCGCAAGCTCAACGAGCGGATCATCGAGGCCGGCAAGGAAGCGGGGGAGACGACGCTGTCGAGCTACGAGAAGGCGCTGAAGGCGATCGCGACCTCGATCGAGCGGGGGCCCGGGAGCAGCGAAATCGAGTGGATCTCGCACCTCGCCACGACTCAGGCGAAGTTCATCCGCGACGTCACCAACTCGTGGACGTCGGCCGCGCACCGCATGCTCAAGTAGTTCCGCCCGCCGCCGCCAGCTCTGGGGGGTCCTCGAACATCCGCGCGAGCGCCTCGCCGATGCGCTCGCGGACGACCTGGGCGCTGCGCTGAATGTGGGCCCGCATGTAGCCGGCCGCATCGTCGGCGTCGCCCGCGAGAATGGCGGCGAGGATCTCGAGATGCTCGGCGATGGTGGCGCCGATGCGCTCGTTGCTGGTGAAGTCGTGGATGCGGAGGATGCGGATGCGGTCGCCGACGTCGCGGAGGATGTCCGCGGCGACGTCGTTGCCCGAGGCCGAGGCCAGGCGCTGGTGAAACTCCTCGTCGCGATAGACGAAGGCCGCCCCCTCGGACGCGAGTCCGCCCGCGCGATGCTCGGCCCCGAGGGCGCGCCAGTCCTGCTCGAGGGCGTCTAGGCCGCCGCGGTCGCCAGAGCTGGCGGCTCGCCGCACGACGAGCTCCTCAAGCGCGAGACGCACGTCGTAGAGCTCGCGCATGGCGCGCACGCTCGGGACCCTCGGACGCAGCCCCCCGCTCGGTTCGCGCGTCAGGTGCCCGTCGCCCTCGAGCCGGCGCAGCGCTTCGCGCACCGGGGTGCGGCTGGTGCGGAACTCGGCCGCGAGCTGCTGCTCGACGATGCGGCTGCCGATGGGAATCCGCCCGCGGGTCAGGCGGTCGCGGAGCTCCTCGTACACCCGATCAGCCTGGGAGGTGCGCGTCGCCACTCGCACAGCATGGCAGGACGCGAGGCTCTACCGGGGCGGATCAATTTTGGCCACAGGGCCATATCCGCGGGAGACGCCACCGGGCAAGCTTGACGGTGTCCAGCGTTGTCTACCGGGTTGTATACAACGCGCTCTCTTGGAGGCAATCAATGTTCAACTCAGGCCCCGGGCATCCGCCCGGGATGGTCGCGGGGCATCCGCCCCGGACGGTCACCGTGCCCGCCCGGCCCTACGAATTCGGGCTGGACCCGACCACGACCGCGCTCGTGATCATCGACATGCAGCGCGACTTCCTCGAGCCGGGGGGCTTTGGCGAGCTGCTCGGAAACGACGTGTCGCTCCTCGCCCGTGTCGTCGAGCCGCTCGCAGTGGTGCTCGCGACGGCTCGCGCCCGCGGGCTGATGATCGTGCACACGCGCGAGGGGCACCGGCCGGATCTGGCCGACTGCCCGCCGAGCAAGCTCGCGCGCGGGAACCTCGACCTGGGCATCGGCAGCCCGGGCCCCAAGGGCCGGATACTCGTCCGGGGGGAATTCGGCCACGACATCGTCGATGCGCTGGCGCCGCTGCCTGGTGAGGTTGTCATCGACAAGCCGGGCAAGGGCAGCTTCTACGCCACCGACCTCGCGCTGATCCTGAGAAACGCCGGGATCACGAGCCTGTTCGTCACCGGCGTCACCACGGAGGTATGCGTCCACACCACGGTCCGGGAGGCGAACGACCGCGGCTTCGAGTGCCTCGTGCTCGAGGACTGCGTCGGTTCCTACTTCCCCGAGTTCCACGAAGTCGGCCTGAAGATGATCGCCGCCCAGGGAGGCATCTTCGGATGGGTGGCCCATTCCTCTGATCTGCTCGCCGCGCTCGCGGCCGAGCCCGCCCTGGCAACCCTCAGCGAAGGAGTCTGATCATGTCTGCGATCTCCGCAACCGGGCTCACCCTTCCGTTCTGGAGGAAGGGTGAGGTGAACGCCTTCTCAGGCCTGTTCATCAACCTGCTCGTCAACGTCCTCGTGATCACCGGGCTCTCGATCGGCGTCGTGCACATACCGGTCAGCAAGGTCACAGGGACGATCCTGCCTGCCCTCGGCCTCGGTCTCGTCGTCGGCAACGTCTTCTACTTCATGCTCGCCCGGGCCCTGGCGCGCCGGGAAGGGCGAGACGATGTGACGGCCATGCCCTACGGACCGAGCGTCCCGCACATGTTCATCGTGACGCTCGTGATCATGCTGCCCACCTACCTGAAGACGGGTAGCCCGATCAAGGCGTGGGAAGCCGGTCTCGCCTGGGCCTTCATCATCGGCCTGATCATCCTCGGCGGCGCCTTCGTCGGCCCGACGATCCGCAAGCTCACGCCGCGCGCGGCCCTGCTCGGCATGCTCGCGGGCATCTCGCTCACCTTCATCTCGATGCGCCCCGCGGCGCAGATGTGGGAAGCGACGTGGATTGCCCTGCCTGTGCTCATGATCATCATCGTCGGCTTCATCGGCGGCGTCCGCCTGCCGCGCAACTTCCCTATCGGCCTTGCCGCCCTGCTCATCGGCAGCGCGATCGGATGGATCGGCGGGTTCATGAACACCGCCGACGTGACGACCGCGGCCAAGGACATCGCGGTCGGACTGCCGTCGCTGAACATCGACCTGCTTGGACACGGCCTCAGCGCGATCTCGCCGCTGCTCGCCACCGCTATCCCTCTCGGCATCTACAACTTCACCGAGGCGATGAGCAACGTCGAGAGCGCCGCGGCCGCGGGCGACTCGTACAACCTGCGGCACGTCCTCCTCGCCGACGGCACCGGCGCGATTGTGGGGGCGGCACTCGGTAGCCCGTTCCCGCCCGCCGTGTACATCGGCCAGCCGGGGTGGAAGGAGGCCGGAGGCCGGACGAGCTATTCACTGGCGACCGGTGTGGTGGTCTTCCTGTTGTGCATCTTCGGGTTCTTTCCGCTCCTCGCGGCGGTGCTCCCGATCCCCGCGATCGTCCCCGTTCTCCTCTACATCGGGCTGGTGATCGGCAGCCAGGCGTTCAAGGCCGTGCCTCGCGCCTACTACCCGGCGATCGTCCTCGCGATGGTTCCCAACATCGCCCAGTGGGGCGCCGGGCTCGTCGATAACGCCCTCGGAGCGGCCGGCACATCGGCCGCCACCGTGGGCCAGGCGAAGCTGGCCAACGCCGGCGTCATCTACGACGGACTCCACTCCCTCGGCAGTGGCGCGACCCTGGCGGGGATGGTGCTGGGGGCGATCGCGGTGTTCCTCATCGACCGCCGCTTCTATCACGCGGCCGCGTTCTGCGCCGCGGGCGGCGTCCTGTCCATCGTCGGCCTCATCCACGGCGACAAGGTGCACATATTCTCCAACAAGAGCATCGCCCTCGGCTACGGTCTGGCCGCGGTCACGTGCCTGGCGATGACGCTGATGAAGCTCCCCGTCCGCGTGCCGGACCCGACCGACGCCATGGACATGGAGGAGGCGCGAGAACGCGGCTACGCGCAGGAGACGCCGCGGAGACCGGGCCCGATTACGGGCACGCCCGTGGAGGAGCCGGTACTCGCGTGAGCGTGCGCGCGTGAACCACAAGGCGGCCTCGCCCCCGCCACAGCAGCCGCCACAGCAGCCGACGCCGGTCGTGCTCATCCACGGCGTCGGGTTCGGTCCGGAGACGCTGGACGAGCTGGCCCGGGCCCTCGCGGTGCAGGCGCCGGTACTGTGCGTCACCCGTCGCGGTTATGGCCACCGCGACGGGCTGGCGCCGGCGACGAGCGTGACTGAGCACGTCGACGATGTCGTCGCCGTGCTCGACGCCGCCGGGATCGGCCGCGCCGTCGTCGCCGGCATGAGTGGCGGCGCGACGGTGGCTCTGGCCCTCGCGCTCAGCCACCCCGAGCGCGTCGTCAGCGCCGTCGCGCACGAGCCGGCCGTGGGCTCGATGGCGCCCGAGCTGCGCGTACTCGTGAGTGGCGCGCTCCGCCGCGGCGGGGGCGGCGCGCTCCTCCGGGTCCTGGCCGGCGAGGAGACGTGGGCCAAGCTCTCGGGACGCGAGCTGTCTGCGCTCGAGGCACGCACAGGCCTGGTGGAGGGCGACGCCAACGCCTTCCTCGTGTTCGAGCCAAACCTCGCGGAGTCAGACCCCAGCCCACCCCTCGTGTGCTCGGTGGGCGAGCGTTCGAGCGCCCTGCGCTTCGCTGTGGCGGAGCGGCTCGCTGCGCGCACGGGGGCCCCCGTGGCCGTGGTCCCCGGGTGCGGGCACCTCCCCCAGCTCGACGCCCCGGAAGCGTTCGCCGAGCTCATCCTCGACCAAGCACTGATCAAGACTGGAGTGTTATGACCACGATCACCACCCGCACGGCCGTCGACGCCGATCCGTATCCGTGGCCATGGACGGGACAGATCGACCTCGCGCGCACGGCGCTCGTGCTCATCGACTGGCAGCACGACTTCTGCGGCCCCGGAGGCTACGTCGACACGATGGGCTACGAGCTGTCGCTTACGCGCTCGCCCGTCACGGCCACCCGCCGCGTGCTCCAGGCCTGGCGCCGGTGCGGCGCCCCGGTCGTCCACACGCAGGAGGGGCACAAGCCCGACCTCTCCGACTGCCCGCCCAACAAGCTCTGGCGCTCGCGCCGGATCGGCGCCGGGATCGGGGACAGCGGCCCGTGCGGTCGCATCCTCGTGCGCGGGGAGCCGGGGTGGGAGATCATTCCCGAGCTCGCGCCCGAGCCGGGCGAGATGGTGATCGACAAGGCGACGAAGGGCGCCTTCTGCCAGACCGATCTCGATCTGGTGTTGCGCAATCGGGGGATCAACAGCCTTGTGTTCACGGGCATCACCACCGATGTCTGTGTGTCGACCACGATGCGCGAGGCCAACGACCTCGGCTACGAGTGCCTCGTGCTCTCCGACTGCACGGGGGCGACCGACCCCGGTAATCACGAAGCGGCCCTGAAGATGGTCACCATGCAGGGGGGAGTGTTCGGCGCGGTGGCTCCGAGCGAGGCGCTGCTGGCGGTGCTGCCGGCAGGGTCGACCGCCCCGTGACTCGCCCGCGGGCGGGGAGGGAACCGCTCACGGTCGCGGGCCTCCTCCGCGATTACCGGGGTGGAATCCGCCGGCCCTCCGATGTCGCGGTCGAGGTCGTAGACCGGATCGAAGGCGACGACGAGCCCGTGTGGATAACGACGGTGGCTCCGGACGACCTGCTGGCCGCGGCGCGGGCGCTCGAGCGTGAAGCCGACCCCGGCCTGCCGCTCTACGGCATCCCCTTCGCGGTCAAGGACAACATCGACGTCGCTGGCCTCCCCACGTCGGCCGCCTGCCCTGGCTTCGCGTATGTGGCCGAGGAGACGGCCACTGCAGTCCGCCGTCTGCTCGACGCGGGCGCTCTGCTCGTGGGCAAGACGAACATGGATCAATTCGCCACCGGGCTGGTTGGGACGCGCAGTCCCTACGGCGCGTGTTCCTCGGTCTACGACGCGGCGCGCGTCAGCGGCGGGTCGAGCTCCGGTTCGGCCCTGGCCGTGGCGCTCGGTCACGTCGGCTTCGCCCTCGGGAGCGACACGGCGGGCTCGGGTCGGGTACCGGCCGCGTTCAACGGGCTCGTCGGGGTCAAGCCGACCCGGGGCCTGGTCAGCACGCACGGGATGGTGCCCGCGTGCGCGAGCCTCGACTGCGTGTCGATCCTCGCGGCGAGCGTCGCCGATGGGGCGGCGGTGCTCGACGTTATCGCCGGCTTCGATCCCCGCGACGCCTGGAGCCGGCGCGCGCCAAGCCGCCCGCCAAGCCGGGCGCCGGGGGCCGGGTCGCCGCCACGGAGCGGGCGAATCGGCGTTCCCCTCCCCGGCCAGGCCGAGCCCGAGGAGCCCGAGGCCGCCGCGGCGTGGGCGACGGCGCTCGGCCGCGCGGCCGCCGCGTGGACCCTCGTTCCCCTCGACGTCGCGCCGCTCCTCGACGCCGCGCCGTTGCACTACGCGGCTTGGGTGGCCGAGCGCGCGAGCCACCTGTCGGCCGCGATCGCAGCCGAGCCCGAAGGCCTCGATCCCGTCGTGGCCGCGATCATCGGCAGCGGTGCCGACCGGACCGGGGTCGAGGTCTTCGACGCCATCCACCGGCTCGCCGACCTGTGCGCCGCCGCGGCGCCGTTGTGGGAAGACGTCGACGCCATCCTGCTCCCGACGACGCCGCTCCACCCCACCCACGCCGAGGTCGCGGCCGATCCGATCGCCGTCAACGACCGCCTCGGGCGCTTCACGAACTTCGTCAACCTGATGGATCTCGCGGCCCTGGCCCTGCCCGCGCCCCTGCGCCGCGACGGGCTCCCCTTCGGCGTGACCCTGCTCGCGCCCGCCTTCCACGATCATCGGCTCCTCGAGCTCGGCGGTCGATGGCTGGCCGGCTCCGGGGCCGAGACGGCGACCGGTACACTCGAACCATGGTTTCCGCTGAAGACGTGACCGAAGCGCTGCGCGACGTGATCGATCCCGAGCTCGGACTCGACTTTGTCGAGCTGGGCCTCATCTACGACGTCGAGGTCGACGGCGGCTCGGTCAACGTGACGTTCACCCTCACCAGCCCCGGTTGTCCGATCGGCCCGCAGGTCACAGAGCAGATCGAGGAATTCGTCGGCGAGCTCGGCGGCGTCGAGGAGGTCACCTCGACGATGGTCTTCTCGCCGCCGTGGACGCCGGAGCTGATGAGCGAAGACGCGAAGTTCGCGCTCGGCTTCTGAAACTGCGCCTCTAGGCCCCGCGAACCCTTAGACGTCGCGCTCGAGGCTGATGGCCCGGATGGAGTGCTCGTCCGGGAGCTTGTCGAGCACCTCAGCCACAACCTTGCGGACGTCGTGCTCGTCGTGCCCGAGATCGTCGAGCATGCCCTTGAGCGCCGTGTGGACGATCTTGAGCTGCGACGCGGTGAGATCGAGCCGGTAGGCGATCTCACCCGGGGCAACGGGTACGTAATCCTCGGCCATCAGCGGCGACCCTATCAGCCGTCGCTGTCGCGGCCGCGGCGCGGAGGCGTCTTGGGGCCGGCCTGGCGCCCGCGGGTCCGCTTGGCGCGCATGTCGGCGGCGGGCCCGTGCTTGGGCCGCGACGAGGAGCTCGGGAAGAGCGTGGCGCCGTTCTGCTCGCCGGCGCCGTTTCGCTTGGCCGCGGCCGGGGCGGCCGGCGCGGCCGGTGCGGCCGGCTTGGAGCGCTGCCGCGGGGCGGGCTGCCCCTGAGCGGCGGCGCGGGCGGCAGCGAGGAGCTCGTTCAGGCCGTCCTCGATTCCCTCGGCGACGATGTCAATATCGCCTAGGGCGTCGTAGTCGCCGAGGAGGCCGTAGTCGATGCCGCCGTCGTAGGACATGATCGCGATGGCGAGGGCGTGGTTGCGGGGCAGGAAGGCGATCGGGAACACATCCGTGAGCCTGCGCCCGAGCACGTAGAGCGGGAGCTGCGGCCCAGGCACGTTCGTCACGAGCAGGTTGAAGAGACGGGTCGAGAAGTTCAGGCGCGAGGCCTGGGCGAGGATGGTGGGCGGGGCCAGGTTGTTGACGCTCGCGAGGGTGGCCGCTCCGACAGCCTGCTTGGAGTCCTTGAGCCCGTCCATCGCGTGCTTGACGAAGCGCAGGCGCGCGACGGGATCGGCGATGAACACGGGGAGCGGGGCGCGCATCGCTGTGAGCTTGTTTCCCAGGTGCCCCTTGTCGTGCTCGGTGCGCACGGACACAGGTACGAGGGCGCGAAGCTCGAGGCCCTCGGTGCGGATCCCGCGCGAACGGAGCCAGCGCGCGAGCGCTCCGGAGACAACGGTGAGCACGACGTCGTTGACGGTGCCCCCCAGGCTGTCCTTGACGAGCTTGTAGTCGGCCAGCTCCTGGCGCACGACGGCGAAGCGCCGGTGCGGTCCGATCTCGACGTTGAGGGGCGTCTCGGGGGCCGGGTTGAGACCGGCCCACACGATCTCGCCGATGCCCTCGGCGACCTCGCGCACGGCGGACAGCGTGCGCGTCGGGCGCGAGGCGGCGGCGAGGGCGCGGGTGGCGATCTCGGCCGTGGTCGTGGCGAAGCCACGCACGCCCGCGACGACGAGCTCGGCCGGCGAGGGCTCGGGCGTCGCCCGCCACGGCTCGAGCTGCACGTCGGGCGGCGGCGGATCGGGCGAGAGGTCGAAGAGGACGGTCGCGAGATCGACGCCCGAGATGCCGTCCACGAGCGAATGGTGGGTCTTCATGATCAGGGCAAACCGGTCGTCGGCCAAGCCCTCGACGAGCCAGCACTCCCACAGCGGCTTGTCGCGATCGAGCTGCTGAGAGGCGATCCGCGCCGCGAGCTGGAGCAGGTGCGCCTCGGTCCCGGGCGAGGGGAGGGCCGCGTGGCGGACGTGATACTCGAGGTTGAAGTTTGGGTCGTCGACCCACAGGGGGCGACCGGTGTCAAACGGAGGCGTGGCCAGCTTCTGCCGGTAACGGGGCACGAGGTGCAGGCGCCCGCGGATGTGGTCGAGCAGGTCGGAGAAGTCCGGCGGTGGCCCCTCGAAGAGGAGCACGGCGCCGATGTGCATATGCGACTCCGGTCCTTCCTGGTGCAGGAAAGACGCGTCGATTGAGGTAAGTCGGTCTAGGTGCTCCTGAGCCATGGCCCTCGCCCCGGCCGTCGGGTGGACAAGAACCAAGATTAGCCATCACGCGCCCGGGTTGGGTTAAGGGCTCACGTCAGAGCCCTAACGGTCTGTACGCTTGCCCCGATGGCCTGGGACTTCTCCACCGAACCGGCCTTCCAGGACAAGCTCGACTGGATGCGCGCCTTCGTCAGGGAGGAGATCTGGCCCCTCGAGACCCTCGTCGAGGAGCTCGGCTGGACGGGCCTCGAGCGCGCGGTCGCGCCGCTCCAGGAGGAGGTCAAGCGGGCGGGGCTGTGGGCCGCTCACCTCGACCCCGAGCTCGGGGGCCAGGGCTTCGGCCAGGTCAAGCTCGGGCTCATGCACGAGATCCTGGGCACGAGCCCGCTGGCGCCGCTGGCGTTCGGAAACGCCGCTCCCGATTCGGGTAACTCCGAGATCCTCGCGCTCGCGGGCACGCCCGAGCAGAAGGAGCGCTACCTCGAGCCCTTGCTCGCCGGCGACATGAAGTCGGCGTTCAGCATGACCGAGCCCGAGAGCGCCGGCTCTGATCCGACGCTCCTGCGCACCACCGCCGTTCGCGACGGCGATGAGTGGGTGATCAACGGACACAAATGGTTCTCCTCCAACGGCTCGATCGCCGACTTCCTCATCGTCATGGCGGTGACCGATCCGGAGGCCCGGCCGCACCAGCGCGCGTCGATGTTCGTCGTCGACGCCGACACGCCCGGAGTGACGGTCGTCCGCGACGTCGCGACGATGGAGCACCCGTGGGAGAGCTTCGGGCGCTACGGAAACCACGCCGAGATCCTCTACGAGAACGTGCGCGTCCACGCCGGCGCGCTCCTGGGAGCTCAGGGCGCCGGCTTCCTCATCGCCCAGCAGCGCCTCTACCCGGGCCGGATCCACCATTGCATGCGCTGGCTGGGCGTGGCCCAGCGCGCCTTCGACATGCTCTGCGAGCGCTCGCTCTATCGCTACGCCCACGGGTCGCTGCTGGCCGAGAAGGAGACGATCCAGAACTGGATCGCTGACTCCGCGGCCCAGATGCAGGCGGCGCGGCTGATGACGCTGCACGCGGCGTGGAAGATGGACACCGAGGGCGTGCTCGCAGCCCGCAAGGACATCGGCCTGATCAAGTTCTACGGGGCGCAGGTGCTGCATGAGGTTGTGGATCGTGCCCTGCAGGCGCACGGCTCCCTCGGTTACTCGACCGATCTGCCGCTCGAGGCCATGTACCGCTACGCCCGCGCCGCGCGCTTCTACGACGGGCCCGACGAGGTCCACCGGGCATCGGTGGCGCGCCAGGTCCTGCGCGGCTACGAGGCCCCGGCCGACGGCGTTCCCACCGAGCACGTCCCGACCCGCCGCGAGGCGGCGCGCGAGCGCTTCGCGTCGCTGCTCGAGGCGGCGACGGCGAACGACTGAAACCCGGCCGCGCCTACACTGTCGATGATGTCCCCGGCCCCCGTCCCGGAGAAGATCCTCCTCGCCTCGCCGCGCGGCTACTGCGCCGGGGTCGATCGTGCCGTGCAGACGGTCGAGCGTGCGCTCGAGCTCTACGGAGCCCCTGTCTACGTGCGCAAGGAGATTGTCCACAACAAGCACGTCGTCGAGCAGCTCCAGGACCGCGGCGCGATCTTCGTCGAGTCCGAGACCGAGGTCCCGGAAGGGAGCACGGTCGTCTTCTCCGCTCACGGCGTCGCTCCCTCCGTCCACGAGAACGCGGCCGCGCGCCGCCTCTCGACGATCGACGCGACCTGTCCCCTGGTGACCAAGGTCCACGTCGAGGCGAAGAAGTTCGCCGCCGACGGCTACACCATCGTCCTCATCGGCCACGCCGGGCACGAGGAGGTCGAGGGAACAATGGGTGAGGTGCCCGACAACATCGTCCTGATCGAGAACGAGGCCGACGTGGACACCCTCGAGGTGCCCGATCCGAGCAAGGTCGCCTACATCTCGCAGACCACTCTTTCGGTGGACGAGACGCGCACGGTCATCAACCGGCTGCGCGAGCGCTTCCCCGCCATCATCGGACCGCGTACCGACGACATCTGCTACGCGACGACCAACCGCCAGGCCGCGGTCAAGCAGCTCGCCCGTGAGTGCGATCTCGTGCTCGTGATCGGCTCGAGCAACTCGTCGAATTCGAACCGGCTCGTCGAGGTCGCGCGCGAGCTCGGCGCCGACTCCTACCTGATCGACCACGAGGGTCAGGTGCAAGAGGAATGGCTGGACGGCGCGCAAACCGTCGGGATCACCTCCGGCGCGAGCGCCCCTGACGAGCTCGTGCAGCGGCTGATCGAGTTCTTCAGAGCGCGCGGGACGAGCGATGTCGAGGAGCTCGAGGTTGTGCACGAGGACGTGCGCTTCATGCTCCCCAAGACGATCCGCCAGGCGATGGCGGCTGCTTCCTGACGCGGTTCGCCCGGCGCCTCCTGAGCCTCTGCGCACCCTCGTCATCTCGGACCTTCACCTCGGCACGCACCAGCGCACCGATCTCTTGCGACGGCCCGAGCTGCGCGCACCCCTGCTCGCCGCGCTCGAGGGCGTCGATCGCGTAGTCCTGCTCGGGGACGTGCTCGAGCTCCGGCACGGTCCCCTGCGGGAGCCGCTCGAGGCCGGGCGCGAGTTCCTGTCGGAGCTGGGCGCGACCCTCGGCGCAGGCGGCGAGGTGATCATCGTCCCCGGCAACCACGACCATCACCTGCTCGACGCCTGGCTCTCGCGCCGCGCGCGGGCGGGCGCGCCCCCGGCGCTGGGCCTCGAATCGGTCGTCGACTGGCTCGGCGGCGACCCGTTGGCCGACCTTGCGGACTGGCTCGCACCCGCCCGCGTGCGCGCCGCCTACCCGGGCGTGTGGCTGCGCGAGGACGTCTACGCGATGCACGGCCACTACTCGGCGCGGCACACGACGATCCCGATGTTCGAGCGGCTCGGCGCGGCGTTCATGACGCGGGCGCTGGGCGAGCCGCCGGGCGGCCCCGCCCGCGCCGAGGACTACGAGGCGACCCTCGCCCCGCTCTACGCGTGGATCCATGCCGTCGCCCAGACCGCGGGCGGAAGCGTCGCGCGGTCCCAGCGGGCCTCCTCCCGAGCCTGGCGGACACTGACGCGCCGGAGCGGTGGGAGATCGCTGCGGCGCCGGGCCGTGGTGACCGTCTTCCCGGCCGTGGTCGCGGCCCTGAACCGGGCCGGGCTCGGACCGCTCCAGAGCGACGTCTCGATGCCGGCGCTCTCGCGAGCCGGGCTGCGCGCGACCGGGGCGGTGATCTCGGGGTTAGGCGTGACCGCCCCGTATGTGATCTTCGGGCACACGCACCGCGCCGGGCCGCTACCGGGCGACGACGAGGCCGAGTGGATCACCGCCGACGGCGTCCGCATGATCAACGCGGGCTCCTGGGTCTTCGACCGCCAGTTCGTAGGCGAGGTGCCGAACGAGAGCCCGTATTGGCCGGGGGCATGCGTGGTGCTCGCGGACGACGGCGGGCCTCCGGAGCTGCGGCGGCTGCTGGGATACCGGGGGCGGGCCGACCTCGAGCCCTTGCCGCGCGCCGATCAGGCCGCGCCCGGCGTGAAGCAGACCGCGTGACAGGTCACGCCCGGCCCGATCGCGAGCTCGAGGACGCCGGCGGTGTGACGGGGGTGCTCGAGGAGCGGGTAGCAGCCGGGGTAGGTGACCTCTAGCTTCCGGCCGTTGGCGGTCACGGTCCCGGGGCCCTCGAGCACAGCCCACACCTCGGCCGCCTCGTAGGGCCCCGAGTAGGGCCCCGCGACATCGTCGCTCTGCGGCTCGAGCCTGGCGTCGGGAGCGTCCTCGGGCCGGAGCGGCGCGAGCGGCTCGCGCGTGACGTCGAGGAGCTCCTGGATCGCGAGCTCGGTCTCGGCGTAGGCGCCCTCGCCGTAGTGGTACTCGAACAGGCAGCTCTCCCCGTTCCACAGGTAGCGCGCGGGCCAGCCCAGGTTGTCGTACATGGCCCAGATCTCGTGCTCCACGTCTACGACGACCGGATAGGGGACGCGCAGGCGCTCGACGGCCGCTCGCACCGCCTCGGGATCCTCGGAGGGAGGAAAGCCGGCCGAGTGCACGCCGATGACCCGCAGGCCATCCGATGCGTAGCGCTCGTGCCACGCCCGCAGGTACGGGAGCGTGCGAATCGAGTTCACGCGGCAGAAGTCCCAGAACTCGATCAGGACCGGCTGGCCGGCGAGCTGATCCATGCGGAGCATGGCGACGTTGATCCACGGCAGCTTGGGGGGGAAGGGGGGCGCGTGGATGTGATCGACGGGGGCTCGCATGGGCTCGATGTTGCCATCATCTGTAGGCGATGCTCACCCGGCGACGGTATGCCTCGATGGCGGCACTGCTGGTGGCGGTGGTGGTGGCGGTCGTGGCGGTGGTGGCCGTGGCGGGCTCCGGCGGCGCGCCGCGCCCCGTCCCCGAGGCGAGCTTCCGCTACGCGGCGGGCGGTCTCATCCCGGTCTCCGCGAGCGTCTCCGCGAGCACGAGCGCCGTCTCCGCGCTCGCCTCCAGCGCGCTCGCCGCCGAACTCGGCCGCCTCCCGACCGGCACGAGCGCCGTGGCCTGGGCGCTCTCGCGCCCCGTGCCCGTCTACCGCTCGCCGCGTGACCGCCGCCCCGAGCGGCGTTTGCCCACCCGCGACCAGTTCGGGATCACGCAGGTCCTCCTGGTCAAGCGAGCGATCCCGGGGTGGCTCGAGGTCTACCTTCCCGTGCGACCCAACAACTCGACAGGCTGGGTGCCGGCCGGCAGCGTCGGGGTAACGCTCAACCCCTATCAGGTCGTGGTTGACACCGCGGCCCACCGCATCACCACGCTGCGCCTCGGTCGCGCCGTCATGCGCGCGACGGTCGGGATCGGGAAGCCGGCGACGCCGACGCCCCACGGGCTGTTCTACGTGATGGAGAAGCTGCGCATGGTGCCCAACACGGGACCGTACGGAACCTACGCGTTCGGGCTCTCGGCGTATTCCAACGTCCTCACGACGTTCGGGACGGGGCAGGCGCAGATCGCGCTCCACGGCACGAACGAGCCGAGCACAGTGGGTCAGGACACCAGCAACGGTTGCCTACACCTCACCGACGCCGTTGCCAACTGGCTGGCGCGGACGCTGCCGCTAGGGACGCCGGTGCAGATCAGCTGACCTGTGAGCTTTCAGATGCCACGAATGTTGCATGTTCGTATCGACCCATCTGGCCGCCTTGTGGCGCGTTAGGATGGTTGCGGGCGCACACAACGCGGCCATGGGGAGTGCATGAGTCGTCAGAAGCGGGAGCATGAAGTGGACGCGCAATCTTAGAAATCGAAGGCATCTCGCCGGTCTCGGTGTCAGTCCCGGTCCCGGTGTCGCCGCCGCGAGTAGCCGCTCCGCTCGCCGATGACTTCTACGACCAGGCGGCCGAATCCGACGCCCTGTCGGACGTCCGGCGGCGCGAACGGATCTTTCGCCGGGCCCTGGTCGCGACGGACATGGGCGCGGCCGCGTTCGCTGTTTTCGCGGCGATGAGCCTGAGCGCGCACGACAGCCTGCGGCCGGGATACCTGCTCGTCATGCCCCTGATCGCGCTCGTGGCCAAGGTCCAGGGGCTCTATGACCGCGACGAGCTCGTCATCCGCAAGAGCACGCTGGACGAGCTTCCTCGGCTGGTCAACCTGGCCACGCTGTTCACGCTGCTCGTGTGGCTCGCCCGTCACTATCTCGTCATCGGGGCGCCGGGTACGAAGACGCTGCTCGTGCTCTGGGTCTCCCTGATCGGGTCAATTGCCTTGGGCAGAACCGGGGCGCGCCGGCTGGCCGAGGTGCTCGCCCCGCGCGAGCGCCTCTTCTTGATCGGTGACGCCGTGACCGCGGACCGGCTGCGAGCGAAGCTGGCGCACAGCCCGAACGCCGACCTCGTGGGCGTCATCTCCGCCGAGCAGATCGAGATGCGCGAGGACGCCCTCCCCGAGCTCATGCGCAGCGCCGACGTTCACCGGATCATCGTTGCTTCCGGCAGCCGCCTCGAGGAAGACCGCCTGATCGACCTCGTGCGGGCGGCGAAGGCCACCGGTGTGCGGGTGACGTTCTTCCCCGGGGTGCTGGCCATGGTCGGCAGCTCGGTGGTGTTCGACGACCTCTGGGGGATGCCGCTCCTCGGGATCCCGCGCTTCGGGCTCAGCCGCTCCTCGGCTGCGGTCAAGCGGGGCTTTGACGTCTTCGGCGCGGTGATCGGGCTCGTGTTTCTGGCGCCACTGTTCGCCGTCATCGCGGCGATGATCAAGCTCGAGTCGCCGGGGCCCGTGTTCTTCCGTCAGCCCCGGGTGGGACGGGCGGGGGACGCTTTCTCGATCGTCAAGTTCCGGACCATGGTCGACGGCGCCGACGCGATGAAGGCCGAGCTCCGCGAGCTCAGCATGACCGACGGTCTGTTCAAGATTGAGGGCGACCCGCGCATCACGCGGGTCGGCCGGTGGCTGCGCAAGACCTGGTTCGACGAGCTTCCTCAGCTCTTCAACGTCCTGCGCGGCCAGATGAGCCTGGTCGGGCCTCGCCCGCTCATCGTCGACGAGGACGAGCTCATCACCGGTTTCGACCGCCGCCGGCTGATGATCACCCCGGGCATGACGGGCCAGTGGCAGATCCTGGGGTCGGCGCGGGTGCCTCTGCACGAAATGTTGAAGCTGGACTATCTATACGTGGCGAACTGGTCGCTTTGGAACGACATCAAGATCCTGGTGCGGACGCTCGGGGTCATGGTGGCGCGCCAGGGGCTGTAACCGCTACGGCTCGACGAGCCCTCGGCGGATCGCGTAGCGCACGAGCTCGACCCGGTCGCGCATGCCCAGCTTGCGCAGGACGTTGGCGCGGTGGGACTCGACCGTCTTCTCGGACAGGTGGAGGATCCCGGCGATCTGAGCGTTGGTATACGCCTCGGCGATGAGCTTGACCACCTCCTCCTCGCGCGGGCTCAGCGGCATGACCGGGCCGGTGGCGGTGTCGGACATCCATTCGCGGATGAGCGAGCGCTCGGCAGCGTTGGTGAGGAAGGCCTCGCCGCGCCCGACCGCCCGAACGGCGCCCACGAGGTCCTGGTCGGCTTCCCGCTTGAGGACGTAGCCCGATGCACCCGCCTTGAGCGCTTCGAACAGGTAGCGCTCGTCGTCGTGCATCGAGAGCATGAGGACGTGGACATCGGGCAGGTGGGCGCGGATGCCGCGCGCCGCTTGGAGGCCGGTCATGCGCGGCATGCCGACGTCGAGAATGCACAGGTCCGGATGCGTGGCGAGCGCCTGCTCGATCGCCTCGATGCCGTCCGCGGCCTCGGCCACAACGTCGAGATCGGCCTGGTTCTCGAGCAGGAGCTTGATTCCGGCCCGAACGATGCCGTGGTCATCGGCGACAAGGATGCGTGTGCTCATAATCCGATCGTCAGCTCCACTCGGGTTCCCTGGTTCTGACCGGACCAGATCGAAAGATGACCGCCGGCCAGGAGCGCGCGCTCGCGCATTCCCGACAGGCCGAGGCCGCCGTTGCGCGAGGTCACGAAGCCGCGGCCGTCGTCGCTGACCCGCAGGATCGTCCGTCCGATGAACGAGAGCTCCACATCGACGTTCTGGGCTTCGGCGTGCTGGGCGATGTTGGACAGGCTCTCCTGCGTGACGCGGTAGATGACGAGCTGCTGCTCGGGGGTGAGCCTCGGCACGGTCCCGCGGGCATGGAAGTGAGCATGGATGCGGGTCTGATCGCCGAAGTCGCGGATCTGGCTCTGGAGCGCGGCCAGGAGCCCGTGGTCGTCCAGCACCGAAGGGCGGAGCTGGCGGGCGAGCGCGAGCAGCTCCTCCATCGCCTGCGCCGACAGGCGCTTGGTCTCGGTCAGCTCGCGCCGGAGCTCGGGCGGGGCGTGCTCGATCGAGGCCTGCAGACGCAACGAGACGGCGGTCAGGGCCTGGTTGACCTCGTCGTGGAGGTCCTGCGCGATCCGCTGGCGCTCGCGCTCCTGCGCGCGGATGGCCGCCCGCCCGGCCTCGCGGCGCTCGGCTTCGAGGCGGGCGATCATGCGCCGGAAGGCGGCGCTCAGGCGCGCGACCTCGGCGCTCTCGACTACCGCCTCTACGGCATCCTCGCGCGGTGCCGCGAGATCGACCGACTCCATGGCCGAGATCATCCGCTCGAGCGGGGCAAAGCGCCGGCGCAGCAGGAGCCAGTTCCCAAGCAGCGTCGCGATGATCGCGAGCGCGAGCACGATCGCTTCGCGGCCCTTCGCGAGCGCGGTCACGTGAAAGTCGAGCGTCACCGTCACGACAAGAACCGTCGCGGCGACGAGCAGAAGGTTGACGGCTAGAACTTGGGCGAGAAGCGAGCGGGACTTCATCCTGTTCCCGGAGAATGGGGTCTGGACCTGATATCGGCCGAAACGGCCTCCGCCGATACCCTTTGTGCAACCCCTAGAGAAAGATTTCCCGGACAGCACGGGCGGGCGTTGCGAGGACAGCGATTGGGCCAGATTTACGGGGCGTCCCTGCTAAAGGGGCGCCCCGAAGTCATTGGGGCCCGCGTCGAACCCCTAAGCACCAGGCGCTATACTTCGTGAAGCTTTGAATCCAGAGAGAGATTAAGGGGTTTTTGTCATGAGTCCGTCCGGTGCGGAGGTTCTACGCGAGATCAAGAGCCGGATCACCGAGGTCGACCCGGCCGTTGTACG
>JAXDGF010000020.1:0-27493 GCA_034665165.1 Solirubrobacteraceae bacterium | reverse complement strand
AAGGTCGTGCTGCACCATCCGGTGCTCAACGTCTCGGCGGGCGCCGAGTTCATCCGCGCCTTCCATATGGCGGCCAACGGCACGCTCGGAGCGCCGTACGTGGTCGTACTTGAGGGATCGGTGCCCGACGATCAGAAGTTCCCGGAGAACCAGGGCTACTTCTCAGCCATGGGTGCCGGTGGCTTCGATCCCCTGTCGGACACCGATCAGCCCAACCGGGTCACCGACTGGCTGAAGCGGCTTGCCCCCGGAGCGGCGGCCTACGTCGCCATCGGAACTTGCGCCACGTGGGGCGGGATCCCCGCCGCCGCCGGCAACATCACCGGCTCGATGGGGCTCATGGACTATCTCGGCAAGGACTATCGGTCAGCCTTGGGCGTGCCCGTCGTCAATATCCCGGGCTGCTCGCCCGTGGGCGACAACTTCACCGAGACGGTCGCCGCGGTGCTCCTGTTCCTCCAGAACCTCGGACCGCTGCCGCAGTTCGACGAGCTGGGGCGGCCCGCGTGGCTGTTCAAGGAGACGGTCCACCGTCACTGCCCAAAGGCGGGGTACTACGAGGAGGGCGTCTTCGCCAAGGAGTTCGGCGACAACGAGTGCCTGGTCGACCTCGGGTGCTGGGGCCCGGTCGTTCAGTGCAACATCGTCGAGCGCGGGGCGATCAGCGGCATGGGCGGGTGCATGGTCGCCGGCGGCCCGTGCATCGGCTGCACGATGCCGGGCTTCCCCGATAAGTACTCGCCGTTCTACAAGGAGGCCCCGGGTTCGTTCCTCTCAGGCAGCCTCTCCAGGGTCAACGGCTCCGCGATCCGACGACTGCGGCGCATGTCGATGAGGACCGGCAACAGCGAGGCGATCTGGGACAAGGTCGGCGCGGTGCCGAGCGCGAGCAACGCCCACCCCAAGAAGATGCCGTCCTCGATCAAGTTCTTCTATAAGAAGCTGCAATACAGCGGCTCTGTCGACTACGGCAAGCGCAACAAACAGCAACCGCTGCCCAAGAGCCTTGACATCCTCCAAAGGGGCGGAGTGTCCCCCGAGCAGGGGTACACCATGCCAACCGAATCGCGCCGGTAGCGAAAGGGAGCCCGTAAATGTGTTTTAAGAACCTGCCGATCGAGTTCGACGCTCAGGGGAACGCCTCGCTGAAGCCGGGCGTCGCGAACCCGTATACGTACGTCGAGACCCCGGCACCAACGCCGATCGAAGACGATCCGGAGCGCATGCGCGAGCTCTTCAAGCGGAACGGCGCCATCCGCCGCGTCGACTTCGACCCGGTGACGCGCGTCGCGGGCGCGCTCGCCTTCCACACGGTGGTCGACCTCGAGAGCCGCCAGGTGCTCGAGACCGCCTCCATGGCGACCCTCTTCCGCGGCTACGAAGTGATTCTCAAGGGCCGGGACCCGCGCGACGCGATCTTCATCTCGAGCCGCGCCTGCGGCGTCTGCGGTGGCGTGCACGCGACCGCCGCGGCGCTGGCGTGCGAGATGGCCTTCGACGTCACGCCGCCGCCGATGGGCGTCGTCGCGCGCAACCTCCTACTCTCGGTCGAGTACCTCTACGACCATCCGATCCACCTTTCGCTCCTCGCCGGCCCAGACTTCTCCGAGCCCGCGGTGAGGGAGACGAACCCGGAGATCTGGGAGCGCGCCCTGAACACGCGTGCGCCGAGCCGCGACGTTCACGGCTACGAGTTCATGCACGAGATCATGACCGATCTCACCCCGCTCACGGGCAAGCTCTACCTCGAGGGACTGCACTACACGCGCGTCGCGCGCGAGGCCTACGTCCTCATCGGCGGCAAGTACCCGCATCCCCAGACCGTCGTTCCCGGCGGCGTCAGCACGACGATCGATCACTCCGATCTCAACGAGATCATGTTGCGCGTCATCCAGTACTTCGACTATGGCCGCAAGACGGTCGGGATCTGGAACGACCTGGTCGAGTTCTTCTACGAGGTCAACCCCAAGTATCGCGACGTCGGCAGCCGGCCGAAGAACATGATCGAGCCAGGCCAGTGGGACGATCCCTACGTCTACAACGCCAACTATCAGCAGGCCGACGACTGGGGTCGCGCGCGCTGGGCCCCGGCCGGCGTCCTCGTCGACGGCGAGCTCGTCACGACGAGCCTGAAGATGCTGAACGCGGGCGTGGAGGAGTTCGTCGAGCACGCGTTCTACGAGGAGTGGACGGGGCCCGGCCACGAGGAGCACTACAAGTTCAAGACCGACCCCTCCGGAAACCCGCTCTCGCCGTACCACCCGTGGAACAAGGAGACGATCCCGAAGCCGGGCGGCACCAACTGGAAGGAGAAGTACTCCTGGTCGACGGCTCCCCGCTGGGACCGCCTGGCGATGGAGACGGGTGCCTACTCGCGCCTGTGGGTCGCGGCGGTGGCACCGAACTATCAGCACGGGCGGTTCATCAATCCGACCGGTCACAGCCTTCAGGTCGAGCTCCCCAAGGCGAAGCTGAACGGACCGATCGAGTGGCACGTCCCCGAGACCTGGGGCGCCTTCGAGCGTGACCGCGCGCGGGCCTACTGCATCCTCTACACGGCGGCCATCGCCTACGACAACCTGCTCCTGGCGTACGACCTGCTCCGTAAGGGCGGCCCCGACGCCAAGACCTCGACGCCGTTCAAGGTGCCGAAGGATTACCGCATGGGCGTCGGGCTGTGGGGCGCCGGTCGCGGCTACCTGACGCACCACATGACGATGGACAAGGGCCTGATCGAGAACTACCAGATCCTGACGCCGTCGACCTGGATGGCTTCGCCCAAGGACCCGTTCGGGAACCCCGGTCCCTACGAGGAGGCCGTGCTCGCGACTCCGCTGCTCGAGAACTACGAGAAGCCCGAGGACTTCAAGGGCATCGACGTGCTGCGGGCGATTCGGAGCTTCGATCCGTGTATGCCGTGCACGACGCACATCCACACAGAAGACCGGACGATCTCGCGCGAGATAATCACGTGCGCCTGTGGATCGGACTCGGGTGATCACCAGCACTAGGTCCTCGAGCGCCGGCGGCTCGGGGGACTAGGGGCGAACTTGCGTGTGCTCGTGGCTGGCGTCGGATATCGGTTCCTGCGCGACTGCTCACTCGGCCCCTACATGGCCGACACGCTGTCCGCGCGGGCGGGAAACGGGATCGAGGTCGAGGACCTCGGATACCACCCGATCGGGTTCAAGCAGAACCTGGATGACCGGCCGCCCTACGACCGGATCATCTTCGTCGCCGGGGTTGCGCGAGGTCGCACGCCGGGCTCGGTGCACTCCTACAGCTGGGATCATGTCCTGCCCTCCAAGGAAGAAATCCAGGATCGCGTGTCCGAAGCAGTGACGGGCGTCATCTCGTTGGACAACCTACTCATCGTCACCGAAGCGCTCGGTACGCTCCCCGACGATGTGCGGGTGGTCGAGGCGGAGCCGGCCGACGAGAACTGGGGCGAGGGCTTCAGTCCCGAGATCGAGGCGAAGCTGCCCGAGATCGAGGAGGTGATATGGAGCTTGACAGCGCCATAGCCGAGCTGGGAACACTCGTGGAAACCCTCGAGCGCGAGGAGGATGAGCGAGCGCTGTTGCTGCTCCAGCTCGTCGATGCCATTCATCGCCCGGGCATGGAGCTGCTCGCCACCGGGGACACCGAGCATCCGATCGCCCGCGCGCTCCTCGCGATGTATGACCTGATTCCCGTCGAGGATCGGATCCAGGTCGAGGAGGCGCTCGACGAGATCCGGCCCTACATCGAATCTCACGGCGGCGAGCTCGAGCTCCTCGATGTCGAGGACGGTGTCGTGCACGTCCGCATGAGTGGCGCTTGCCACGGTTGCGCCGGTTCGGCGATGACGCTCAGGCGCGGCATCGAGGAGAAGCTGCGCGAGCTCTACACCGGCTTCGTCGAAATCGTCGCGCACGAGCCGGAGGCGCCCAACGGCTCCAATGGCGGCGGAAGCTCGCCGAGCGGTGGCGGAAGCCAGCTCCTGCAGATCGAGCACTCGGGCGGAGGGGGTGGCGGTGAGCTGCTCCAGATCGAGGGCCTGCGCCGTCCCGTGTTCGAGGACGTCGGCGCGCTCGCGGATCTGGCCCCGGGAGAGTTGCGCGTGGCGGAGGTCGGCGGATTCTCGATCCTCATCGCCAACGTCGACGGTGAGCCCTACGCCTTCAAGAACGGCTGTCCGCTCGACGTCGACCGGCCGATGCCGCTGGACGGGGCGCGCCTGTCGAGCAAGGTCATCGTCTGCCCGTGGCACAACTGCGCCTACGACGCGCGCTCCGGGCGCCGTGTCGATGACCAGCCCGAGGCTCCGGCGCTGGCCGTGATTCCGATTGCGGTCCGTGACGGCATGCTCAAGGTCGCGGTGAACGCGGCGTGACCTTTGTGTCCGCCAAGGCTCCCGAGGGTCCCGCCGAGCGCGTGAGCTCAGTGTCCGCCAACCCGCCCGAGGGCCGCGCCGGCCGCATGAGCACCGTGCCCTTCGAGCCCCCGCCGCGCCTCAAGCGCGTACTTGTCGCCGGGGTGGGTAACGTTCTGCGCGGCGACGACGGGTTCGGCCCCGCGGTCACGGAGCGACTCGGCCACCTGCCCGAGGGCGCGGACGTGGTCGAGACCGGGATCGGCGGCATCGCGCTGCTCCAGGAGCTGATGGCCGGCTGTGACGCCTTGATCCTCATCGACGCCGTCGACCGGGGCGCGGAACCGGGCACGGTCTTTCTCATCACTCCCGAGGTGCTCGAGGGGGTTCACGTCCCCGACGTTCACCTGGCCAACCCCGATCGCGTGCTCTCGATGGCCAAGACGATGGGGTTCCTGCCCGACCGCGTGCTCATCGTGGGCTGCCAGCCGGCCGACATGGACGAGCTCGGCGCCGGGCTGTCGCCCGCCGTCGAGCGCGCGGTTGCCCTCGCCGTGACCAAGATCGAGGAGGCCGTCGATGGCTGGCTTTAACTCGATCCAGGAACTGGCAGGTGCCCTCGGCAACCAGCGCTACCTCACCGACGAGGGGCTGGCCACGATTGTCTATCTGGCCCTTAAGCTGCGCCGGCCCCTGCTCCTCGAGGGCGAGCCTGGAGTAGGCAAGACCGAGCTCGCCAAGGCGCTTGCCGCGGCCACCAACTCGCCACTGATCCGGCTGCAGTGCTACGAGGGCATCGACGTCCACCATGCCCTCTACGACTGGGATTACCCGCGCCAGCTCCTGCAGCTGCGAGCAGGGGGGACGGCTCAGCTGTACTCCAGGGAGTTCCTCGTCGGCAGACCACTGCTCGACGCCCTCACGCAGCCCGGTGCGGTGCTCCTGATCGACGAGCTCGATCGCGCCGACGACGAGTTCGAGGCCTTCCTGCTCGAATTCCTGTCCGACTTCCAGGTCACGATCCCCGAGATCGGGGTCATCCGGGCGGACGTACCGCCTGCCGTCATCATCACCTCGAACCGGACGAGAGACCTCCACGAGGCGCTCAAGCGCCGCTGCCTCTACCACTGGATCGACCATCCCGATCTCGCTCGCGAGGTGGCAATCGCGCGCGCCCGCCTCCCGCACGTCGCCGAGCGCCTGGCGACCCAAGTGTGCGCGTTCGTGCAGGATCTGCGCTGGCTCGACCTGTACCGCTCCCCTGGCGTCGGAGAGACGCTCGACTGGGCCGAGGCCCTGCACGTCATGGGGCGCAACGACATCGACGCCTCGACGGCCGACCGTACGCTCGGCACGCTGCTCAAGGAGCGCGAGGACCTCAACCATGTCAGGGAGAACGGGCTCCAGGAGCGTCTGAACAAGGCGCACCAGCTCGCGGCCGAGATGTACGCCAGGCGGGGGTTCTGAGGTGCTGCGCTCGCAGGTCCCCGACGGCTCGCCCGATCAGGCCATCGTGCGCGCCGCGGTGGGCTTGGCCCGGGCGCTCCGACACCACGGACTGAGCGCGAGCGTGGACAGCGAGCTGGTCTTCTACCGCGCGCTGGCCGAGGTCGACGTGCGCGAGCGCGAGCAGGTGTACTGGGCGGCCAAGGGCACCTTCGTCCACGATCCCGACGAGCGCCCGGCCTTCGACTCCATCTTCGATCGCTTCTGGTCCGGGCACGAGCTCGTGCCCGGCACGCGCGGCTCCGAGCACGGCGAGAGCGACCCGCGGATGAGCGGCGCCCGCCAAGGTGGCGAGTCGCTCCCCCAGTTCCGCCAGGGCGGAAAGGCCTCGGCACCGGTCGACGGGCAGCAGAACCAGGCCACGCGTGACATCCCGAGCGCCGAGACCGAAGATGGTGCCAGTAACGAGCAGCGCGGCGTGCTCGCGGCCTACAGTCCGGCCGAGGCGCTCGGGGAGCAAGGGCGACTGGATTATGCCCACGACGAGCTCGTGGCCCTCCGCAAGCTGGCGGAGGCGATCAAGCGAAATGCTCCCGAGCGCCGCTCCCGCCGCCTGCGTCCGGCGTGCCGCGGTGGCGGTCTCGATCTCCGGCATACGCTGCGCAACTCGCTTGCCACCGATGGTGAGGCGGTCAGGCTTTCTTACTGTGGTCCCACCCAGCGTCCGCGCCGGCTGCTGTTCATCTGCGACGTCTCGGGCTCGATGGAGCGCTACTCGAGGGTGCTCCTCGGCTCGCTCAAGGCGGCGCTGGGGGCATCCAGTAATGCCGAAGCGTTCGTGTTCGCCACGCGCCTGACTCGGCTCACCCGGTGGCTGTCGGGCCATGATTTCGAGCGCGCGCTGGAGCGCGCGCGAGAGGCCGTCGCCGACTGGTCCGGTGGCACGCGGATCGGTGGTGCGCTCGGCGAGTTCAATAAGACTTACGGACGGCGCGGCTTCGCTCGGGGTGCGATCGTCATCGTCGTCAGCGATGGCTGGGACCGCGGTGATCCTGTAGTGCTGGCGAGCGAGGTCTCGCGTCTTCAGCTCCAGTCTCGCCGGCTCGTCTGGATCAATCCGCGCCCCATGCTGGTCGAGGATCAGCCGCTGGCGATCGGCATGCGCGCCGCCATGCCCTACGTGGATGACTTCGTGCCCGGCCACGATCCGCGCGCGATCGCCGGGCTCGGCACTCTGCTCGCCGACCTCGGCGGTGGACGCCCGCAGCGTCGGCGCCAGCTTCAGACCAACCACGGCTTCGGCTCCGCCGCCCAGGCGGGAGGAGGGAGACCCCATGTCCTTTAGATCGAGTGCTGCTCTTGGTGCCGGCCCAGGCCCTGGCTTCGTGCAATCGCTCAGCAAGGTGCACGTGTTCTGGCTGTCGGGCATGAGCTGCGATGGCTGCACGGTGTCGATGATGGGGGCGAGTAACCCTGCCATCGAGGATTTGAAAGCGGGGGTGATCCCGCTCATGCCCAATGTCGAGCTGCATCACCCGATGCTCGCCGATGACTCGGGCGACGCCTTCATGGACCCGTTCAAGCGTGCGCTCGCGGGAGCGCTCGACGCTCCTTACATCGTGGTGCTCGAGGGCTCGGTCCCCGACGATCAGGCTTTGCCTCCGACCGGCGGCTGCTTCGCCGCCCTCGGCGTGGGCGGATTTGCCGTCCGGCGCAGCACCGGGCAATCCGATCGGGTGACGGACTGGCTGGCGGCGCTGGCCCCCCGGGCCGCGGCGTGCATCGCGATCGGGACGTGCGCCGCGTACGGCGGAATTCCGGCCGCCGCCGGCAACATCACCGGGTCAATGGGGATGATGGACTACCTCGGCGCCGGCTACCGCTCGAGCGCGGGTATCCCGGTCATTAACGTGCCGGGCTGCGCACCGGTCGGCGACAACTTCACCGAGGTCCTCGTCACGGTCCTGAGCGCGATGCAGAACGTCCAGCCCCTGCCCGAGTTCGACGAGCTCGGCCGCCCCGTGTGGATGTTCGGCGAGACCGTCCATCGGCACTGCCCAAAGGCGGGGTACTACGAGGAAGGCGTGTTCTCCGAGGCGCCTGGTGACAACCAGTGTCTCGTCGAGATCGGCTGCTGGGGCCCCGTGGTCCAGTGCAACATCGTGGAGCGCGGCGCCATCAATCACCTGGGTGGGTGCATGGTGGCCGGAGGCGCGTGCATCGGCTGCACCATGCCCGGTTTCCCCGACAAGTACGCGCCGTTCTACAAGACCCCGCCGGGGTCGTTCCTGTCCGGGACCGTGTCGAAGGTATACGGCAGCGGGATCCGGCGCCTGCGCCGGCTATCGGTCAAGTCCGGCAACACCGTGCCCACGAACTGGGACAACGCCCACGAGGTCCCGACCCCCTGGGCGCGCGCCTACGGGGGCAAGACGCCTGTCGACAAGGTCGAGAGTTTCTTCTACCGGAAGCTGCAATACCACGGGTCCGCCGACCTCAGGAAGAAAGCCAGGGAGACACCCCTGCCCCAGACGATGGACATCCTGCGCAAGGAGGGGCTCGACTTCGAGCGGAGCGTCCCCGTTCTCCAGGAACCCATCAAGCCCCGAGAGGAGATCAGGTAAATGGCCATGTCCATGACCGGGCAGCAGGGTCACGTCGACGTCGATCCCGTGAGCCGGGTCGCGGGCGCGCTGTCGTTCCACGCCGCCATCGCCTCAAACGGCATGGTGGCTGAGGCGAACGCGCTCGCCACCCTCTTCCGCGGTTACGAAGTTATCCTCAACGATCGGGACGTGCGCGACGCGGTCTTCGTCTCGAGCCGTGCCTGTGGCGTGTGCGGCGGCTCCCACGCCATCGCCGCGGCCATGGCCTGCGAGATGGCCCTCGGGGCTGCTCCACCGCCGATGGCGATCGCGGCCCGGAATCTGCTCTCGGCGCTGGAGAACCTCGTCGACTATCCGCTCCAGCTCTTCACGCGCGTGGGCCCGGACTACTCCGAGCCGACGGTGCGGGAGGCCACTCCTGACCTATGGGAGCGCGCGCAGCAGTCGCAGGCGCCGGGTGCCGCCATCCACGGCTACAAGGTCATCGCCGACATCATGACCGCGCTGACGTTCGAGACGGGCGAGCTCTACCAAGAGGCCCTGCGCATATCGCGCCTCGCGCGTGAGGCGTACGTGATGATCGGGGGCAAGTACCCCCACCCACAGACCATGATCCCGGCCGGCCTCAGTTCGACGATCGATGTCGCGGACATGAACCTGATGCTCCTGCGGATCGTCAAGTTCCCCGATTACGCGCAGCGAGCGGTGGCGATCTGGGACGACCTGATCAACTTCTACTTCGAGGCCAACTCTCGGTATCGCGACTCGGGTGCCGGGCCGCTTAACTTCATCGACCTCGGCCAGTGGGACGACCCCCTCGCCTATAACGCGAGATTCGAGAATTGCGCCGAGTGGGGCGAGCGGCGCTGGGCTACGCCAGGGGTCATCACCAACGGCAGTCTCTTGACGACCCGCCTGCCTGAGATCGATTCAGCGGTGGAGGAGTTCGTCGAGCACTCCTTCTACGACGGCTGGCAGGGCGACAATCATCCGTCTCACAAGCAGACGCTTCCGCGCCCGGCGGAGGCGAGGCTGAGCGGTAAGTACTCGTGGTCGACGGCCCCGCGCTGGCAGGGCAACCCGATGGAGACCGGGCCCGGCGCGCGCCTGTGGATCACGGCGATGGCCAACAGGATGCCTCAGCGCCGGTTCATCGAGACGACCGGGGACAGCGTGCTGTTGTCCATGCCGCGCGCCGCGCTCCCGCCGTCGGTGCTCGAGTGGCGGACGCCCGACAAGTGGGGCACCTTCGAGCGCAACCGCGCCCGGGCCTACGGGCTTGCCTATTCGACCTTGGTCGCGTACGAGCAGATGCTCATCGTGTTGGATCTCAAGCGGGAGGGCGAGACGGTTGTCTCCGGCGATTCGAAGATGTCCAACCGCTTCAAGATCCCCAAGGGCGCGCGCCCCGGTATCGGCTTCTGGGCGTCGGGACGGGGATACCTGAGTCACCATATGACCATCGATGACGGCGTGATCCGGAATTACCAGATCCTCGCGCCGTCGACGTGGACGATGTCGCCACGCGATGCCCGCGGAGTACCTGGGCCCTGCGAGCAGGCAGTAGGCACGACCCAGCTGCTGAGCGGAGGGGCGCAGGGCGGGCTGCTCGACATCCTGCGCACAATCCGTAGCTTCGACCCCTGCATGGCCTGCGCTACGCACTAAGGAGGTTGCGCTAGTGTCACCTTACGGTATATGTTTCACACCAACAGCGAGGAATGCCCCGCTTCGAGCAGGGAGAGAGACATGCTGCTGACAGCAGCCGGGACCATCAAGTGGTGGTTCATCGGGATCGGAATCGGCTTTACGGTCGTGGTCGTGGTCGTGATCGTCGCGGCAACGATCCTGGGCCTCGCCGGACGGATCGGCAGGCAAGCCCGGGAGGGAATCAAGCTCATGGACCAGGCCCGCCATGTCACTCTCCCGATATGGGAGGTACAGAAGACAAACGCGCTCTTGACAGTGATCTGGAGAGCGGCCGAGGCGGCGCGGGAGTCAATCGAGAGTAAGCGATCGGAGGCATCGCGATGATCGTATCGGCCATTGGTTCCAACCAGACCATTATGTGGGAGGTGGCGCTCGGGCTGGGACTCGTTGTGGTTCTCGTCGTGATCGCCGTCTTGAGCCTGCTTCGGGGCCTCGTCAACGACATCATCAACGGTGTCGACCTGCTGTGGATGACGACGAAGCTGCTCGCCCAGAACACGACCGGCCTGTATCAGTTCGCGGGCACGGCGTCGATCGGGGTGGCGCTCCGCGAGGAGCTCATCCGTCACGACAAGATGCTCTCGAGCCTATGAGCGAGACACTTCTCATAATCCTCACGGTTCTGGACATCGTCGCCCTCGTCGCTGTGCTTGCGGTCTTTCTCCTCGTCATCGCCGGCCAGCTCCGGCAGATCGTCGCCATCCTGCAGGAGGTGGCATGGGGGGCACGCGCCGTCGAGCGTCAGCTCCGGGCGGCGGCGCCCAACGTCACCAAGGTCAACGCGGTCCTGGGTGACATTGCGGGATCAGTTATCTCGGCGGCCGACAAGGCCGAGCGTCTCACGATCGGAGGACGTCGATGATTCTGTGGTGGATAGGCGTGATCGTCTTTGCCGTGGTGATCGTCCCGGTAGTGATACTCGTCCTCCAGCGCTTGTTGCGCCCGGTGCTTCAAATCAGTGCGTACGCGGACAGCATCGACGCCGATGTCTCGCTCTTCCCTCACCACATTCACACGATCGTGAGCGAGCTGGCGCAGACACAGGGCCTGGTCGCGACGGCCCGTCCAGAGATCGAGCGCTACGCGAGCGCGCTAGAAAGATTGGGGTGAGCCGGTGCCGGCTGTAGCGGTGATAACTCTTATCCTCGTTGGGGCGGCGGTGGCGGTGATCGCCTTCTACCTCATCTATATCGCGGCGCTCCTCGCCCACGTCGTGGGGAAGCTGAACAAGATCCTTCCTGCGGTCGGGGCCTCGGGTGAGCAGTCCGCCCCGATCGGACAGGTCGCGGGCGCGATCAACCGGGATCTCGAAGCCGCCGCCCGCGCGCTCCACGCAACTCTGCCTCCCGACCTGACGGAGACGAACGGTGGCCCGGGTACGGGGTACAGGGCCGTCTCGGAGTAGGCCCGAATCGCCGGCCGAACCCCGGCCTTCGCCTGCGCGGGGCCGGGTTGCTAGTCCGGTTGGCGGGTACCGGCCATGAAGTTCCTGGTCATATGGAAGATGGACATCTCGGTCCTGTCGGGCGAGATGATGCGCAGCGTCTTGCGCATGCCCGATGTCGCCAAGCCGCTCGAAGAGAACGGCAAGGTCATCGGCCGCTACCACATCGTCGGGTACCACGGAGGTGCGTGGATCTTCAACGTGGCGTCCAACGACGAGCTCGAGATGCTCCTGGCCACGCTCCCCGTCTACAACTACTCCCACTTCGAGGTCTACCCGCTCGCCGACATGTCCTCGCTGCCCGTCGTGCCGCCGGCGGAGTGAACCTGACCGAAGCGGTCCTAGTAGAAGCCGCGGTCGAGACTCGCGGCGATCGTGATCGCGGCGTGCTCGTGGGCGGCGTAGGTGGCGCGCAGGGCCGCCAGGGCGTTGTCTTCCTTCGCCGTCGCGGGCGGGGGGTGGGCGATCAGGAGACCCCGGACGTGGCAGCCCAACTCTTCGCCCCCCACGAGGTCGGCCAGATCCGCGAGCACGTCCGCGCGCACGCGCGCCCCTTCGACGAACGAAGCGACCACCGTCTCGCGCGTCAGGCCCGTCAACCCGAAGACACGAGCGTGGAGAACGGCTGGATTTGCCGCGTGGGGTTGGACGAGCGCGCGGCGCTCGTCCGATGACAACCCGGCCGCCGCCGCGAGGTGATCGATGGCGCGCGTCAGGCCTTGAGCGTCGACGGGCAGCGAGGCCACCTTCGGCGGCAACCGGTCCACCAGCGCGACATGGTTGGCCGCGGCCTCCTTCAACAGCAACTCAACGCGATCACGGTGCATCGCTTCCATCTACCCTCACGTTCTTGCCCTCATGTGCGATCTGGGGGCCCGGCTATTGCACTACAACATATAATGTAGCGCGATGGATGCACAAGACATTCTCCGGGACGCAGCCCGGACTGCGGGCCTAACGCCCAAGAACGCCAAGAACGTGATCGACCTCGCGGATCAGGTGCGCGCCAAGGGGCCGCTGAACGCGGCGAAACGGGCAACCGCGTCCGAACGGCTGTTCGAGATCTTTCCGGGCTTGCGCGGCCCGCGTCACTAGCCGCACGGCCTCAGCCGCGCGACGTCGCGCCCTCGCGCCGTAGCGCCACGACCGTCGCGCCGACGGGCGCGGGGGCCAAACCGTGCCCGGGGGCCAGCTCGTGCCCGGGGGCGACGCGGGGGGCCTGGACGGCGGCTACGGCGGCGGGCACGACGGGCCGGACGCGGTCTCGGGCCGGGCGCGTCCGCTCGCGGGGCGGGCCCGTGTGGCGGCGCGGCTCGAGTTCCCGGTCGGCCCGGGGAACCGCGTTCCCACCCGGCGCCACGACGAGCTCTCGGCGCCGCTCGGCGCGGCGGCGATCGACGCCGACGTCGAGGACGGGCAGGCGGCCCTCGAGCCAGCTCGGGAGCCACCAGGTGAACCGTCCGCCGAGGCGCAGGGCGTAGGGGAGGAGGATGAGGCGGACGACGGTCGCGTCGAGGGAGATGGCGATGGCGAGGCCGACGCCGAGCTGGCGGACAGTGGCAACGTCAGAGGTGGAGAAGGCGAGGAAGACGCCGACCATGACAGCGGCCGCGCCCGCGACGACGCGGGCGGTGCGCGCGATTCCGTAGTCGACGCCGCGGGAGACGCTTCCGGTGCGCAGCCAGCCTTCGCGGATGCGCATGAGGAGGAAGAACTGGTAGTCGATCGAGAGGGCGAAGGTGGCGGCGAACATGGCGCTGACGCTGAGGGCGTCGATGTGGCCGGGACCGCCGAGCGCGGGGTGGGCGCCGCCGAAGAGGAGCGAGAGGGCGCCGAAGGCGGCGCCCACGCTCAGGAGGTTCAAGAGGACCCCAACGAGCGCGGCGAAGAGCGAGCGGAAGACGACCACAAGGAGCACGAAGGTTGCGAGCATGAGGACGGCCACCAGCAGTGGCATGCGGCCCGCGGCCACGGTCGAGTAGTCGCGGAGCTGAGCGGCGGGCCCGCCGACGAGGACCCGGGCGCCGGTGGCGGCGGCCAGGGAGCGCGCGACCTTCTCGAGACGGTGACGGAGCGCTCCCGTGGCCGCCGATCCGGGGGCGGAGCGCGGGACGATGATCATCCGCGCGGCCTGGCCGGTGCGCGCGGCGTTGACAGTGAAGTCGACGCCGGCGTGCTGGGCCGCGGCGCTGCCCTCGAGTCCGGCGAGCACGAGATAGCCGGAGCGGAAGAAGCCGGGGCTGTTCGAGAGGGTCCCGAGCAGGTGCGAGTGGCTGGGCGTGGCCTTGGCGGTGGCCGCGGCGTTGCGCTTACCGGCGCTCAGGGCCGAGGTCAGGAGCTGGGCCTGGCGCTGCTCGCGGGCAAGGCCTTGGGCCAGGCCTCCGGCCCCGGTTCGGAGCGTGCCGAGCCGGCTTCCGAGCGTGGCGGTGCCGTTGGAAAGTGACGTCAGTCCGGCGGTGAGCGCGGTGCCGCTCGAGGCGAGGCGCTTGACTCCGGCGGCGAGCGCGTTCTGGCCGCGTTCGAGCGCTGCGAGCCCTGCCGACAGGCGTTGCGCCCCGAGCTTGAGGCGGGTAGCCGATTGTGTGAGCTGCGCGACGGAGGTCGCGAGGTAATCGGCCTCGCTGCCCGCCTGCTGCTCGCCGGCCCCGAGTGTCCGCAGCTGGTCGGCGAGGCCGTCGGCGGCTGGGGTGCTCGCGAGTGCTGACTGCGCTGCCTGGACGGCTGCGGCGACGGCCGCGTAGTGGGGGTCGCTGCGCCCGACCTGCATGGCGGCGAGATCTTGGCTCGCGGTTGCGAGCTGCGCGGTCGCGCTCTGCGGTCCGGTGCCGAGCCCGCTCACGGAGGTTGCGAGGCCGCCGAGGCTGGTGGCGTCGGCGTGGAGCTTCTGGGCGAACGAGTGCAGGCGGGGGCCGGCCGAGGCGGCCGTCGCGCTCCCGAGGCCGAGTTCGGCGGCGATGTGGGCGGCGCCGGCGGCGGCGCTGTGACCACCGGTCGCGACGCGGATCGCACCCTGGGCGGCCTGGAGAAGGCCGGCGTCGGTGAGGCGGCTCCCGGCGGCGGCCTGCTCGAGGCCGCCGCGCAGGCGGAGGACGGCGCTGTTCGTGTCGGCGCCGCCCCTGGCCATGGCCTGGACGGCGGCCGTGGCCTGCGCGAAGCCCGACTTCACGCGCCCGGCGCCCGCGGCGGCCCGGCCAAGGCTCGTCGACAGGGCGCCGACGTCGTCGGCGCTGCGCTTGAGGTTCCGGTTGGTGGTTGCCACCGTCGCCTCGGCGTGGCTCAGGGGCCGCGCCTGCCGGGCCAGCGGCCCCGGGCCGATGACTCCGGCGACGTCGGGGTCGCTCGCGATCGTCCGCTGCGCGCTCGCGAGCGCGTCGAGGCGCGGCAGCGTCGTGATGGCGCCGGTGTGGACGACGACGAGGAGCTCGTAGGGCGTGAGCCAGCCGGGGCCGGCGCGCTTGCTCACGGCCTCATAGTCCTGGCGGGCACTGCTGGCCGCGGGAAGCTGGCGCGCATCGGGCGGGCCCGTCGCGAGCGACAGCGCCTGCCAGCCCACGGCGAGGAGGCCGGCGACGGCCACGCCCACGATCACCCTCGAGCGGCCGGCGCGTGCGATCCACGAGCGGCTGACATCGCCGGTGTCCGGCCGGGTCGCGCCGCGCGTACCGCCCTTGGCGACGTGCGCGCCGCACAGGGCCAGGGCCGCCGGCGCCGCGACGATGGTGGAGACGACGCTCACGGCGGCGACGACGATCACGCCGACGACGGCCGAGAGAAGCAGGGTGCCGGCGGCCACCGCGAGGGCGCAGAGCATGAGAAGCGCGATGGCCCCGCCCGCGAAGGCGACGGTCCGGCCGGCGCGCAGCGCGGCCACGGTCGCGGCGCGACGAACCTCGCGCGCGTCGCTTGGGTGGCGGAGCTCGTCTCGGAAGCGCGATACCACGAGCAGCGAGTAGTCGACGCCCAGCGCGAGCCCCATCATCGAAGCGGCGACGGTGGCGAGCTCCGTGAGGGGGAGGATCGCGGTGAGGAGCGAGATGAGCCCGAAGCCGGCAAACACGGTGCCGAACCCAAGTACGGCGGGAATGGCGGCGGCGGCCGGCGAGCCGAACACAAGCAGGAGCACGATCAGGAGGATGGGGATGGCGATGAGCTCGGCCCGGTGGATGGCGGACAGGGAGGCGCTCTCGAGCTGCAGGCCGACCGCGTCGAGGCCGCTCACCCGCCCCCGAACCGGTGCGCTGACCCGCGCGTTGACGACACCCCGGATCGCGTTCTCGATCCCGGTGGCGGAGGTGTGTCCGGTGCGGCTCACGGCTACGAGGACGAGCGCCGATTCGGACGTGGGCCGCAGGCTCCGGCCGATCGAGCCGCCGTCCCAGGCCGAGACGACGTGCGCGCCTGGCAGTCGCCCGAGAGCCTGGGCGAGCGCCGGGCCCTCGGTGTTGAGCGCGGCCTCGGGCCCGGTGAGGAGGACGGGAGCGGAGATGCCGTTGCCGAACTGCTGCTCGAAGAGCTGTGCCTCGCGCGCGGACTCGGTGCCGGGCACGAGCAGGTTGCTGACGGCGAGGTGCTGTCCGACGCCGAGGCCGATGATCCCGAGGATCGCCGTCGCCACGAGCCACGCCGCGAGCGCGGCCCGCGGTCGGCGGGCGCCGACGGTGAGGAGGCGGTTCATGCCGGCCTCCGGGGCCGGAGCTCGCGCTCACTCGTCGCGCACTCGGCGTACCTCGACTCCGCGCGCAGGCGAGGTTCGTCGAGGGGTGCCGGTGGGTAGCGCATCGCGTCCGCAGATCGGCAGCGACCGCCGCCGATTGGCGGCCCCTGCCTGCATTGGGGTATCGGCGTCGCAGGCCGGATCTTTAGCGCTTGGGGCCGTCTCAGTTCCACACCGCATAGACGGCGGACGGGCGCAATTGTCCGTTCCTACTAGAGAAAGTGCGCTCGGAGGCGCTACCCGGTCAGGGCGTGCAGGGCGTGCTGAGCGGGAGAACGTCTGAGCCCGACGTGTAGGTCAAGGTGGCCGTGCCGGTCCAGGTCCCCGAGCAGGTCCGAGGGTCGGTGATGAGCGAGTAGACCGTCGTGACGGTCGTCCTGAGCTTCGTCTTGACCTTCCTCTTGACCTTCTTCTTGTGGCGGTTCTTGCCCTTGCCCACGAAGATCTTCTTGATCACCGTCTTGATCACCGTCTTGGTCACAATGCTCGACACGCTCCGGGACGCGGCGAGCGAGAAGCTGAACGAATCGAGGGTCACCGGTGCCGACGGGAAGCCTGAGAGCAGTACCTCGACTCCACCCTGGGCGGGTGTAAACAGCCGCCCCGAGACGTCGAGGTTGGTGCCGCCAAGGGATCCGACGAGGATGACCGAGGCGATATCGCCCGCGTGGAGCGGGGCGCCGAGGAAGAGGTTCACGGGGACGGTCGCGGGGCTGCCGAAGAACCTGATGCCCACCGATCCGGTGCCGATGCCGCTGGCGGGCGGGCACATACTGCTGCTCGCCTCCGCGCTGGTGCAGAGGGCCGTCACGGAGTTCAGGCTCGAGGTGAATCCGGGCTGGAGGAGCAGGTCGACGGATGTCGGGAGCGTCGAGAAGCCCGTGACGCCCGAGATCGAGACGGCCGCGCTCGCGGCGGCCTTCGCCTTGCTGGGGGTCAGCGTGACCGTTGCGGTCCCGCCGCCGGCGGCCGAGGCGGCCGAGGCCGCGATCAGTATGGCGACGGTCAGGACGGCGGTGATCATCGGCACCCTACGCACGATTGGCCACGCTACCAGACGCGCCGAGCGGGACGCCGGGCCGGGAGCCAGCTGGCTAAGACAACGAGCGCGCATGTTGGACACGGGGCCGATGAGCGGACGCGCGCCCTCGGGAGATACTGGCGGTATGGCGAGCACCAGGATTGCCGTGCCGACTCGGCGCCGCGGCGGGGGTGCCGAAACGCAGTTTCCCGGCCGGGTAGCGGCGCTTCCCTCCGAGCATCAGAACCGCCTGCTCGACGAGCTGAGCGAGACCCACGCGGCGATGATGGACGCCGTCGTCGAAGGGGACGGGATCTCGCGCGTGGCCGAGCTCGCGGCGGCCACGGCGGGTGGGCCCGTCGCCGTCCTAATCCCCAGGCTGGGGGTCGCCTGCGCTCCGCGTGAAGTACGGACCTCGGGCGACCTGGCGGCGCTCGAGCGCTGGGTCGAGGAACGGGTTCGTGGACGTCCATCGGCGGTTCCGGTCGAGGTTGTGGCCGAGGCGCCGATCCGTTTCAAGGACGAGATCGTCGGGGTAGTGGCCCTCCTGCGCAGCGAGAACGCCCCGCGGCCCGAGGTGTCCGAGTACCTGCGCTTGGCCGCCGCCGCCGCGCTCACGGCGCTCGCGATCGAGGACGCCAAGGAGGAGACCGAGCAACACCTGCGCGGGTCGCTGCTCGAGGAGCTGCGCTCGCGCCGCGACCTTACCGGCCCCGAGATCGTCCGGCGTGCGGCCCGGCTCGGGTGCGACCTCTCCGGCGGAGCGGCGATCCTGTGTGCCGAGCTGACGGTCGACCGGCCCCGACTGGTGGTGGCGATGATTGTGGCCGAGCACCCAGGCGCCCTGGCCCAGGAGCTCGACGGTGCCGGGCCGGACGCGCGCCCCCGCGTCTATGCGGCGCTCCCTGCCGTCGGCACGGGACACGCTTCCGAGCCGAGCATGGCCCGGGCGAGGCGGCTGGCGGCGCGGGTGCGCCGGTTCGGCACCGTGGGGATGTCGAGCTTTCACGCCGACCCGGCCGAGCTCGGCTGCGCCGTGCGCGAGGCCGAGCTCGTGCTCGGGGCGATGCAGCACTCGGGAATGGTCATCACCGACGAGATCGGCACGGGTATCTACAAGCTCCTGGTCCGCGTCCTCGCCTCGCATCCCGAGGAGGTTCAGGAGTTCTACGAGAGCACGGTCGCCGCCGTGGTCCGCTACGACGAGCTCAACCAGACCGAGCTCGTCCACACCCTGTGGGCTTACGTCGACGCGAACTGCAACATGAATGCCACCGCGGCGGCGATCTTCACCCACCGCCACACGGTCATGCACCGGCTCGAGCGCATCCGCGACCTCACCGGCCTTGACCCCACGCTGTGCTGCGATCGCGAGGCGCTCGGGCTCGGGCTAAAGGTCCATCGCCTGCTGGCGCCTGGGCTCGCCCGGTAGGGCGCTCGCCGCCCGCGAGGTCCCTAAGCGCTGAGACCCATGTAATCGCCGGCGTCACTCAGCACGTCCGCGAGTGCGGCCACGATCTCGTCGAGCACGGCGCGGTCGCTGATGAGCGGGGGAGCGATCTGGAGGACGGCGTCGCCGCGATCGTCGGCGCGGGCGATTATGCCCGCCTCGAGCAGGCGTCCGGGCAGGAAACCGCGCAAGAGGCGGTCGCGCTCGGCCTGATCGAAGCGCGTGGCTTCGTCGTCCTTGACCAGCTCGATGGCCCAGAAGAAGCCGGCACCGCGGACGTCGCCGACGATGGGCAGTGCGCTGAGCTCGTCCAGGCGCGCCTCGAGGTAGGGGGTGAGCTCGCGGACGTTCTCGAGGACCGCGTCGCGTTCGAAGATCTCGATATTGCGGAGGGCGATGGCGGCACACAAGGGGTGCCCGCCGAAGGTGATCCCGTGACGGAGCGGGCTGGCGCCGGCGACGAGCGCGTCGGCGATGTCCTCCGAGACCATCAGCGCGCCCATGGGCGCGTAGGCCGAGGTCACGCCCTTGGCGAGGCTGATGAGGTCGGGCACGACGCCCTCGCGCGCGATCCCGAACCACTCGCCGAGCCGCCCGCAGCCGGTGATGACCTCGTCGGCCATCAGCAGCGCGCCGTAGCGATCGGCGAGCTCGCGCAGCCCGGCCCAGTAGCCGGGTGGCGGCACCAGGCACCCGCCGGCGTTCTGCACCGGCTCGGCAATGATGAGCGCGACCTCCTCAGGGCCGGCGGCGACGATCGCCTGCTCGACCTCGTCCAGCAGCCGCGCGCAGAAGCGCTCCGGGTCCTTGCCGTCGGGCGCGCGGAAGGCGTTGGTGTTCGAGACGTGGGTGACGTCGATGGGCGCCGGGCCGAACTCGTTCTTGAAGCGTGCCACGCCGGTGAAAGAGAGCGCGCCGAGGGTCACGCCGTGATAGGCGATGTCGCGGGCGATGGCCTTGGTTCGCTGGGGCTCGCCGCGGGCGAGGTGGTATTCCCGCACGACCTTCCAGCCTGCCTCGACCGCCTCTGACCCGCCGCTGGTGAAGAAGGCGTGGGTCAGGTCTCCCGGCGCCAGCTCGGCCAGCCGTTCCGCGAGCTCGATCGAGCGGGGATGAGCCATGCCCCAGTTGGTGCTGAAGGCAAGTGTCGTCATCTGGGCGGCGGCCGCGCCCGCGATCTCCTCGCCGTAGGAGTAGCCGATCTGGGCGCAGAACAGGCTCGAGAGGGCGTCGACGTAGCGCCGCCCGCGGGTGTCGAATACGTAGGGGCCCTCGCCGCGCTCGAGCACGAGCAGGTCGCTGATCCCCTGCTTGGAGAAGTGCAGGAGCAGGTGCTCGCGCGCCGCCTGCTGCAGGTGATCGTGGGTCAGCTCCACTCCTCAGCACCCTTGCAGAGGCGCTTTTCCAGGTCAAGGTTGGGCCGCGCTGCAACAATCAGAGCCGGGCATGGCCACGTCGACGCAAGTCAGGCTGCTGCAGAACTACGTGAACGGTCGCTGGGTGGCGCCCGCGGGCACGGGCGAGCTCGACGTCGTGAACCCGGCCACGCAGGACGTGCTCGCACGCGTGCCGCTGTCGGCGGGCGAGGACCTCGAGCAGGCGGTGAGCGCCGCCCGCGCCGCGTTCCCGGCCTGGCGCTCACGCTCGACCATCGAGCGGGCGCGGTGGCTGTTCTCGCTGCGCGAAGCACTGATGGGGGCGCGTGAGGAGCTGGCCCGGCTCGTGGTCACGGAGATGGGCAAGACGCTCGCCGATGCCCGGGCGGAGGTCGGGCGGATGATCGAGATGGTCGAGTGCGCTTGTGCCGTCCCCACGACGATGCAGGGACGCGTGCTCGAGAACGTCGCCGCCGGCGTCGACTGCGAGACGGTGCGCCAGCCCGTCGGCGTGTGCGCGGCGATCGTCCCCTTCAACTTCCCGGCCATGGTGCCGTTCTGGTTCCTGCCCTTCGCGGTCGCGACCGGGAACACGTTCGTGCTCAAGCCCTCCGAGCAGGTGCCCCTGACCCAGAACCGCGTGTTCGAGCTGATCGACGAGCTCGGGCTCCCGCCGGGCGTCGTCAACCTCGTCAACGGCGACCGCGAGGTGGCGCAGGCCATCCTCGAGTCCCCGGGGATCGATGCGGTCTCGTTCGTGGGCTCGGCGCCCGTCGCCGCCCACGTCTACGCCACCGCGGCCGCGCACGGCAAACGCGTGCAGGCGCTCGGGGGCGCCAAGAATCACATGGTCGTGATGCCCGATGCCGTCATCGACCGGGCGGTCGAGGGCATCCTCGCGAGCTCCTTCGGCGCCGCGGGCCAGCGCTGCATGGCCGGGTCGGTTGTCGTCACCGTGGCCGAGGCCGCCGAGCGCCTGATCGGGCCGCTGACCGAGGCGGCGCGCGCGCTCCGGGTCGGCGACGGCCTCGACCCGGAGGTCAACGTGGGACCGGTGATCTCCTGCGCGGCCCGCGAACGGATCGAGGACGCGATTGCAGCGGCGGCCGCCTCGGGGGCGCAGCTGGCGGTCGACGGCCGCGGCGTCAACGGTCCCGACGGCGCCTTCGTCGGGCCCACCATCCTCACCGGGGTGACGCCCGACATGGACATCGTTCGCCAGGAGGTGTTCGGGCCCGTGCTCGCCATCGTCGAGGCCGCCGACCTGGGCGAAGCGATCGAGATCGTCAACGCGAGCCCCTACGGCAACGGCACCTCGATCTTCACCGAATCGGGCGCCGCCGTCCGCCGCTACCGCCACGACGTCGAGGCGGGCATGGTCGGCGTCAACGTCGGCGTCGCCGCCCCCGTCGCCTTCTTCCCGTTCTCGGGCTGGAAGGCCTCGTTCCTCGGCGACCTCCACGCCCACGGCACCGACGCCGTCGACTTCTACACGCGCAAGAAGACCGTCACCTCACGGTTCTTCACCGAGCAGGCGCAGGAGAAGCTGTTCGGCGAGCATTAGGGTTCGCGTCTGACGCGGGCCCCTAGCCCACCGGCTCACGGGTCGGCTGGGTTGCGGCGAGCGATCGAGGCCACCATCTTCCCGATGATGGGGATCGCTTGCCAGTTCGCCGGGCCGTCGACGAAGAGGGCGAAGGCGACGAGCTGGTGGCCGGCGCTGTGGCAGTAGCCGGCGAGGTTGGTGACCCCGTCGAGGGTGCCGGTCTTGGCGATGCAGTGCCCCTGGGCCGGGGTCCCCGTGGCGATCTCGGCCACCGTTCCGTCCACGCCGATGGTCGGCAGCGAATCCCACAGCATGTTGCCGGGGCTCGTGTGCCAGACGGCGCGAAGGAGATCGACGACCTCGAGCGGGGAGGTGCGATTGTGGCGGGAGAGGCCCGAGCCGTCGACGATGGTCGGGTGCACGCCGTAAGAGCTGGCGAGCACGCTGGCGATCACGGTCGCGCCGGCCGCGGTCGTGCCCGTGCCGCCGAAGCGGGCGCCGAGCTGCTTGATGAAGGTCTCCGCGAAGAAGTCGTCGGAGGGCACGTTCATGAGGCGCAGCATGGTCGACAACGGCGGCGATTTCACGCGCGCGAGCGGGCGCGCGCTCCTCGGGGTGACGGCGGTGCTACGCGCGGCGAGCGCCCACACGTGCTTCGCGCGCAGGGCGAGCGCGAGGGCGTGGGCGGCGAAGGCCGCGGGCTTCAGCCCGCTGCTGCCGCCATGGTCGTAGGTGAGCGCCCCGAGCTCGCCGCCGATGTCGGCGAGGTCGGGAGCGAAGCCGCTCGACGGCACGCCAGGCTCGGAGTCGAACAGCGACCCGTCGCCGATGACGTGGCCGGTGACACGACGGATGCCCGCGTGATGGATCTGCTCGACGAGCTCCGAGACCGTGGGTCCGTAGCCCTGCTCGTAGAGGCGATTGAAGCCCCGCGAGCCGAACGTCGGGTCGCCGCCGCCACGGAGATAGAGGTTGCCGTGCCATAACCCGCCCGGCCCAAGCCACCCCTTGCCGAGCACGGAGGTACGGAACCGTACCTGCGGGCCAAGCTCGTGGAGCGCGGCGATCGTGGTGAAGATCTTCTCGACTGAGGCGGGAGCCCGTTTCGTCGTCGCGCGGAGCGAGAACACCTCGGTCCCGGTCGTCATGTCGTATACGTAGGCGCCCGAGTTGCGGCCGGCGAGGCCCATGTCGTGGGTCAGCTCAACGCGCAGCTGGTGCATGCCGCCGAGCGGAGGCCGCCCGAGCGCGGGCGGGGCGGCGGTCGTGGTGTGCGCCCGCGCTGTCGGGCTTTCACCCGCCGTCGTCGTGGCCGCAGGCGGCCGGTGCGTGGCTGGCTTTGCGGTTGACCCGGTCCCGCAGCCGGCGGCGCCCGCAGCGAGCGTGAGGAGGGCAAGCGCCACCGGTAGGAGGCGGATCCCCAGCCCACGCGCGAGACGATCGAGTTCGCGCCGCATCGCGACGTAGTCTTGCGCGCCGGCCGGTCCGAAGCGCTGACCCGAGCGCCAGAGCGGTCTCGTTCGGGTCGTTGGTAGATTGGGTGACCCACGGTGGGCGTAGCTCAGCTGGTAGAGCTCCTGGTTGTGGTCCAGGCGGTCGCGGGTTCAAGTCCCGTCGCTCACCCTCCGTAGAAAGGCCCGCTTTGCGGGCCTTTTCTTCGTTCGGGTCGTCGCGGGGCGTTGGTGCCGAGTGGACGACCGGAGGGCACACGCCCAACCTTTAGGCGCTTGCGGTCGCGGTACAGCGTCATGGTGTCGCGGAAGAAAGCCTCAGCAGCCTCGGCCAGCACGAGTTTCGCCGGGCGCAAGACAGGCGATCGCGACTGCTGGCTGACGGCCGGAGCGCATCGTGAACAGGTAGTTCTTGCCGATCCATCCGCGCCGGATGATCCTGACGTTTACCTGCGTGCCGACCGCTAAGCGGCGCGCGTGGAACCCGGCCGCGACGCGAACCGTCGCGAAGCGCTGCGACAAGCATTTCTGTGTTCGCGTGCTTTTGCAACGCTTCACCGCAATCGCACGTTTGACGAACGGACAACCGCCGCCGTGGCACGAGACAACGATGGTTCCGCCAACCGGCGCTCCGTGCACGACAAGAGCGAGGATGTTCGTATAAGAAGGCGTGAAGTGGAACGTCCACTGCATGGTCGAGCTGATCGTGCCGATCGCAACGACGCTCACCGTCTGGGCAGGCAAAGCTGAGCTGGCGACGAAGTTTGGATCGCCCAGATAGACACCCGTGATCACGTGGCGACCGATCGAGCTGTAGCTTTTGATGCACGTCGCGGTGCCACGCTCCAGGGGCTGGCTGGTGCACGACAGGATCGGTTTGTTTCCGTCGAAGAACTCCACCGACCCCGAGGGAGCGACCGCCCCGGACGCCGTTTCGAGGGTGGCGGCGTAGGTCACATTTCCGGCGACGTTCACTGTCGAGCTCGAAACGGACAGCACGGTCGAGCTCGCCCCACGGTTGATGGTGAGTATCGTCGCACCGCTGGAGCCCGCCACATCTGAGCCGGTCGCAGGCACGAACACCGCGCTCAGCTGTTCGGGCGATGTCGATGCGGCAAACGAGGTCTGGCAGTTGACGGTTGCACCCTGCGCCGCCACTGTCGTATCGGCGCATCCAACGATGGGCGTGAGGCCGTCGTAGAACGTGACCGTTCCCGACGGGGGCGCGGAGCTCGAGTTCGATGTCACGGTGGCCGCCAACGTGACGCTCTGATTGGTAACCGCCGTGGCCGGCGCGACCGAGAGCGTAGTGTTACTCGGCTGGAGCACCGTCAGCCCGCTGCCGGTCGAGTCGGAGCTGTTGGCGTGGGTGGAGTCGTCGGCTGCGTAGCTGGCGGTGATCGTGTGCGTCCCCGTGCCGGCGGCGGTGGGCGTATAGGTCACGGTGCAGGTCGAGGTGGTGGTCGCGCCGACCTGCGCGAGCGTGCAGGGATTGCCCGAGAAGCTGCCGGCGCCGCTGCTCGCGAACGTCACCGACCCCAGTGGCGCCGAGCCGCCGGCGTTCGAGTCCGACACGGTCACCGTGCAGCTCGTCGACTGGTTGATCGCGACCGTCGCCGGCGCACAACCCGTAACCGTCGTCGTGGTCGCGTTCACGGCGACCGCGGATCCTGCGAGCGGTCCCCAGCCGACCGCGACCGACACTGCGAGCGCAGCCGCAGCCAGCCACCCAGCGCGAGCCCGTATTCCCCAGCATGCCACGGCGCGTGGCACGCAGTGTCTGATCCTATGCAGCGTTCACCCCCGAGTCGAAAGCGTAGCGGGCTTGTTCACCTCGCTTCCAGCCATGCTCTACCGCGAGATTATCGCTCGGCGGTGGAGCATCCGAGCCGGCTGCGCCGAGCGTATCATCTCGGACTCGGCGTTCCATCAAGAGAGAAGGGCATGCGTTGAGGGTCGGTTCGGAAATCGCTCGCCGGCCGGTTGGTGACCGGTCCACCGGCGCATCCGGTCCTCTGCAACCGCGCCAGTTGCTCGCAATCGCCGGGCTTGCCCTCGCCGCGTTTGTCGTTGCATTTGCTGTGGGCGCGGGCACGCGGACACATTCCGCCCGCCAGCGCGTCGCGCCTCTCCCACCGGGTTCGGTAAGCACCAGCCCGTTGAGCCTCGCCGCGGTGGCACCAGTCCCGGCACCTCCCGGACTGAAGCTCGCGCCAAAGCCTAAGCGGCCTCCGGCGCGCCCCGCCCCATCGCCAGTCGCTCCAGTTGCTACCACTCCCGCGCCGGCTGCCCCTGCACCCGTCGTCACTCCTCCCCGGCCGGCCACGCGATCCGTCGCGTCCACCCCGCCCTCAACGCCGAAAACGACGACCGGAAGCGGCTCGGGGACGGTCACCGGCGGCGGCTGATTGCCGTTGCATGTCAACCGACGCGATAGCCGAAGCTGCGTAGCCGGTTGAGGGCAGAGAGCAGCGCGGCGTTGGCGCGAATGACCGTGCTGCTCGCTGTGCGATACGCGCGAGCGTCGTTGCGTGCGGCGGCTGCCGCCAGCGCAGCGTACGCGTCGGCCGTCGTCCGAAGCGCAACGACCACCGCCGAGTTGGCGGCAGCTGCCGGGCCAGCGCTCAACGCCCTCAAGGCTGCATCCGCGTCTCCATAGGCCGTAGCCAGCTCCGCTGCAGCCTCAGCCTGAGCTCGCGCGGTACGCGCGCTGCTCAGCAGTGCGACGGCCTTCGTTCGAGCCTCGTTGAGCTTGTGGATCCCGGTGTTGAGGGCAGCCGCATAACTCGCGTCCTGACCCGGCGGGAGCGCAGTCGCGGAGGACAATCGCATCGTTGCGAGGATCGCCTCGCAGCTGCTCGGAAATCCGGGTGCCCCTTGCGGGATGCAAACGCCGATAACCGTACCAACCGTCGTTGGCAGCGTATAGACCGGGCCGGAGCTCCCGGTGGCGCCAACGTGCACGTCCGCGTAGCGATAGAACCGAGCGCCGCCAAGCGTAACGATCGGCGGCAGTGGCCTGCTCGAGAGCATTGCCACGAGCGGATTGGGATGGAACTTGCCATTCTGCGTATCGCTCGTTCCCAGCACGAAGATCCCACGTCCGGGCGACCCGGGCCCAATCGCGAGCTCATGGGCGAGGCCGAGCGCCGGAGCGAAGGGGGGACGTTCCTCTCGCCACGTTGACGGGAACGTGATCTGGACGAGACCTGCGGCGGCGTGCTTGTTGCGTAGCGTGCGCTGCTGGCTTCCCCCTGTCGCGCGCGCGACACCGAATCCAAGCGCCGCGGCAAACAGAATGCTCAGTGACGCGAGCACGGCCGATCGGGGAGAGATCACGGCTGGCAGCCGGCGCTCCGTGCGCGGCGGACGAGCGGGCGTGGGAGGCGGTGCCGGGTCGGCAGCAGGCTTGGCCAGTGGTGGTGCGGGCCTGGGGGCGGCGGTCGCGGGCTTGGGGGCGGCGGTCGCGGGCTTGGGGGCGGCGGTCGCGGGCTTGGGGGCGGCTGCGGATCCAAGGGCAGCCTCGATACGGGCACTCAAAGGTGATCCGGCAGTGGGCTCTCGCTCGTCGAGCGAGTACGGGTCCTCGTGAAGCGCGCCAGCCGACCTACCTGGAGCCGCCCCGCGCCCAAGCAAGGACTTGATGCGTCCACGAACCGGCTTGCGACGTGCGGGAATCGGTTCCCCGGCGGCCTGCGCGGTCACGGACACCCGCTTCGGCTCCCGGCGTGGAGGCGGTGGCTTGGCGGCGGCGCGTGCGGGTGCGGGCGTGGTCGCTCGAGGGGGGGGCATGGTGGAGGGCCGAGATTCCGCGCGTGGGAGCACAGGCGAGGTTTTCGCCGCGGTACCGGCAGCAGCGGCGCGAGTGGAGCGGGGTTTGGCCGCCGGTGCGTCGCTCCGCGCGACGACTCCTCGCCCCGTGAGCCGGTCGAGTGCCTCGCGCGTCCGCTGGCCCACGAACAATCGGTTCTGATACTCCAGCTCCAGCATCCGACCCACATGGACCATCTTCACGGGAACGCCCTCCGCAGCTGCGTCCGCCACCGCGGCGGCGCTGATCTTCTGGATCTCCGCTCCGGAGAGCGAGAAAGAGGCCGCCAGGTAGTCGAGGTCGGTGTCCGTCACCTCCGGGTGCCGTCGAAGCTGCCGGCGCCAGATCTGTTTCTGCTCATCCGTCAACTGAACGGGGATCTCGACCAGGAAGTCGACCCCGTCACCGAGCGAAGGCTCGAGCTTCGTCGAGGCCCTGGAGGCGAACACAACTACACCTGCGTGGCTCTTACTCGCCTGAACAAGCTCTGAGAGCTCGACGGAAGGCGGGCGCTCGCGTACGGTTGAGGCGCGCAAGGAGGTCGCGATCACGCTCTCAACCCGG
>JAXDGF010000019.1:0-4203 GCA_034665165.1 Solirubrobacteraceae bacterium | reverse complement strand
GCGACGGTCAACTACCACCGTAAGACCGCGCTGGCCAAGTGCCAGTCGCTGAAGGGCCACGCAAAAGTGGCCTGCGTCCGCAAGGCCAACGCGATCAAGTCGTAGGGAAAGGGGCGCACATGACCTTCAGGGGCATGCCGGTAGCACTTTTCGCCGTGGCCGCGATAGTCGCGGGCTGCGGCAGTTCGAGCAGCACGACGACCTCGGCGGCCAGCAACGCGCCGACGCCGAGCACAAGCGCCGGAGCCACCACGCATGCGGCAACCGGGTTCGCGGACGCCGGGAACTGCCAACAGCTCGCCGGCGTGGGGGCCAAGTTCGGGCAGGCACTGTCCGCCGCGACCACCGGCGGTCATCCGAACCTCCAGGGGATCGCGAGCGCGTACCAGGGCCTGGCGAATGCGGCGCCGTCCGAGATCCGTCCTGACGTCCAGGTCATCGCGCAGGTATTCACGTCGTACGTGGGGGCTCTGTCGAAGGTCGGCTTCAAGGTCGGCCAAACCCCGACCCCCAGCCAGGTGGCGGGAATCCAGGCAGCCACCCAGTCGTTCAACCAGCCCAAGCTTCGTGCGGCCGAGCAGCACATCACGGCCTGGGCGAGGCAGAACTGCAAGTAGTCCCAACGCGCTCCTGAGTGGGCTCCGTCGGGGCTCACGCTCGGGCGATCGATGAGTTTCCGCCGGTGCGCTGGTCTGAACGGGCGATGGCACACGTGCCTGCAGGCGAGATGCCTTCGCCTACGCCTAGGATTCCGCCGATGACCGTGGTCTGCGTCCACGGCCCGCTGCGGAAGCCCTTGGGGGACCGCGCGGAGCACGAGCTGACCGGCGATACCGTGGTGGAGCTGCTCAAGCGGTTGGAGCGCGAGCACCCCGAGATCAGCGGCTGGATTCTGGACGAGCGCGGTCTGATCCGCCGTCACATCAACGTGTTCGTGAACGGCGAGCGGGGCGCCGAGGGCACCGCGGTGCAGTCAGGGGACCGGGTCGAAGTGCTACCGGCGATCACAGGAGGCTGAAACATGACGGAGCTGGTTGTGGGGACCAAGAAGGGCCTGTTCTTGCTCGAGGGGACGCCCGCATCGGGCTTCGAGGTCAAGACCCGGGCGTTTGCCGGAGAGCCGGTCGACTTCGCGACTCGCGACCCGCGGAGCGGTCGCGCGTTCGCGACCGTGACCTCGCCGTTCTACGGCCCCAAGATCTTCTACACCGACGATCCAGGCGGCGCGGGCGAATGGCTTCAGGCGGACGGCGTCACGCTGCCCGAGGGCGGCGACCAGGCGCTCGAGCGGATCTGGGTGATCGCCTCCGGCGAGGCAGACGGGACCCTCTACGCCGGGGGAGACCCGGGGGTCCTGTTCGAGAGTCACGACGGCGGCGCCAGCTGGGAGCTCAACGCCGCGCTCTGGGAGGAGCCCTCGCGCCCCCAATGGCAGCCGGGCGGTGGGGGCCTGTGCCTGCATTCGATCTCGACCTGGCCGGGGGATCCCGACAGGCTCGCGATCGCCGTCTCGGCCGCCGGGATGTGGCTGACCGAGGACGGCGGGCGCTCGTGGCGCCGGGGCAACGACGGCCTCGTCCCGGGCAACCTTCCGGAGGACGCCAGCGAAGAGGCGCTGAACGCTCGCTGCGTGCACCACGTCGAGCGCGCGCCCCGGCAGCCGGAGCGGCTGTTCATGCAGTTCCACGGCGGGGTGTTTCGCTCCGACGACGCGGGAACGAGCTGGACGGCGATCGGCGACGGGCTGCCGTCGGACTTCGGCTTCCCGCTGGCGGTCGATCCCGCCGATCCCGACAGCGCCTACGTGATCCCGCTGGTCGCCGACATGGATCGGGTGATGCCGGACGCACGCGTCCGCGTGTACGAGACGCGCGACGGCGGCTCGAGCTGGAGCCCGCGTGGCGACGGGCTGCCCGCCGAGAACGCCTACCTGACGGTCCTGCGGCAGGCCTTCAACCGGAAGGGCGAGGGCGACGAGCTCGAGCTGTACTTCGGCGCGACCTCCGGCGAGGTGTTCGGATCGGGCGACGCGGGGGCGACGTGGTCTACCGTCGCCTCGCGACTTCCGCCGGTGTACTCGGTCGTGGCCGTCGGCTGATCAGCCGTTGGCGATCTTAAGGTCGGCGAGATCCTTCAGATCCTGGGGGCGGCGGATTCCCTGATCCAGCCGCTCGGCCCTCCGCCCAACTGAGCAGCCGCTCGACGTGGGCCTCGGTGAGGCCTGTGGCGGGGTCGGTCCCGATCAGGAGCGTCGGCGCGCCCCTCGCGGCGGCCCAGTCCTCGCAGCGGTCGTCGTGGGCGTCGTCGATCCATGCCACGGCCCGGTCGGGGCCGGCATAGCGGTCGATCGCCGCCAGCTTCCAGTGGCCGTCCGTCTGCGGTGTGGCGTCGGCGAAGCTCAGGTAGGGGAAGGGTCCCGAGAGTCCGAGGGCGTGCGGCAGGTACTCATTCGCCTTCTCCTCCCAGCCCGTGCACCAGATCGGCTCGAACGTCTCGCCAAGCCGACGCAGGTGCTCGCCCGCGGTGGCCGAAAGGAAATGGGCGATCCCGTCGACAACCTCGAACCGCCCAGCCGGGCGGCGTCCGGGATCGAATCCGAACAGCGAGATGACCCCATCGACGTCGATCAGGAGCAGTGGCCGATTCATACCAAGCGCTTACTGGCGCGGGGCATAGTGTCAGGCATGGGAGCGCCGAGCGCCGCCGCGGCATCGTCAATGTGCTGTACTACGCCGCCGCGGACTCAAGGCGCCCGGGTCTGCTGCCGAGGCACACGTGAGGCAGCAGCCGTGAGCAGCCCGAACGCCGCCCCAGGTTTGGTTCTATGACTGCATTCTTCGGCATCCTGCTGGCACTCGTCTGCGCACTCGCGACGAACATCGGCTTCCTGTACAAGCACAGGGGGGCCTGCGCCGCGCCCGCCGTGAACATGCGCACGCCGCTGCGGAGCGCCCGCTCGCTGTTCGCCTCGAAGCTGTTCGCGATTGGGATGGTGATCGCCACCGGGGCGTGGGTGTTCCACGTGGCCGCGATGGCGATGGCGCCGCTGTCGTTGGTGCAGGCCGTCCTGGCCTCGGGGGTCGTGCTCCTGGCGGTGATGGCCGAGCGGCTGTTCGGGCTGCGGATCGGCCGCCGGCAGTGGATGGGCCTCGCGCTGATGGCCGGAGGGCTGATCCTGCTCGGGCTGACGCTCCCCGCCGCCCACGGTGCCCACTCGCGCTTCTCCGTGCCCGGGATGATCTCGTTCGAGGCGGCGCTGATCATCGGCGGGACGCTGCTGATCGCCGGCCCCCGGATCGGGGCGCCGCGTGAGCACCACGGGTTCATGCTCGGGGCGGCCGCGGGGATCCTGTTCGGGGTCTCCGACATCGCGATCAAGGCGATGTCGGGGATGATCGGCGCGCACGGCGCCGCCGGGCTCATGTCGCCGTGGCTGCTCGTCTGCATCATCGCGTCCGTCGCCGCGTTCTACGCCTCCGCCAAAGGCCTCCAAGATGGCGAGGCCGTCCCCGTGATCGCGATCACCGGGACTGCCGCGAACGTCTCCGGGATCGTCGGCGGGATCCTCGTGTTCGGCGACCCGCTGTCGGGCAATCCGGTCGCACTCGTGATCCAGTGCCTCGCGTTCGGCCTCGTGCTCGTCGCGGCCTGGCTGATGCCGGCGCCGGTGCGCGCCGCCTCGGCGGCCCCCGCTTAGGCGGCTCAGCGCGCTCGTTCGTCGGGTTGGCGTCCGCTGTTAGGCTCGCTTGAGAAGTAACTCTGCCTCATCCTCATGAGGAGGTCGGGCGGGGCGACATGGAGGGGCGGGGATGGCGAACCGCGGGCGCGGTGTGCTGGTGGCCTTGGCGATGACACTCGCTGCGGTATCGCTGGCGCCGGTCGCCCAGGCCGACTTCGCGGGGCGCAGCCGGCACTCTCTCTATCAAGACCTGAGCTCCAAGCGTTTGGCGCTGCCCGTGCCGACGGTGTCGCGGCCGACGGTTGTGCGGCTGCCGAACGGGAAGTTGCGCGTCGTGATCGTGGTCCGCTATATGGCCGCCAACTGGACCCACCGGGGCCGCGCGGCGGCGGATCACGTGATGGTCACGCTGCTGGTCGCGCGGGGGCTGCACTCGACCGGCCCCGACCCGGCGTCCCCGATCTTTCGCAAGGCGATCGTGCACACGCTGCACGCGCGGCTCGTGAGGCACGTTTACACGTTTG
>JAXDGF010000018.1:0-6399 GCA_034665165.1 Solirubrobacteraceae bacterium | reverse complement strand
TCGCGACCGGGACGGCCCGCAACTTCGAGGCCCTCTCCGCCCGCCGGCCGCGTGGCGAGACACGCTTGATAATGGGGCCGTGGGCCCACACCGTGCCCACTACGACGGCGGTGGGCAGCGTCGACTTCGGCACCGGATCGGGTCAGTTTCCGACGCCACTGGGCTACGACCTCGAAGAGGAGTACCTCTCTTTCCTTCGCCGATGGCTGCAGGGCGTCGGCGATCTCGGTGAGCCACCCGTGAAGCTCTTCGTGATGGGGCCGAACGCCTGGCGCGACGAGTCCGAGTGGCCGCTGCGCCGGGCGACGACTTCATCGATGTTTCTGCACTCCAGTGGCCAGGCGAGCTCCTCGACCGGAGATGGCGAGCTCAGCTGGGCGCGCCCGACAGAGCCAGAGCCGCCCGACCACTTTATCTACAACCCCGATGATCCTGTTCCCACGGCCGGCGGCAACGTGTGCTGCATGCCGGGCCAGCTGCCGCATGGCCCCGTCGACCAGGCCTCGATTGAGGCCCGTTCTGACGTCCTGGCGTATCGGTCCGCGCCGCTGGAGAAAGAGCTCGAGATCACCGGTTCGATATGGCTCCAGCTGTGGGCGTCGACGAGCGCCGCGGACACCGATATGACGGCCAAGCTCGTCGACGTCCGACCGTGCGGCGTCGTGCTGAACATTGTTGACGGGATCTTGCGTGGACGCTACCGGTCAGGGTGCGACGCGATACGTCCTTTGGCGCCTGACGAGCCGTCGCTATGGAAGATCGAGCTCGGCGTGACGAGTTATGTGTTCGCGACCGGCCACCGTATCGGCCTCGAAGTCTCGAGCAGTAACTTTCCTCGCTTCGCGAGGAATCTCAACACCTTGGCGGACGATCGACCGGTCTTGGCGCACCAGACGATTTATCACGACTCCTCGCGCCCATCGCATCTGGTGCTTCCGGTCGTTCCCGGCGCACAGGCAGGGGCCTGATCGCGACCTGGTTCGACGAGCGCCCGCGCGAAGCCAAACCCGCCGCTCGATACCTCCGCCGGGGTCAGACCATCCGCGCCCTCCTCCACTCGCCCGAAGAGCTCGGCCAGCGTCGTTGGACGCTCGACCCGGTGCTCGTACCCGCGATCAGCGAGCCACACGTTCGCCTCCGCGGTCGAGAGCGGGGTGAACTCGAGGTCGGCGAGGCAGCGGCCGGGGCGCCGGGCCGCTGGGTGGAGGCGCTTGACCGGTTCGTTGGTGGTGATGAGCACGAGCGTGCGGGTGCCCTGCCCGAGGATCCCGTCGGCGACGTTCAAGAGTCGCGACAGCGCCTGGCCCGTGCTGGCTCGGGCGTCGGCGGCGATGAGCTCGCCGGCGTCCTCGAGGATGAGCAGGCGCCACCGGCTCTCATCGGCGTCGTCCCAGGTGAGCACGTCGAGCATGTACGCACCGCCGCGGCCGAGGAGCTCGTCCGGGTCCATGATGAAGTGAGCCGAGCACCACGACGACCAGGCGCGGGCGAGGGCTCGAAGCACGTGGGACTTCCCCGTCCCGGGCTCACCGCGCCACAGGATCAGGCGCCCACGGTCGGGCGTCCGCATCTCGATCAGGCGCTCCAGCGCGGCGCGTACGGGGGCGGAGTAGTTACCCGCGATCTCGTCGAAGCGCTCACAGTCGATGTTGCGGTGACGCACCTCGCCGCCACCGTCCGCGCGCATCCAGAAGGCGACCGACACCTGCTCGGCGACCGGCGCCTCGGTTTCGAGCGCCGCCCGCAGCGACCTGGCGGCGGCGTTGGCCGCCACGCGGCGCTCGCTCGCGACTTCGAGCCGGACTTGTCCGTAGCCGATATCGACGAGCGCGAGCTCGCCGCCCGGAAGGCGGAGGAGGGCCTCGACCTCGTCAGCCTTCGGGTCAGCTCGAATGAGCACCGGGGTGGCGAGCTCGGACAGCTTCTCGGGCGCAGACAACCCGCGGAAGTTGTCCTGGACCACGTGAGTGAGCCCGCGCGCCACCACTTCGCCCACGAAGAGCGCGCGCGGCAGCGCATCGGGCCTGACCACGTGCCGCCCTCCGTCGCGGCTCGGTCTCAGCTCGACTTCGTATCTGGTGTTGTTCGCATGTGTGCCCATGGCAGGCCCTCCGGAGGAGTCGAACCTCCGACCTCGCGCGACGTGGTGTCTTTTAAGCCGCATATAGCGGCTTAAAAGCCGCCAGGTCAACGACAGTGCGCGCGCGCTCTTTCCCACTGAGCTAAGAGGGCTCGTTATTCAGCTGGTGGTCGTGGCGCGGTCATCCGCGCGTGACTGATTCGCTCAGGAAGCTACGCAGCACGACGCGGACGTCGCGAGACGACCACGGTGAATAGGTGTTGCTTGGTTCTGAGTTGCATGACGGCTGGACACGGTAGCGCGCGGGCCGGCCGACGGCAAGGGCGCGCTCGTTTATTTCTTCGTCAGTCGTAGGTGAGCAGCGTCAGGCGCGAGAAGCGCAGCGACTCGTCGCGGTCGCTGCCGAGGACCGGGAAGGTGAGCATGGTCACGGTGACGTCGCCGTTTGTCACCTTGCGCAGCGCGTCGGTGACGCGGACGGTGATGTTGATCGGCGTGAGGGGATGGGGAGGGCGCCGGTCGAAGGCGGTAACCGGGCCGGACGGGACCTCGCAGTGTCCGGGGTCGCCCCAGCAGCTGCCGTGCGCGAAGAGGGAGAAGGCGCCCGCGAACTGGGGGACATCGCGGCCCGTGTGCTCGTCGGCGTCGGGAAGGTTGAAGTAGAGCATCACATAGGACGACGGACCGTCGTGCTCCACGCCCTCGACCTCGAGATCGGCCCGGACAAACGGCACCGCGAGCTCGAGCGGGACCTTGAGGGGCTGGGAGGTCCACCGTTGCATGTCAACCGGCACCCGCGCCCGGCGCCGCCACCGTTCCCGGCACCTGGTCAATGGTCCCCGCGTAGTCGTAGCCGAGGCGGGTGACATCCAAGGTCTGGCGCACGGTCATGCCGTTGGGCTGGAGCGCGAGGTCAAGCAGCGATGGGTCGGGGATCGCGCCCGGGTTCTGGGTCTGCCACAGGCGCCAGCAGCGGTCGATCATCACATGGTGGGCGTAGAAGAGCGGGTCGTAGGCGGCAAGCTCGATGTCCTGCATGATCCCGCCGACCCACACGTGGACGTCGTCGTGAATTCCCTCGAGCGCGCTCTGGAAGTCGGCGAAGCTCGAGTCCTGCATGGCCGCGGCCAGGCGGTCGCCGTAGGGGAGGGGAGGAACCGGATTCTGGCCCGGCGTGCGCGGCGGCGCCTTCCGCGTCTTCCCCGACTGGTAGACCGTGTACTCGGTGACGAGGAGCGGATTGGAGTTACCGTCGGCATCGGTCGCGTCCGTGTAGCCCGCGGGAATCGTCGCTGACGTCGTCCAATCCCACCACGGGAGCGTGACCCCGGGGACGAGCGCTTGAAGGGACAGCTCGAAGTAATAGAGGTAGGAACGATGCCACGGGAGGAACAGGCTCGTGTGGTGCTGGCACCAGTCGAAGGGACGACCGTGCCAGCCGGCGAAATACCCGAAGCCCCGGTTGTCCGTCAACGACATCGCTTGCGAGAACGCCTGGCGCAGGACGGCCAGATCGCCCGGCAGGAGCTTCTCGACGCTCCTGCGCATCTGCAGGGTCCCTACCGCCGGAGCGCCCCGGACTACTATCTGGACGGTCATGGGGCGACTCTAGCGGCGCTCGCGCTGGTTGGCAACCGAGCCGAACGACTCCCCGCGAGACCTCGAGCTCGCCGGCGAGCACTCGGCTCTGAGGGAGCTTGCCGGTCGAGCACGATATGAAGGTCCATACGACTCGCTCACGGATTGTTGTCGGCTGACGGCCCCGACGCCGTCGGTGGCGGCGCGAGCAACCCGACGAGCGCACCGCCCGCGGCGGCGGCGACCCCGAGCAGCTCCGGGGAGTTGTTGGTGACGCCCAGCACGAGCGATACGGTGAAGACGACGAGGAGAATGAGCACGGACCGGTTCTTCCACAGGTCTTTGAGCAAGCCGGCGATCTCGGTCACGAACTGCTCGCGCTTGGTGTCCTTGGTCGGGACCTCGGTGTGGGTCGGCGTCGGTGCCAGGATGCCCAGCAACGCCCCGGAGATCGAGCTCCCCGTCGTCCAGTACTGGGTTGGCACGGGCTTGCCGCCGGCGGCGATGATGGCGGCCCCGATGAGGAACGCGACGAGCGCCAGTCCGACGGCGCCGATCGCGATCCGATAGGCGAAGGGATCCTGTTGACTCTTCATCATCAGCTTGGAACCACCCCTTTTCTCACTAGCCTGTTGGTTTCGGGCAGACGCCCTTGTTCTCTGCTTGCTGCAGCGGTGAGCTCGGCCCGCCCACGAGGATCATCCCGGTCGGGTCGTCGGCGTTGCTGCTGGCGGACGTTCCCACCGTGGTGCCGAAATGCCCGGGCCAGCAGCTCCAACTGACCTTGGCGAGGTCGACCAACGGGGTCGAGGACGCGTTCAGCGTGTACAGGCCGGGGACGCAGACGACATAGTCGTACACGGCGGCGACGAGGAGCGCGCGCGGGTGTGCGCCGCAGCTGGGATAGCTCGGATGGCCGCCGAAGGCCGGATACACCACCGGATGCCCGGTCGCATCGTGCTCGATTCGATCCCAGGGGATGAGCATCCCCTCGTTGGAGTGGCGCGCCATCCAGACGTATCTGGGGACGTAGTCCGACCCTTGGGGTTGGAGGAGGACGGTGACGTGCTCCCAGTCGCCCTCGTGAAAGTCGATGTCGGATGTGTCCGCCCGTAGGGGGCGCTGGAGCATGGTCGGGGTGTCAACCGTCATCGGGTAATAGTTGAGGCCGTAGAAGAACCAGTATTCGAGCGCGCGGTAGCCGGTGAGGTCGCGCCCCGCGTAGGAGCAGCGCGTTCCGGCGTCGTAGAAGTAGATCTGGGCCTTGTGCGTCGCCACCGAGTTCAGGTTCGTGGGCCATGACTCGACCGTCGACTCCGGGAGCCCGAGTCCGCGCAGGACGGCGCGCACCTGTGCCTTCTTGTCGGTGAGGACGGCTGGATACTCGAGGAAGGACTTCGCAGCGTCCAGGTGCGACTTCGCGGTGTCGGGTGGCTGCAGGTCCGCGATCGTCGGTGGGTCCGCGATCACGCGGCCGTGCGATACGAGAGTGACACGACCGCCGTAGGCACCGCGCTCGGCCAGCACGGTTGGGACCGACACGGGCCAGTACCCGTCGAGTATCGACATCTTCACCGTGGGCTCGTACTGACGCGCCAGCCCGGCCACCGCGGGCGAGGTCTCGGCGATCGGCTGCTCGGTCGTCGACGGGGGTACCGGGGCGAGCTTGCTCAGACTGATGCATGCCGGCGCTGGCGCGCCGCAGCCCGCGACCGCGATGGCGAGGAGCGCCAGCGGTACCGTCGGCTTCGCGACCAGCCGTAGCCAGTGGGCGATGCCAAGGTCGCTCCCGCGCCCCATCCGCACCAGCTTCCGCTAACCGCCGGCCGTCAGGTACCGCGTAATCGCGCGTGCGAATGCCTTCGCCGCCAGCCGCTGGAAGGAGGTGCTGACGAGCAGGCTGGCGTCGGTGGCGTTGCGCATGTTCCCACACTCGATCAGGACCTTGGGGACCGTGGTCAGGTTCAGGCCCGCGAGGTCGGTCCGCAGGGCGATGCCGCCAACCCCGTCGTAGGTGCTCAGCGGCATGCCCGTGACGGCTCGGTAGCTCTGGAGCAGGTCGCGGCCGAAGGTCTTAGAGGCGCCGATCACGCGGTCATTGGGGCCGTCGGCCACCGGTTCGAGGACGGTGAAGCCGCGGCCGCCGGGCGGCCCTCCGTCGGCGTGGATGTCGATGGCCACGCCGGCGTGCGCCCGGTCGATGATCTGCGCGCGCGTCGTGACGCACGGACCGACGCCGGAATTGGAGGTACGGGTGAGGACGACCTTGGCTCCCTCGGCGCGGAGATCGGCGGTCAAGAACGTGGCGACGCTGAAGTTGAAGCGCGCCTCGCTGTATCCGCCGTCGGTCTCGGTTCCGGTCGTGTCGCACGTCTCCTGCGCGCGGCCGTTCCAGATCAGGTGGTTGAGGAAGGTGGGATCGGTGTAGTTATTGCCGTTGTGGCCCGGATCGATGCCGACGACCTTGCCGGCGAGGGGCGCCGTGGTGGGGCTCGCAGTGACCTTCGACTCGGGCGCCGCCGTGGTGGCGGTCGCGGCGCGAGCACGGGGCCGAGGCGCGGGCTGCACCACCCGCTGCCCGACGACGGTTGTCGTGTACGTGTGCGCCCGGGCCGGGCTCACCTGGGCCGGGCTCACTTGGGCCGGGCTCACTTGGGCCGCGCGATGGGTGGCGGCGGGCGGGCTCGAGCTCCCGCACCCCGCGCACGCCGCCGGGATCGCAGCGCTGGCAACAGCGAGCG
>JAXDGF010000017.1:0-21453 GCA_034665165.1 Solirubrobacteraceae bacterium | reverse complement strand
GGCTACACGGCGATGCAGTCGATGTCCAAGTGGGCGCGGCGCAACGGCCTGATCCTCCACCTCCACCGCGCCGGTCACGGCACCTACACCCGCCAGAAGACGCACGGCGTCTCCTTCCGCGTGATCGCCAAGTGGGTGCGCATGCTCGGCGTCGACCATGTGCACGCGGGCACGGTCGTGGGCAAGCTCGAGGGCGACCCCCAGATGATCAGGGGCTACTACGACACGCTGCGCCTGGACCACGTCGAGGAGAACCCGGACACGGGGATCTACTTCACCCAGGACTGGCTGTCCATGCCGGGCGTCATGCCCGTGGCCTCGGGCGGCATCCACGCCGGCCAGATGCATCAGCTCCTCGAGTATCTCGGCGAGGACGTCGTACTCCAGTTCGGTGGCGGCACGATCGGCCACCCGATGGGTGTGGCCGCCGGCGCCACCGCCAACCGCGTCGCCGTCGAGGCGATCATCCAGGCCCGCAACGAGGGCAAGGACTACTTCAACGAGGGTCCCGACATCCTCGAGAAGGCGGCCAAGGGGTGCCCCGAGCTCAACGCCGCCCTCCAGGTGTGGAAGGACATCACCTTCAACTTCGAATCGACCGACACCCCCGACTACGTGGTCACCCCCACGGTCGGCTGATCCAGGGAGCAGACAGCTCATGAGAATCACTCAGGGAACGTTCTCGTTCCTCCCCGACTTCACCGACGAGCAGATCCTGGCCCAGGTCGTTTATTCGCTCGAGAATGACTGGGCGATGTCGGTCGAGCACACCGACGACCCGCATCCCCGCAACTCGTACTGGGAGATGTGGGGCCTGCCGCTGTTCGACCTTCCGGTCGACGACGCCGACCAGTTCATGCGCGAGGTGCGGGCGTGCCGCGAGGCGTTCCCGAACCACTACATCAAGGTGCTCGCGTACGACCCCAAGCGCGGCCGCCAGACCACGGCGCTCAGCTTCATCGTCAACCGTCCCGCCGAAGAGCCCGGTTTCCGGCTCGACCGCCAGGACTCCCATGACCGCGTCATCCGTTACACGCTCCACCCGTACGCGACCGAGCAGCCCGAGGGCAAGCGCTACCTGAACGGCGCCAAGGCCGCCAACGGCGCCTCTGCGTCGGCGAGCGAGCAGACGGGCGGAGATGGCGCCGGCAGCTGACGCCGCCGGGCGCGTCGCGATGCAGCAGTCAGCTGTCCAGCCAGTCAATGCGTCCGCCAATGGCGGCGACGTCTCCCAGCGGGAGAAGGTCGAGCAGCTCCTCCGCGACGCGGAGATCGAAACGGTGCTCGGTGAGCTCGACGAGGAGTTGGTCGCGCTCACGCCCGTGAAGACACGGATCCGCGAGATCGCGGCCCTGCTGCTGGTCGACAAGCTACGTCGCGAGCTCGAGTTGAGCTCGAACCGGCCGACGCTGCACATGTCGTTCACGGGCAACCCCGGGACAGGCAAGACGACGGTCGCCATGAAGGTGGCCGACATCCTCCACCGCCTCGGATACATCGAGAAGAACAAGGTCATCGCGGTCACCCGCGATGACCTGGTCGGCCAGTACGTCGGCCACACGGCGCCCAAGACCAAAGAGGTACTCAAGCGCGCCTCGGGCGGCGTGCTCTTCATCGACGAGGCGTACTACCTGTACCGGCCCGAGAACGAGCGCGACTACGGCGTCGAGGCGATCGAGATCCTCCTGCAGGTGATGGAGAACGAGCGCGAGAACCTCGTCGTCGTCCTCGCCGGATACAAGGACAGGATGGACGACTTCTTCAGCACCAATCCGGGGATGAGCTCGCGCGTCGCCCACCACATCGACTTCCCCGACTACACGGCGGACGAGCTGCTGTCGATCGCACGGTTGATGGTCAAGCGAGAGCAGTACGAGCTCACGCCTGAGGCTGAGGAGGCCCTGGGCGAGTACCTCGAGCGCCGCATGAAGCGCCCGCTCTTCGCCCACGCCCGCAGCGTGCGCAATGCGATCGAGCGCGCGCGGCTGCGGCAGGCGAACCGGATTTACCAGGCGACCCTTGACGGTAAGATGCCCACGCGGGAGGATCTCGTGCGCATCGAGGCGGAGGACTTCCTCAAGAGCAGTGTGTTCGGTCTCGACCGGCACGATGACGATACCCCCCCGCCGGACGCGAAGAGCGCGCCGGCCTGAGCTGAGGCGAGCACATGTCACGTCCCGTCATCCTCGGCGTGGTAGGCGACTCCGCGACCGGCAAGACGACCTTCACGCGAGGCCTCGTCCGGCTGGTGGGCGATGAGAACGTCACCCACGTCTGCACCGACGACTACCACCGCTACGACCGCGCCCAGCGCGCGGAGCTGAACATCACGCCGCTCGACCCCGACTGCAACTACATGGACATCATGGCTCAGGACCTCGCCCACCTGAGCCGAGGTGAGGCGATCCTCAAACCGGTCTACCGCCACACCGACGGCAGCTTCGACCCGCCCGTGTACGTCGAGCCCGCGCGTTTCACGATCGTCGAGGGCCTGCTCGGCTACTACTCGAACGACATGCGCGACTGCTACGACGTCCGCGTCTTCCTCGGCCCGCCCGAGGACATCCGGCGCCAGTGGAAGGTCCAGCGCGACTGCTCGCGCCGCGGCTACACCACCGATCAGGTCCTCGCCGAGCTCGACCGGCGCGAGCCCGACTCCGAGGCGTTCATCCGGCCCCAGCGCCGCTACTCCGACATCGTCGTCTCCTTCGTCCCCGGCGACAGCGATGCCGCCGATGAGCTCGACGCCCACCTGATCCTCGGCCCCGACCTCCCCCATCCTGACCTCTCCCCCCTGGTCACGGGCGGTCCGGACGGAATCTCGATGGTCGATCAGGGCCGCGATCGGCTCGTGATCATCCCCGGCCGGCTCGACCGCGAGCAGGCGGCGGACATCGAGGAGGCGATCTGGGAGCGCATGCACTTCGCGAGCCACCTCCGCGCCGGCCGCCTCGGCGAGTTCACGGTCGGGACCGAGCTTCATCGCTCGGAGTCGCTGGCGCTCGTGCAGCTCCTCGTCCTCTATCACCTGGCCACGGCGACCGCGAAGATCGCGCTCGGCGGGGCGGGCGCGCGCACCGAGCGCCGCCGCGAAGTCGTGCCGGCCGTCCGGCCCGTCGAAGCCACGACCGAGGCGGCGTCGTGAGCGTCGGGGTTCCCACGACGGGCTCGCTTCCCCGTGACCCCGGGACGAGCGATCTCGATCGCCTCGCCATCGACACCATCCGGACCCTGTCCATGGACGCGGTCCAGAAGGCCAATTCCGGGCATCCGGGGCTACCCATGGCCATGGCCCCCGTCGCGCACTTGTTGTACACGCGAGTTCTCAAGCACAATCCCGCCGATCCGGACTGGCCCGACCGCGACCGTTTCGTGTTGTCGGCCGGCCACGGATCGATGCTCCTCTACAGCATCCTCCACCTGACCGGCTACGACCTCCCCATGTCCGAGCTCGAGCGCTTCCGGCAGTGGGGCTCGCACACGCCCGGGCATCCCGAGCGCTTGCTCGGCGCGCACGAGTCGGGCCACGCGCACACGCCCGGCGTCGAGACCACGACTGGCCCCCTCGGCCAGGGCTTCGCCAACGGCGTCGGCATGGCGATGGCCGAGCGCTTCCTACGCGAGCGCTACGGATCCGAGGTCATGGACCACCGCGTCTTTTCGATCTGCTCCGACGGCGACCTGATGGAAGGCGTAAGCGCCGAGGCGGCCTCGCTCGCCGGGCACCTCGGCCTTGGCCGGCTCGTCTACCTATACGACGACAACCGCATCACCATCGACGGCTCCACCTCGTTGAGCTTCGCGACCGAGGACGTCGACATGCGCTTCCGGGCCTACGGCTGGCACACCCTCGCGGTCGATAACGTCAACGACCTCGAGGAGCTCCAGACCGCCGTCGACGCCGCCATGGCCGAGGAGGAGCGGCCGTCACTCATCCGCGTGCGCTCGATCATCGGCTACCCCTCGCCCAACAAGCAGGGCACGGCCAAGGCCCACGGCGCGGCCCTCGGCGAGGACGAGGTCCGAGCCACCAAGGAGCTGATGGGCTGGGATCCCGACGCCCACTTCGTCGTCCCCGACCGGGTCCGCGAGGTCTACGCCCCCGTACGCGAGCGCGGCGCCCGTCTCGAGGCCGAGTGGGAGTCTCGCTTTGCCGACTGGCGCAGCGCACACCCGGACCTCGCCGCCGAGTGGGACCGCGCCTGGTCCGGCGAGCCCGAGCCGGGACTCGCGGAGGCGCTGCCGTCGTTCGATCCGTTGGAGACCGAGAAGCTCGCGACCCGCGCCGCCGGCAGCAAGGTGCTCGTGGACATCGCGCCCCACGTGCCGACCATGGTGGGCGGCTCGGCGGACCTCGCGGGCTCGACCCTGGCCATCCTCCCCGGCGACGATGAGTTTGGTCCGGGGAGGACGGGGCGCACCGTCCACTGGGGCATCCGTGAGCACGCCATGGGCTCGGCCGTCAACGGCCTCTCGTTGCACGGCGGCATCGTCCGCCCCTACGGCGCCACCTTCCTTGTCTTCTCGGACTACATGCGCCCAGCGGTACGGTTGTCGGCTCTGATGGGCCTCCCCGTGGTCTGGGTCTACACCCACGACTCCGTGGGCCTCGGCGAGGACGGCCCCACCCACCAGCCGATCGAGCACTACGCCGCTCTGCGCGCGATCCCGGGTCTCACCGTCATCCGCCCCGGCGACGCCAATGAGACCGTCCAGGCCTGGCGAACTGCCGTCGAGCCCGGGCGCGGTCCGGTGTGCCTGCTGTTGACCCGCCAGGGCCTCCCCGTGCTCGATCCCGACTTGGTGGGCGATGGGCCGTTGAAGGGAGCGTACGTGCTCGACGAGGGACCCGAAGGCGCCGACGCCATCATCGTCGCCACCGGCTCCGAGGTCGCGGTGGCGATGACGGCCCAGCTCAAGCTCAGCGAGCGCTCAGTCTCCACCCGCGTCGTATCGATGCCCTCCTGGGAGCTCTTCGAGGAGCAGGACCAGGAGTATCGGGACTCGGTCTTGACGCCCGGAGTGCCAAAGGTCTCCGTCGAGGCCGGGATCTCGATGGGCTGGTCGCGCTGGGTCGACGCCAGCGTCTCGATCGAGCGCTTCGGAGCCTCAGCTCCGGGCGACGAGGTCATGCGCCGGCTCGGCATCACCGCGGACCACGTGGCCGAGGTGGTGCTCGAGACGTTGGAGCGGGCGGCCGAGCGCGGGTAGGTCGCGCCGGGGGCCGAGACCGCCGGGCGGTTTGGGCGGTTTTGGGCGGTTTCGGGCGGCGGGCGGTTTCGGGCGCGCCTCGCCCAGCAACGCTCTCCGCCAGACGCGCGCGGCCCAGACGCGCGCGGAGTCGTGGTGGATATTCACTGTGGGCCGTTGGTTTTCGACCACGCGGCTGTACGCGGCCCAGATGCGCGCGGGGTCGTGGTGGATATTCACTGTGGGCCATTGGTTTTCGACCACGCGGCTGCGCTTCGCGTCGGCACGGCAACATTGCCCGAGTGACGCCTTTGAAGCCCGCCGCCGTCGCCTGCGCCGGCTTGGCCCTCGCCGCGTGCGGTGGCTCGTCGCCCTCCGGGATCGAGAAGCCGCGCGAGGCACGGACCGAGCACACGGCTCGGACCGCGCCCGCCGCCGCGTCGGCGCCCACCACCGCCGCCACCGCGCCCGCCGCCACCAGCGCGCCCGCCGCCACCACCACCCGCCCCCCGCGCTTCATCGCCATCCTGCCCGCCGCCCATCGCCAGGGCCTGTTCGACTGGATCCCAGCCGCCCTCGTCCAGGGCCAGCCCGCGATCTGGATCTCGCGCGTCCGCGCTTACGGCGAACCCGGCTTTACCATCACCCTCCTTCGCTTCGACCAGCGCCTGGTCACTCTGCATCTGCACGCCGGCGGGCAAGAGCCGGGAGGATCGGGCTGGCGCTACGGAGACGCGATCGGCAGCGGCGAGCTGCGGACCGTCGTCGCCGGCTTCAACAGCGCCTTTCGCGAGTCGTATGGCGCGGGCGGATTCGAGGCCTACGGGCGGGCCGGGTGGCCCCTGAAGCGCGGCAAGGCGTCGGTCGTCATCTATCGCGACGGGACCGCCGACATCGGGCGTTGGCAGGATGGGGTTCCCGCTCCGGGTCAGCCCGTCGCCGCCGTCCGGCAGAACCTCGGCCTCCTGATCAACGAGCGTCACGTTCCGCCGAGCGTCGATACGTGCATCAAGATCTGCTGGGGAGACCCCCTCCACGAGCAGCCCATCGTGGCGCGCTCGGGGCTCGGCATCACCGCCGATGGCCGGCTCGTGTGGGCCGCGGGACACAACCTCTCCGTCCGTGCCCTCGCAGAGGCCCTGCTCGCCACGGGTGCCGTCCGCGCCATCGAGCTCGACATCAATCCCGCCTGGGTCGCGGGATACCTCTACGCCCACCCCCGGCACGCGAGTACGGTCACGCCGATCCCGCTCATGCCGGGCCAGACGGGAATCCCGGGTCAGTTCCTCCAGCCTTACTTCCGTGATTTCTTCACCGTCTCGGCGAACCCGCGGCCGTGACGCCGTGCTCCGCCGCGCGCCCACCTAGAGTGGCGGCGATGGTCCGGAGAGTGGGATTGCCGACCGCGCTGCTCGTGGTCGCGGTGGCCTCGGCCGCCCCCGCGGCCACGCCGACCCCAGCGCACGCGCCGGCGCCCGCGGCCACGCCGGCCTCAGCGCACGCGCCCGCCCGGGCTCCCAGGCCCCCGCCCCCCGGCACGATCGCGCCCCCGCCACCCATCTCCCTCACCGCCTCACCGACCCGCACTGTAAGCGGGCGCTCGATCACCCTGTCGGGCGCGGTCACGCCCGCCGCGGCCGGCACGCTGGTCTCGCTCTCCGGGAGCCCGTATCCCTTTTCCTCGGTGACGCCCGTCGCCACGACAACGACCGCACCCGATGGCTCGTTCGCGTTCACGGTCTCGCCGGACCGCGACACGCGCTACAGCGTCGCTGCCCCCGGCGCGCCGGGGGTCGCCGCGATCGAGGTCGAGGTCGAGGTCGACGCGAAGGTGGTGACGACGGTCAAGGCAATGCCCCTTGGGCGCGCGGCGGTGACGATCCGGGTCTTTCACCCCGAGGATTTGCGCTGGGGAGGCGCGCGCGTGGGTTGGTCGTTCAAAAGCGGCGTGCGCGGCCGGTTCGCCGCCGCCGCACCCACCCGCGCCGTACGCGTGAGTCCGTATGTCGTCGCGCTGAAGACGACGATCAGACTCCCCGCCGGCCGCTTCGCGTGGCGGGCGTGCCTGCACGAGCCGGATGCGGTCGCGCTCACCGCCCCGCGCCGCCCGCGCGGCTGCAGCGGGTGGGGAGATCACGGCGGCGGGTCCCTCCCACACGGCTTCCCGGGGCCGGGGGCGGTGTCGCGGGCGGCGGCGTACCTCTCCAGCCGCATCGGCCGCACCGCGTTCGCCGTCGTCGACAGCGAAGGCCGGATATCGGGCGCGCACATCCACTGGACGTTTCCCACCGCGAGCGTGGTCAAGGCGATGCTGCTCGTCGGCTACCTGCGCCGCCTCGACGCGATGGGTGAGCACCGGATCGACGCCGGCAGCAACTCGTTCCTCTACCCGATGATCCATATCTCCGATAACGACGCCGCCAGCCGGACCTACTCCATCGTCGGCGACTCGGGGCTCTACTCGGTCGCCAAAGCGGCTGGGATGACCGACTTCTCCGTCTCGGCGGGCTGGCTCTCGGCCCACCTGAGTCCCGCCGACCAGGCGCGCTTCTTCTTCGAGATGGACTCGTTGATCCCCCGCGGGTTCGTCGGCTACGCCCGCTTCCTCCTCTCGACGATCGAACCGTCCCAGAGCTGGGGCATTCCCGTCGTCGCGCGCCCGCTCGGGTATCAGACCTTCTTCAAGGACGGCTCGCTGCCCACGCCTCTGGGCCAGCTCGTGCACCAGGTCGATCGGATCGAGGGCCGCGGGCGGACGTTCGCGGTCGCGGTGATGACCGACGGCGATCCGAGCATGCAATACGGCATTGACACAATCCAGGGTGTCGCCGCCACGCTCCTGGGCTAGACGGTGGGGCGATGCCGCGCTACCGGTCGAGTCAGCCTCGCATAAGCCTTCTTCACCAACTTTTAGCCGCACACGCCATCATCTGGTCATGCCGCGCGTTTTGATCGTCGACGACGAGCCCGCAGTCCGGCGGGCGCTCGAGCGTGCGCTGCGACTCGAGCGCTACGAGGTGTCGCTGGCCGCCGACGGCGAGGAGGCCCTTGACTCGCTCTCCGAGTCACCCGCCGATGCGGTGATCCTCGATGTCGCCATGCCCCGCCTCGACGGTCTCGAGGTGTGCCGGCGCCTGCGCCAGTCCGGCGACCGGACCCCCGTGCTCATGCTCACGGCGCGCGATGCCATCGACGATCGCGTCGCTGGGCTCGACGTCGGCGCGGATGACTACCTGGTCAAGCCCTTCGCCCTACGCGAGCTTCAAGCCCGTCTCCGCGCGCTGCTCCGCCGCTCGGGTGACGGCCACGAAGGCGAGGTGCTGCGGTACGGCGATCTGTGCCTCGACCCGGTCGCGCACGAGGTGTACCGGGGCGAGCGCCGGGTCGACCTCTCGCGCACCGAGTTCCTCCTCCTCGAGCTCTTCATGCAGCACCCCCGCCAGGTCCTCACCCGTTCGACCATCTTCGAGCGCGTGTGGGGCTACGACTTCGGCCCGACCTCTAACGCGCTCGGCGTGTACATGGGCTATCTGCGCCGCAAGACGGAGGAGGGGGGCGAGCCGCGGCTGCTCCACACGGTGCGGGGCGTCGGCTACGTGCTGAGGGACTGAGGCGGCGTGCCGCTCCGTCGCCGGCTTGCGTTGGTGGCCGCCGCTGCGGTCGGGGTCGCGATCCTGCTCGTGGCCATCGTCTCCTATACGGTGGTGAAGGGGCAGCTGCGGGGGCAGGTGGATGACACGCTCCGAGCCCAGGCGGCGCTCGTCGCTGAAGGTAACTTCCATGCCCTCGATGTGCCCACGCTCCCGGCGAACGCGGGCGGAGGGGCGCCGTACGTCGAAGTCGTGCAGGCGAACGGAGACGCGGGCCCGCTGGGACAGGCCGGACTGCCGGTCACCCCGATCGCACGGGCGGTCGCCCACGGCCGTCCCGGCGAATACCTCTCCGACGTGTGGGTCGGCCGCAACCATCTCCGGGAGATCACCGTCCCGTTTACGTACACGTCGCTCCAGACGGGCCAGCAGACCACCGTCGGCGTCGAGCTCGCCCGCCCCCTGAGCGGTGTCGACGGCGTCCTTTCCAACCTGCGCCTCATTCTTGTCCTCCTGTGCGCGGCCGGCATCGCGCTCGCGGCCATGCTCGGTCGCCTCGCCGCTCGCCGCGTGCTCTCGCCGCTGGCCGAGGTCGCCCAAGCCGCCGAGCACATCGGCGAGACCGAGGACCTGACGACGCGCATCCAGGTCCGCGCCGACGACGAGGTGGGCCAGCTTGCGACTCGCTTCAACGCCATGCTCGACCGGCTCGAGAGCTCACGCGCCGCGGTCGATGAGTCCGTGCGGGCGCAGCGCCAGCTCGTCGCCGACGCCTCGCATGAGCTCCGCACGCCCGTGACCAGCCTGCGGACCAACGTCGAGGTCCTGCTCGAAGGCGGCGCGCTCTCCGACGAGGATCGCGAGCGGCTCCTCTCCGACGTGGTCGAGCAGAGCGAGGAGCTGAGCGCGCTCGTCAACGACCTGATCGAGCTCGCGCGCGGCGACCAGCCCATCGAGTCGCCCGATGACATCAGGCTCGACGGGATCGTCGAGGAGGCGATCGATCGCGCGCGTCGCAACTCCCCGGGCATCACCATCGATGCCGACCTCGAGCCAGTCGTCGTCGACGGCGTCCCCGAACGCCTGCTCCGTGCCGTCAACAATCTCCTCGACAACGCCATCCGGCACACCCAGCCCGGAACGGCGATCGAGGTCCGCGTCGACCGCAACGGCGTTCGCGTTCGCGACCACGGCGACGGCGTCGATCCCGCCGACCTCCCCCACGTCTTCGACCGGTTCTATCGGGGGGTCAACTCCCGCGGGCGTCAGGGCTCCGGCCTCGGCCTGGCGATCGTGCGCCAGGTCGCCGAGCTGCACGGCGGGTCGGTGACCGCCAGCAACGCGCCCGACGGCGGCGCCGTGTTCGAGATCCGGCTGCCGACGACAAGGCGCTCGGCCGAGCCGGTCGAGTCGCTCGGCGCGGATTCCGCCCGCGTCAGGTCCGCCCCGCTCTTCTAATTGGCCCTAAGCCCGCGGCGGGCGCGCCACCCGGGCCTGACGGGCGCGCGTGTAGCGCGCGCGCAACGGCCAGAAGAGCGCGGCGAACACGATCGCGGCGCCGATCAGGCCCGTGGCCGCGGGCCACGCGCTCGGCATGACCTGGATGAGGAGGAGCTCTGTGCCGATGGCGGGGATAGCGGCGAGGAGGATCGAGTGCGAGCGAAAGCCGGAGAAGTGCTCCCGGGCCGTCACCTCGATCACTCCCAGGCCACACAGGACGATGCCGGCCGCGAGCGCCGGACCGCCCCGATTGAAGTAGCCGACGGCGGCGGCGATGATCCCGGCCAGGATGGCGATCTCTGAGACGGGGATCCCGCCGAACGGGCTCGGTGGGCGCTCTCCACGGCGATCTAGCCGGCTCGTGCTCTGGCGCTCCTCGCGCGCGACCACCTCGCGCTCGGTCCGGTGCGCGCGCCGCTGTGAGGGGACGGCACGGGGTGCGCTGCCGGTCTGGCGGCGCTTGCGTGAGCGATGCTTGGAGCGTTGACCGGCCATGCTCAGGCGCGGATTGTGTCAGGACGCGGCGCGGCCGTCGCCGGTCACGCCCAAGACAACATCGGCGGGTCTGCACAAGCGTGCCAAACGACATATACGCGCCCACGAAACGTCAATAGAGTCCAGCGCATGAGCGCGCAGAGGCCGCTCGAGCTGATCCTCGCACGGAACCTCCTCTCGAGCCTCACGACGCCGGCCTTCCTGGCCGGAGGCGACTCGGCGCTCCTGTTCTACAACGAGGCGGCCGGGGTGCTCATCGGTCGGCGCTTCGAAGACACCGGCGCGATGCCTGCCGAGGAGTGGACGCGATTGTTCGGCCCCTTCGACGAGCACGGCGAGGCCATCAACCTCGAGACGACCCCGCTCACGCTGGCCTTGCGCGACGGGCGCCCGCACCACGCCAAGCTCCGCATCCGCATCTCGGGCGGAACGCAGCAGAACATCGAGGCAAGCGCGATTCCCATCGTCGGCAGCGGAGGCTCGAGCGGGGCGATCGTGATCTTCTGGCCCGTCCACGCCCCGGAGGACAGCGCGGGATGAAGATCAAGATCTGGGGAGCGCGGGGCTCGATTCCGGCGCCGGGTCCCGAGACCATGCGCTACGGCGGCAACACCTCGTGCGTCGAGGTGACCCTGGAGGATGGCACCACCATCATCCTCGACGCCGGCACGGGGATCCGCAACCTCGGGCTCGTCCTTCCCCGCATCGAGCGGCCGGTCCACGTCCTCCTCACCCATCTCCACCTCGACCACATCCAGGGTCTCATGTTCTTCGCCCCCGCCTTCCGGCCCGAGTCGGAGATCGTCATCTGGGGTCCCGCCTCTCCGGAGGCCACCCTCCGCGACCGCATCGGTCGCTACATCTCGGCGCCGCTGGCCCCGGTCGAGGTACGCGAGCTACCCTCGCTCGTGTTCCGCGACGCCGAGCCCGCGCAATGGCGCATCGGATCGGCCCATATCACCGCGGAGGCCGTCACCCATCGCGGTCCGACGCTCGGGTTCCGGATCGAAGAGGGCGACACCACGCTCACCTATATCCCCGACCACGAGCCGGGTCTCGGGGCGCCGCTCGAGCAGCTCGAGGACGAATGGATCTCGGGGTTCGATCTTGCCAACGGCGCCTCGATGCTCATTCACGACTGCCAGTACACCGACGAGGAATACCCCAACCACATCGGCTGGGGCCATTCACCCATGTCAGACGCGCTTGCCTTCGCCCACCGCGCCCACGTCAAGCGGGTGCTCATGTTCCACCATGACCCCCTCCACTCCGACAACTTCCTCGACGCCCTCGGGCGAGACGTCGAGCATCGCTGGCAAGAGCTCGGCGGCGGCCAGGGTCAGGTCGACCTCGCGAGCGAGCGCCAGGAGATCGCGCTCGGGTCGGTGGATGTGACCACGGCCGCCACGTGCGGATCGTGACCCCTTTCCGGGGACCGTTGGCGAGACGCCGCGGCCCGTCCGGCCCGCGGCGGGATCAGTCCCAGCGCCGCCGCCCCGCCCGGAGCGCCCGCAGCTCCGCCACCCCGTCCGACTCTGCGCGCGGCACCTCAGCTCCCTCCGCGGCCGGGAGCAGACGTACCGGCATCGGCTGCTCGTGGACGCCGCCGGCGCCGTCGGGCGTGACGTGCAAGACGCGGGCGCCGGGGCGCGAGGCTACGCACTCGGAGAGCAGGGTCCCGTTGAAGACGACGGCGGCGCCGTCGTCGGCCGCGTACCCGGGGGGCAGCTTGCCGCCGGCGACGGCGGTGCGGTAGGTGGACAGGCGCTCAACCTCTCCATCGAGGTGGACGGTCATGCTCCCGGGGATGAACCCGAGGCCGGCGACCGGCTCGGGGGCGCCGCCGCTCATGCTCACTCCGCCCTCAAACCAGCACATCGCGCCTGCACTAAGCCCCGCGAGGACGATCCCGCGCTCCCAGGCCGTGCGCATGGCGCTGTCGAGTCCGTGCTCGCGCCAGATGGCGAGCATGTTTCGCATCGAGCCCCCGCCGACGTAGATCGCGTCCTGCTCAAGCAGGCGCGCGATCGGATTGATCCGGTCGCGGCCGAGGTGGAAGAGGGAGATCGTCGTCGGCTCGCACGGCCAGCCGCCGAAGCGCTCGTAGAAGCGGGTGACCTGCTCGCGCGGGTCGCCGCTGGCGGTGGGCAGGAAGCAGATCTTCGGGCACGGCTTGCCGGTCAGGGTGAGGACGAAGCGGTCGAGTGCGGGGGTGCGCTCGTGCATGGTGAAGCCTCCGCCGCCCATCGCCAGAACGCGACGTGGCTCGGTTTCAGACGGCATCACACCTCAGGATGCCAAACCGGATGATCGATGCGACGTAGCCCGCACGCGGGTGACGTCACGCGGCGATCGCCTCTCCCTCTCTCACCACTGCCGGCGCGGCGCCCAGGTAGCGCACGCTCAGTTCTCGCTCGACGACGACGCCGTCCGCGTCCCTGCTCACGTGCACGGCCCGGGCGCAGGGACGGGAGCTCACGACCTCGGCCAGCTCCTGACCGACGAAGTGGAGCGCGGCGCCGTCGGCCGCCCCGTAGCCGGGCACCATGCCGGCGGCGATCGCGTCGTGGAAGGCGGAGCGCCGTGCTGCCTCCTCTTCGTAGTGCACGGCGTTGCTCCAGGGCAAGAAGCCGAGACCCTCGATGCAGCGCGCCGGTCCCTCGTGGAAGGCGCTCACCGAGTCGGCGAACCAGCACAGCGAGCCGGCCGAGCCGCCGCACAGGACGACGCCGGCCTCCCACGCCTCCCGGAGCGCGAGATCGATTCCGTGCGCCCGCCATGTGCCGAGCAGCGACACCAGGCTCCCGCCCCCGACGTAGATGAGGTCCTGGGCGAGGAGGTGGGCGCGGGGATCACCGACGCCGGTCTCGCGCCGGAACAGCGAGATGTGGGAGGGCTCACAGCGCGAGGCGGAAAACGCGCGGTAGAACCGGACCACGTAGTGGTCGGCGTCGCCGCTGGCGGTGGGCAGGAAGCAGACCCGGGGCCGCGCGGAGCCCGTGAGCGCGAGCACGTGATCGTCGAGCAGGGTGTTCCCCCACTCCATCGAGAACCCACCTCCGCCAAACGCGACGATCTGAGGAGGACGCATGGTCATTGCAGGAAAAAGGTAGACGCGCGGCGGTGACCGGTCATTGGCCCGATGGCCAAAGTTGAGATTATGTTGTGATCGATTTTCCGCGCGGATTACGGGACCGCCCGCCAGCGGACGGCGGCCGCGCGGCCCCGCCGCCGCGCGGATTACGCCACCGCGCGCCGGAACACCTCGCGCGTGAGGATGGCGAGCGTGCCGGGGTCCGGCCGACCCACGGGGTGAATCTCGAGCTGCACGGGCGCGGCGTGAGCAACCATCCGGGGCGCGATCGCGCGCCACGGCACGGTTCCTGCCCCCGGCGGGAGGTGGAGGTCGAGCCGCACGGGCTCGATGCCACCGCGGCTCGGCCCCCGCGTGCGGGCCCCGAGGTTGTCGTGCACATGGAAGAGGATGACGTGCTCGAGCACGGGATCGACGAGCTCGAGGAGCTCGCGGCCGGCGAGCTCGGCCGCGATGTGGGCGTGACCGACGTCCAGGCACATGCCGACGTTCTCGCTGTCCAGGCGGCGTACGAGCTCGGCGACGGCGCTCGGGTCGTGACATACGTGCTCGGGCCCCGGATACACGGGGGCGAGGTTCTCGATCGCGATCCTGACGCCGAGGGCCGCCGCGCGCGGCAAGGCCCGGCGCAGCGAGCGCTCCTCTTCGCGCAGCCGGTCTCGCACTCCCGCACCGGCGACGGGGACGCGTGCCCCGTGATAGACGACGAGGTCCGATCCCGCCACCCAGGCGTAGGTGAGCGCGCCGTCGAGCTGGCGGTCGTGCTCGCGGGTTCCGGCCAACAGGTCGTCGGGCGCGTGGAGGACGAGGCGCAGTCCGGTGAGGCGCAGGACATCGCGCAGGGCGGTGGCATGCTCGACGACCGCGCGGTCGTCGGCCAGCAGCGCCCGGGGCGGCATCCGCACCTGGAGGAGCGCGAAGCCGGCGGCGTCGTAGGACTTCAGCACGGGCTTGCTCGGCCAGCATCCGACCGGATGGTCGACCCCGAGCCGGTGAGCGAGGAAACCCGGGTCGCGCGCCTCCGCGCGCGCGGGAATGGTGGCGGCGCCTTCCACGGTGCCAGGCGCCGAACTGGTGACCGCCATGACGGGAAACGTACGGCCCGTTCAGCGTCGGGTTGTTGCAATTCTGGTAATCGACCGTGGCGTCAGACCGCATTCACGCCGTGACCGAAATAATCACACCATGCACGATTAGATGGCCTACCGTGAGGTTCCTCTCTCCCAGGGGGTCGGCAGCAACGCTGCTGCCGGCCCGAAGCGCCGGGGGGCGCGAGCCGGCCCGAAGCGCCGGGGGCCGCGAGCCGGTCAGGGGCGGGACTGGTCCGCAGGCCGCGGTAAGCCCGCGGGGTGCGACGCATCGGCGAACTCGCGGAACAGGCCGGTGACGACGAACGCCGTCTGCTCACCGATGTCGACGGCGTTGTCGCCGATGCGCTCGAGGCAGCGCGCGACGAGGATCATGTGCATGGCCCACTCGCGCGTCTCGATGTCGTCGCCGATGGCCAGGGCCCGGTTGAAGATATCCACGTTGAGCTGGTTGATCTCGATGTCCTGGCGCAAGAGGTCGTAGGCGAGATCGACGTTGCGCTCCTCGAAGGCCTGCTTGGCCTGAGAGATCTGGGAGCGGGCGAGCTGTCCCATGCGCTCGATGGCGTCCAGGAGGTCCTTGTCCTTGGGCGCCTCGTAGCCGGAGAGCGGGATCAGCTTCGCGATGTTCACGCACTGGTCGCCGATCCGCTCGACGTGACGGATGACGTGGAGGAGCGCGGCCACGATCCGCAGGTCGGTGGCCACCGGCGTCTGCAGGGCCAGGAGCGAGAGGATCCCCTGGTGGACCTCGAGGTAGCGCCCGTCGATCCGGTCGTCGTCGGCCACGACCATGCCCGCGAGCTCGATGTCCTGGTAGCTCACGGCCTCCAGCGCGCGGTCGAGCGCCTGGACGACCATGTCGAGGGCCTCGAGCGTCTGGCGCTCGAGGGTCTTGAGCGCCTCTCGGTAGTTGCTCCGCGTCTCGTGCATCAGCCTAACTCCGGGGGAATTGGGAAAGTGCTCGTCGCAGCGGCCCCCACTAAGCCACGTTACCCAAATTTCCCAGTTACATAGCGCTCGGTGCGCTCGTCCTTCGGAGCGGTGAACAGCTCGGAGGTCGGCGCGTGCTCGATCAGCTCCCCGTCGAGCATGAACGCCGTCGTATCGGAAACCCGACCCGCCTGCTGCATGTTGTGGGTGACGATGACGATCGTGTAGCGCTGCTTGAGCTCGGCGATCAGCTCCTCGACCTTGAGAGTGGCGATCGGATCGAGCGCCGAGGCCGGCTCGTCCATCAGGATGACCTCGGGCTCGACGGCGATGGTGCGGGCGATGCACAGCCGCTGCTGCTGGCCACCGGACAGGCCGATTCCCGGCTTATCGAGGCGATTCTTGACCTCCCCCCACAGGCCGACGGCGCGCAGGGCCCGGTGCACGCGCTCCCGCAGATTCTCCCCGCGCGTGCCGGTCAGGCGCATACCGGCGGCGACGTTGTCGAAGATCGACATGGTGGGAAACGGGTTCGGCTTCTGGAACACCATCCCGATGAGCCGGCGTACGGCGGTGACGTCGACCTCGGGGTCATAGACGTCGAGCTCGTCAAGCTTGACCCTCCCCTCGGCCCAGGCACCGGGGATCTCCTCGTGCATGCGGTTGATGCAGCGAACCACGGTCGACTTGCCGCTCCCCGACGGTCCGATGATCGCCGTGACCTCGTTGGCGGGGAAGGTGAGGGTCACGTGCTTGAGCACCTGCATCTTCCCGTAGTACGCGTTCAGGTCGTCCAGGATGATGGTGTGACCTTCTCCCTCGGCCTTGGGGGCGCCGAGGGAGGAGAGATCGGGAGCTTCCTCGTGCGCGGGCGAGCCCTGCTCGGTCTTGTTGGGTGTGGACACGGCGGTCGATTCCTTGCTGTGGTCGTCGGATGGGATCATGCCAGGCGGCTTCGGCGCTGCGCCGCCCGCGCGATCAAGTTCAGGATCAGGATCATGGCCACTAGCGTGACCGCGGCGCCCCAGGCGCGGGCCACGATGGCGTCACGGGGCGACGTGACGTCGGTGAAGATCTGGGTAGGAAGCGTATTCATTTGCTGTGAGAGGTTGAAGGTCAGCCCGTTGGCGACGCCGACGGTGAAGAGCAGTGGTGCCGTCTCCCCCGCGCCACGCGCGATCGCGAGCAGCGATCCCGTGACCAGGCCGGAGGCCGCGGTTGGGAGCACGACGCGCGTGACCACGCGCCAGCGCGGCGCGCCCAGCGCGAGCGCCGCCTCGCGGAGGTCGGTGGGGACGAGGTTCAGTACCACCTCGGCGGAGCGCGCGACGATCGGGAGCATCAGGAGCGCGAGCGCCACGGACCCCTTCCAGCCCGTGAAGTTTCCCCCGACGTGGGAGACGATGAGCACGATGTAGATGAAGAGCCCGAACACGATCGAGGGCACGCCCGTCATGACGTCTACGAAGTAGCGGATTACGTTGGCGAACAGCGACTTCTTGCCGTACTCGACCAGGTAGAGGGCGACGCCGATTCCCAGCGGGACCGAGATCGCGGTGGCGAGCGCGACGATCTCCACGGTGCCGAGGATGGCGCTGCGGATGCCGCCCGGATACCCGAGGAAGTTGCCGTTGGGGTCGGTGGTGAAGAACCGGCCGCTCCATTGGCCCGCGCCCTTATAGATCAGGTAGTAGATGATGAGGACGAGCGGAACGAGCGCGACCGCGGTGGCCACGCCGAGCAGGGCACGCATGAACTTGTCCTTACGCCGGCGCCCGGCGCTGATACGCGGGATCTCGGTCATACCCCCACCGCCGCCTCGACCTCGCCGCCCCCGATGGCGCCGCTGTGGCCACCGCGGTGACGGAACATCCTCCGCTCGCCGCGCAACACGTACGCGCGCGCGAACCCGTTCACGAACAGGGTGAGGACGAAGAGGACGAGTCCGCAAGCGAGCAGCGCCGAGCGGTAGATGGGAATGTTCGAGCCCTCGCCGAACTCGTTGGCGATCACGGCGGCGAGTGAGTAGCCCTGTCCGAATATGAAGTGGGAAATGGCCGGGTCGTCGCCGATCACCAGCAGGACGGCGATCGTCTCCCCGAGCGCCCGTCCGAGCCCGAGCATCGCTCCGCCCGTGATGCCCGGACGCGAATAGGGCAGCACGGCCATGCGGATCATCTCCCACCGCGTCGCCCCAAGAGCAAGGGCGGCCTCCCTGTGCTCGGACGGGACGGTGGAGATGACCTCGCGCGAGATGGCCGAGACGATCGGGAGGATCATGATCGCGAGGATCAGGCCGGCGATGAAGATGCTCGGACCGGCCACGTGGCCGGAGACGTAGGGGATGAAGGAGAACGTGTCCGCGAACCACTGCTCGGCCGGCTTCAGCTTCGGGATCAGGAAGAGATACCCCCAGAGCCCGTACACGACCGAGGGGACGGCCGCGAGCAGGTCGACGAGGATGGTCAGCGGCACGCGCGCACGCTGCGGGGAGAGCTCAGTGAGATAGAGAGCCGTGGCGACCGCGACGGGCACCCCGATGATGAGCGCGATCGCGGAGGTGACCGCGGTGCCGAAAAGCATCGCCGCCGCGCCGAAGACCAGTCGCGACGGGATCCAGCGATTGTGGAAGACGAAGCCGAAGACCCCGAACCGATTGAAGGCCAGGCTCGACTGGTCGATCAGCTCGATGAAGAAGAAGGCGATCAGGGCGAGCACGGCGACCGAGACGCCGAGCAGCCCCCATTTCATGATTTGGTCGGGGAGGCGGGCCAGCGGCGACCGCTCGAGAGCCTGGCGGTCGCCGCCGCTGACGGGAGTGTGCGCCTCCACCGATGGCCCTACAGCGGCGCCCCGTTGCACTTCAGGGTCGCCAGCTGCTTCTTGTCGTCGGCCTTCAGCGCCGGCGTCAGCGGCGCGTACGGGAGCTGGTTCGAGTTCGGCCCGAGCTCGGACTCGCCGGTGGTCAGGGCATAGTCGAGGAATTCGTGCACGCCCTTGGCCGCGGACGAGCTCACGCCCGCCTTGCACATGTCCTGGTAGACGATGATGAAGGTCTGCGACACGATCGGATACGCAGCCGGGTTCGGCGAGTTGATCGTGGTGATGCGCAGATCGGGTGGGACCTTGACCCCGTTCGCGGCGGCCGACGTGGCCGGAATGGTGGGGAGGACGTACTTGCCCGCCTTGTTCTGGACCGACGCGTAGACGAGGCCGTTCTGGATCGCGTAGGCCTGCTCGACGTAGCCGACGGCACCCGAGGTCTGCTTGATCGCAGCCGCCACCCCGGCGTTCTTGGCGGCGCCGACCTCACCGCTCGGCCACGGTACGAGCTTGCCGTGAGCGATCTTCTTCTTGAAGGTCGGGTTGTAGTCGGACAGGAAGGTGGTGAAGCCGTCGGTCGTGCCCGACGAATCGGAGCGGTGGACGACGGTGATCGTGGTCGCCGGAAGGCTCACGCCGGGATTGAGGGCCATGATCTCTGGGCTGTTCCACTTCGTCACCGATGCGTCGAAGATGTCGCCGAGGACCTTGCCCGAGAGCTTCAGCGGGGTCTTGGTGCCTGGGAGGTTGTATGACACGGTGATCGCTCCAAACGCCATCGGGAAGTGCACGGGAGTGCCCTTCTTCTTGGCGGCGGCGATGTCCGCGGTCGCGAGTGGCGGGTCGCTGCCGGCGAAGTCGACGGTGCCGGCTTCGAGGTCGGCGACGCCGGTCCCTGAGCCGACGGCGCTGTAGTTCACGGTGAGCCCCTGCGACTTCAGGTTCGATCCCCACTGCTCGTAGATCGGTGCCGCGAGCGTCGAGCCCGCGCCGTTGATCGTGGCCGGGGCGGCACCCGCCGCCCCGGATGGACTCTTGGTCGAGTTCGACGTCGTGTTGCTGCTCGAGCCGCAGGCGGCGACTCCGAGCGCGGCGGCAGCGGTCGCGAGGACCGCGCTGATGCGACTGGTGAACACAGCTTCTCCTTCTCTACTCATATGAGCAGACCCAAGTGTCTACTCAACGGGGCGCTGAGTTGTTAACGAGGTGTAATCAAGTTGTTAACGGCTCCGCGCTGAGGCGGTAGCCGAAGCCAAAGTGGGTGTGGATGAACCGCCACTCGGGCAGTGCCCTCTCGAGCTTTACCCGTAATTTCCTGACGTACACATCGACTGACCGATCTCGGGGCCTCATGTCTCGTCCCCAGACAAGGCGGAAAAGCTCCTCTCGCCCCATGATCCGGTCCGCGCGACGCGCCAGCTCCGTCAAGAGGCGAAATTCTCGAATCGACAACGTCAGGGTCCGGCCGGCGGCGATCGCGATGTTGTCGTCCGGCAGAATCTCCAGTGGTCCGATGACGAGTGCCTCGCGGCGAGACTGAGCGACCGTCGAGGCGTGGGCGAATCCGATGGCGCCCGGGAGCTCTGCCCCGGCGGCAGCGGAGCCGGACGCGCCCGCGGTCGGAGGCTCGGCGGTGGTTCCCATGTGCAGCCCATGCTGCTCCGGGAGAGCCGTCTCGGTGTTACTCAGTTGTGATTCTCGTGTGAAGAACTTGTAATCACTGCGCGGCCGGGCGCAATTTTTGCCGCCGCAGATGCGTTGCGGCGGGGCCTGCTAGCCGAACGTGAGCTCCGGATCCGGCTCGAGATCCTGCGGGGCGGGGGTGGGGACGCCACCATCCTCGAACTCGGCAGCAAACCTGTATCCCACGCCGAAGTGCGTGTGGATATAGCTGCAGCCCGGGGAGGCCTGGCGGAGCTTCTGGCGCAGCTTACGGACGAAGACATCGACCGAGCGGTCACCGTGGGCCATTGCATAGCCCCACACGCGCTCGTAGATCTCCTCGCGCCGCAGCACCCGGTCCGATTGGGCGAGCAAGTGGAGGATCTCGAACTCCCGCGCGGTGAGCTCGAGGCTGACGCCGCCGGCGTAGGCCTGGTAGAGGTCCGGCCTGATCGTGATCTCGCCGAAGATGAGGGCGCCTTCGAGCTCTGGCATCTCGTTGCGCCGATGGCGCCGGATGGCCGCCTCGACAACGCAGATCAGCTCCTCGGCGTGACAGGGCTTCGTCATCCACGCGTCCGCGCCGAGCCGAAGCCCGCGCACGCGCTGTCCGACCGACGAGGGTCCGGTGCAGATCACGATCGCCAGTCCTGGCAGCCGCCCGCACACGCGCTCGAGGTACTCCCAGCCGCCGGGTCCGAGCACCGAGATGTCGAGGACCAAAGCGTTCAGTCGCATGGAGACGAGCGCCTCCGCCGTCACGGCCGTCGAGAGGGAGCGATGCTCCCATCCCAACGAGTCGAGACGGTTGGCGAGCACCTGCAAGAACCCAGGGTCGCGGTCAATGACCGCAAGGCGAAGCCGGCTACTCGCACGCTGCGGAGCCGCTTGGGCGCTTGCGGTCGAGTCACTGGCCTCGGCCGGCATGGCGTGGAGAGTAGTGGATGGGGCCGGACGTTGTCGCAGGAGAGCGCTCCGGTAACAGGTTCTTTACGCGCAAAGAGCGGCCTCTTCTGGGGCCCCGGCGTAAGCAGGTCGTGTCCGAGGCGTTGCCATTCCGTTACCGAAGCCCGCGATC
>JAXDGF010000016.1:0-7449 GCA_034665165.1 Solirubrobacteraceae bacterium | reverse complement strand
TGGTCGGCGTGGACACCCATACGCCGGCCGAGCCCGGGGGCGCGTTGCTTGGTCCGATCCCGTTCGAACAGCGCTGTCACAACAACCTCCGCAGGAATCTCTACTTTACGTAAACGTAAGGATAGCGGAGGCCGGCGTCTGGATCGGCGCGCTACGCCTCGTACGCGGCCACCGTCGCCAGGATTACGAAGGCCGCCACCAGCGCGACCCCCTCGAAGATCGTGGCCTCTCCATCGCCCGTGATCTGCCACACGATGATGGCGGTGCCCGCCAGGGCGCCGATGTAGACGGGCGCGAGCGAGAAGGTGAGCCTGGTCGCGAGCAGGAGCGAGATAAGCACCATCGCCGGATACAGGAAGGCGGCGATCTGCGCCACCGAGTTCTTGACCACCGAGATGGCGAGGTCCGCCTGCTTGCGGTACGCGAGCACGATTCCCACCGCGTGCTCGACGCCGTTGCCCGCGATGGCGACGATGACGAGGCCGGCAAACGCCTTCGAGATGTGGAGTGCGTGGATGGTGGGCTGGAGCGCGTGCACGAACCAGTCGGAAACGAAGGCCGATCCCACCCCGCCGGCGACGAGCAGCCCGATCCCGGTGCTGAGCGACAGTCGATGGGCAGCCTGAGCCGCGGGGTCGCTCGGCGCTCTCAGGTAGGGAACGAGCCAGGACAGGTACACAACGAGGATGGCGACCGCGCCGATGATTGAGATCGCGCGGACGTGATGGCTGGCGGCGTCGTGCGACGAGCTGGAGAGCCCGATGAGGATGATGATCAGGGTCGAGATGAGCAGCAGCGTCGCGGTGTCGTTCGGAAGGCGCGAGCCGAAGCGCATCACGCCGTCGGGGGCGCGGCGCGCTCCCACGACGATCACGAGCCCGAGCACGAGCAATGCGTTGACCAGGATCGATCCGAGGATCGCCGTCTGCGCGATGACGAGCTGGCCGGCTTGGAGGGCGAAGATGACGACGAAGAACTCGGGCAGGTTCCCGAGCGTGGCCTGAAGCACTCCGGTGATCGAGGGCCCGAAGTGCTCGCCGACGTTCTCGACGGCAAAGCTCACGAGCCATGCGAGCGTGACGAGGGCGATCGTCGCGAACGCGAACGTCAGGCCGTTGGGCACGCCGCTCGCATAGCGGCAGACGCCGGCGGCGGCGGTGACGATGGCGATGGCGATGAGCGCGGCGCGCTCGGTTCGGGACAGCCCCAATACGGTGCTACCGACCCGTCATCACGGTGTCTGCGTCCGAGTACGGCGGCGCGCAGCAGCAGAGCAGCACGAGCGCATCGGGGCCGCGATTCCAAAGCTTGTGCGGCGTGCCCGGCGGGATCACGACGCAGTCGCCGGCCTGGACGTCGGCCTCGTCCTCCCCCAGCCGCATGCGGCCCGAGCCCGAGGTGAAGTAGTAGAGCTCCTCCGCCCTCGGGTGGTAGTGCTCAGCCGTCTCACCCCCGGGCGGGAGACTGGCCTCGGCCAGACTCTGGTGGCGAACGGGGGTCCACGCCGGCCCCGCCAGCTCACGGATGGTCGAGCCGTCGAGCGTGGTGAACGCGTCGAGTTCATCGAGCTGTGCGATCTCCATGCCGTCGATCACCCGACCGTCTCGAATTCGCCGGTCTCGACCTCGCGCTGGACGCGAACTTCGATCTCGTGCTCGCTCGTGCTGGGTTCCGCCTGCCGGAGGTCACGCGCGCGCAGGCGCTTGAACTTGAAGATCTCGAGCACGTAGACGACGTAGACGCTCCCCGCGAGCGCGAGCGCGCCCAGCGCTGCGATCAAGATCGTCCAGCCCAGGTGGTAGTGCCCGTGCCGGTGCCACGGGACCACGCGCTCCGCCACCGCAAACGCCGCCAGCAGAGCCGACCAGGCATACATGTACAGGACCGTCTTGCGCTGACTGAACCCGATCCGCGCCATTCGGTGGTGGAAGTGGTTGGCATCGGCAGACCAGGGCTTGCGCCTGTACTTCAGCCGCTTGGCCACGACGAACCCGGTATCGAGGAAGGGCACGGCGAGGATCACGAGCGGCGCCACCAGCGCGATCGCCGCATTCGTCTTCAGCGTCCCCTCGATGGTCACCACGCCGGCCAGATACCCGAGCAGGTTCGCCCCCGAGTCGCCCATGAAGATCGAGGCCGGGTGGAAATTGTGGAACAGGAAGCCCAACGCGGCGCCGGCCGTGATGGCGGCGAGAATCCCGGCCAGGGTCGAATTCGGGCCCCTGAGCTCAAAGACGATGATCGTGAACGCCACCCCGTCGATCGCACACAGACCCGCCGCCAGCCCATCGACCCCATCGATGAAGTTGACGGCGTTCATGACCCCCACGAGCCAGATCACCGTGAGCACGCCTCCCACCCACGGGGCGAAATGCAGGACCCCGAGGAAGGGGATCGTGATGTCGAACACCTGCACGTCCCCCACCAACACCGCGACCAGCGCCGCCCCGACCTGACCAGCGAGCTTGAGCAGCGGCGGCAGGTTGACGACGTCATCGACCGCCCCGACGAGCGTGATCAGCGCCGCCCCCGCGATGATCGCTCGTGTGACGCTGGCCTCTCGCCCTTCCGGCATCCAGATGGCCGCGGCCAGCAGCACCCCCGCGAAGATGGCCAGCCCCCCGAGCTGCGGCGTGTCCTTGAGGGCCAGCGCCCCCTCGCGCGGTCGCGCCATCGCACCGACCCGCCGTGCCAGCCTCGCCGCCAACGGCGTGAGCAGCGCGACAGCGGCCGCGGCGACGAGAAAGGCGAGCAGAGCGTCAAGGTGCCGCATGGCTCAAAGGTAAGCATGGCAGCCGGTGGCGACTGCTGTGCTCGTGGTGTCTGTCCGTGTGTTCGGCGCCGCGCCCGGCAGACCCCCCCTGGGGTAGCGGGTGGGGGTGGGCGGGCCTGCCCCGCCCCGGCAGCAGGCGGGTCTTGTGGAGGGCTCTTGCCGGAGTGCCGAGTCCTTTCGCAATGCTGCCGGGTTCGGGGCCGCCCGCCCACCCTCGAGCCGCCAGGGGCAGGATGGGGCGCGGTCGCGGGCCGAGGTTGCGCTTCGAGCGCCGCGGCGGGCCGGGCTGCAGCGCTTTGGGTGCGCCCGCGGCACGGTCTTAGCTTGGGTCCGGCTCTGCCGCCGGTTCGCCGCGCGCGTGGGCGGTTCGCCGCGCGCGCGGGCGACCTGGCCCACTTGAGCCGATATATGCGGCTTAACGTGGGCCACGTCCCACTGCGGCGTCGGGGCGACACCCCAGCCCACCACAGGACCCGCCTGCTGCCGGGCCCTGGCCGACCGCCCGCCCCTCAAGCCCCCTAAACCGTGGCCGCCGCAGCCCCCAACGACGCGTAGAGCGGGAACCGCTCGGCGATGCCCGCCACCCGGTCGCGAAGCTCGGTCCGGCGCACCTCGAAATCGCCCGGCCGCAGCGCCGCGGCAAGGATCGACCCGACCTCGACGAAGTCTTCGGCCTGCAGGCCGCGGGTCGCCAGGGCCGGTGTCCCGATGCGCAGCCCGGAGGAGACGGCGGGTGGGCGCGGGTCGAAGGGGACGGCGTTGCGGTTGACGGTGATCCCGACCTCGGCGAGGCGGTCTTCGGCCTGCTTGCCGTCGAGCTCCGATTCGCGGAGGTCGACGAGGACGAGATGGACGTCGGTGCCGCCGGTCAACACGTTGACGCCGTGGCCGGCGCCGAGGAGCTCGCGGGCTACGGACTGGGCCCCGGCGACGGTGCGGCGCTGGCGCTCGGCGAAGGCCTCGGTGGCGGCGATCTTCAACGCCACCGCCTTGCCCGCGATGATGTGCTCGAGGGGGCCGCCCTGCTGGCCGGGGAAGACGGCCGAGTTGACCTTTTTGGCGAGCTCCTCGGTGCAGAGGATCATCCCGCCGCGGCCGCCGCCGATCGTCTTGTGGGTGGTCGTGGTGACGATGTCGGCGTAGGGAACAGGGTTCGGATGCAACCCCGCCGCCACCAGACCCGCGAAGTGGGCCATGTCCACGAGGAAGGAGGCGCCGACGGAGTCGGCGATCTCGCGGAAGCGGGGGAAGTCGAGCTGGCGGGAATACGCCGACCACCCGGCGATGATCATCTTCGGGCGGTGCTCCTCGGCCAGCTGCTGCACCTCGTCCATGTCGATCAGGCTCGTCTCGCGCTCGACGTGATACGCGACGACGTGGTAGAGGAGCCCGGAGAAGTTGATCCGCATCCCGTGGGTGAGGTGGCCGCCGTGCGCGAGCTCGAGGCCCATGATCGTGTCGCCGGGCTGGACCAAGGCCTGGTACGCGGCGGCGTTGGCCTGGGCGCCCGCGTGGGGCTGGACGTTGGCGTGCTCGGCGCCGAAGAGCTCCTTGGCGCGGTCGATCGCGAGCTGCTCGGCGATGTCGATGTACTCGCAGCCGCCGTAGTAGCGCTTGCCCGGGTAGCCCTCGGCATATTTGTTGGTCAGGACCGAGCCCTGGCATTCGAGGACGGCCAGGGGGACGAAGTTCTCCGAGGCGATCATCTCGAGCGTGCGCTGCTGGCGCGAGAGCTCGAGGGCAAGCACCTCGGCGATCTCGGGATCGACCTCGGCGAGGGGCAGATTGAAGAAGTCCGGCGGCAACTCGGGCACCGCGGCCGACCATATCACCGGCCGCGGGGGTTCCCGCTGGCGCCGCGATGTTCGCCGCCAGGCGAACTCGCAAGGGCGCGAAGCCCCCCCGCGATGTTCGCCGCCAGGCGAACTCGCAAGGGCGCGAAGCGCCCCTATCACCGGACTCGGAGCGCCTCGGCCAGCTCTAGATAAGACACCGCTCCCGTCCTCGCCACCCCCCACTGACCGCTCTCCTCGTAACGGCGCAGATCGACGACGGTGGAGGGCGTGCCCGGGAGCTCGCCCCCGTCGATCACGAGGTCGACCCCGGCGCGGATCGTCTCGGGCACGTCCTCGAGCCGCGAAGTGTCGGGACCGCCCGCGAGGTTGGCGCTCGATTGGAGCACGGCCACGCCGACGCCGGCGAGCGCCTCGACCCGGGGCACCCGGAGCCCGAGCGTCGTCGGGGCCGGTCCGCACGCGAGCGGGAACCGCTCGGCGGGATTCGGCAAAAGCACGGTCACCGGTCCGGGCAGAATCCGCTCGAGCGCCCCCCGGGTGCGCGGCCCCACCTCGGGCACCGCGGCGAGCGCGAGCTCGGCGTCGAAGAGCATCACCGCCGCGGGCTTGGTCGGCGGGCGGCCCTTCAAGGCGTAGAGCCGCTCCACCGCGGCCGCGTCTTCCGGATCGCAGGCAAGCCCGTACACCGTGTCGGCGGGGAAGACCGCCACCCCGCCCTCGGAGATCACGCGCTCAAACGCCTCGGAGCTCATGCCCGCCCGATCACCACGCGCTCGATCCCCGCCAGGTCGCGCCGGCGCTCGACGGCACCGAACCCGGCGTCTCGCAGCATCGATGCCACCGCGTCCGCCTGCCCCTCCCCCACCTCGAGCGCCACCAGCGGCACCGGAGAAGCCATTCCTACCAGCCGCCGGATGACGTCGAGCCCGTCCGGACCCCCGTACAGCGCCTCGGCGGGCTCGTAGCGCGCGATCTCCGGGGGCAACTCTTCGCCGTCGCGGACGTAGGGCAGGTTGGCGAGGGCGGCGTCAAACGGCCCCCCCACGAGCAGGTCGCCTTCGACGAAAGCGACCTCCAGGCCCAGCCGCCGCGCGTTGTCCCTCGCCAACACGAGCGCGTCAGCGCTCGCATCAATGCCGGTAATCGAGAGGTCGGCCCGCTCGTCCGCGAGGGCGAGGGCGATCGCGCCGCTCCCCGTCCCCACGTCGGCCACGCGGGCGCCGGGCGGGAGCTCGAGTCCGACCTCGACGAGGAGCTCGGTCTCGGGGCGCGGGATGAGGGCGCGCGGGTCGACCCGGAGCGACAGGCGCCTGAACCCCTTGTGGCCGAGGATGTAGGCGACGGGCTCCCGCGCCTCCCGCCGGGCGAGCAGCGACTCGAAGCGCGCGCGGGCGGCGGGCGCGAGCGGCCGCGGCGGCGTCGAATACAGCGACGTACGCGTCACGCCCAGCGCCTCGGCGAGCAGGAGCTCGGCGTCGAGGCGCGGGCTCTCGGCGCCCGCGGCGGCGAGGCGCTCCGTTGCCGCCCGCGGCTCAGCCGCTTGCGGCATCGCTGAGCCGCCGGCGCTTCTCGTCGTCCTGGAGGGCGGCGGTGAGATCGTCGAGCTCGCCCATGAGGATCCCGTCGAGGTTGTGGGAGAGGACGTTGATGCGGTGGTCCTTGACGCGCTGCTCGCCGTAGTTGTAGGTGCGGATCTTGCCCGCGCGGTCGCCCGTCCCGACTTGGGCCTGGCGGCTGGCGGCGACCTCGGCCTGCTGCTCGGCGAGGGCGCGGTCGTACAGCCGGGCGCGCAGCACCCGCATCGCGCGCTCGCGGTTCTGGAGCTGGGATTTCTCGTCCTGCATGGAGACGACGATGCCGCTCGGCTTGTGGGTGATGCGCACGGCCGAGTCGGTGGTGTTGACCGACTGACCCCCGGGCCCGGAGCTGCGATACACGTCGATCTGAAGGTCGTTCTCGTCGATGTCGACCTCGACGTCCTCGGCCTCGGGGAGCACCGCCACCGTCGCCGTCGAGGTGTGGATGCGTCCCTGGGACTCGGTCTCAGGGACGCGCTGCACGCGATGGGTCCCACCCTCAAACTTGAACACCGAGTACGCCCCATCCCCCTTGACCGCGAACGTATAGGTTCCGTCGCCGATCGAGAGGGGCTCGACGGTGAAGCCGCGGCGCTCGGCGTAGCGCGTGAGCATGCGGTAGAGATCGCCCGCCCACAGGCCCGCCTCGTCCCCACCCACGCCCGGGCGAATCTCGACGATCACGTTCTTGTCGTCGTTGGGGTCGCGCTCGACCATGGCGATGCGGATCTCGTCCTCGAGCTCCCCGATCCGCGTTCGCGAGGCGTCGAGAAGCTCACGAAGCTCGGGGTCGTCGCCGTCCTCGGCGATCAGCTCGCGAGCGCCGGCGGCGTCGTCGACTACGCGCTTGTACTCCGTCGCCAGGCGGGCCGCGGGCTCGAGCTCGCTGTAGGCGCGGCTGGCGGCTTTGAAACGCTGCCGGTCGCTTATGACAGCCGGGTCCTGGAGCTCAGCCTCGAGCCCGCCAAAGCGCGCCTCGATCTGGTTGACGAGATCGTCGATCATGGTCCTTTTGAGTTTAGGTGCAGGCCGACTGACCGGCGGGAAGCTGCTCGCGGATTCGAGCCTAGGCCACGAGTTCCACACCTACGAGGTCATGGGCGGCCGCTCCCGGCGTCTCGACCGCGAGCACAGCCTTGAGCGCGGCGATGGCGACCGCGAGCTGGTCGAGGTCGGGCTCTCGGGTGGTGAGCTTCTGGAGCTGAAGGCCGGGCCACATGACGCAGCGGACCCAGGGACGGGCGCGGTTGCGTCCCGCCCATTTGATGATCTCGAAGGACACGCCCGCGATGATCGGCACGCC
>JAXDGF010000015.1:0-9457 GCA_034665165.1 Solirubrobacteraceae bacterium | reverse complement strand
GCAAGGCCCCGGATGACGTCTTCTTCCTGTGGGAGGGCCGGGGCTACACCACGAAGCAGGTAGGCGAGCGCATCGACAACATCGTCCGCGGCCTGATCGCCATCGGCGTGCGCCAGGGCGAGCACGTAGGAGTGCTGATGGGGACGCGGCCGAGCGCGCTCGCGCTCGCGGTGGCGCTCAACCGGCTGGGAGCGGTGTCGGTGCTCCTGCGACCCGACGGAGACCTCGAGCGCGAGCTCGAGCTCGGACAGGCCCAGCGCATCATCGCCGACCCCGAGCGGGCTTCGCTCGCCGCCGGCCTCGGCCTCGTGCACACCTTCGTCCTCGGTGGCGGGGGCGAGCCGCGCGACCTCGGGGTGCCGCTGAGCGCCGATATGGAGCAGATCGACCCGGCCACCGTCGAGCTCCCGAAGTGGTATCGCCCGAACGCGGGGCGGGCCAGTGACGTCGCCTTCATCCTCTTCACGGGCAGCGGGGCCCACACCCGGATGAGCCGGATCACGAATCGCCGGTGGGCGATGTCGGCTTTCGGAACCGCGTCCTCGGCCGCGCTCTCGGGCGCCGACACCGTGTACAGCGTCACCCCCGTCTACCACCCGTCGGGACTGATGATGAGCATCGGTGGCGCCATCGCCGGCGGCGCGCGGATCGCGATGGCGAGCAGCTTCGATCCGGCCACCTTCTGGGACGAGGTGAGGCGCTATGGCGTCACCGTGGCCTCGTACACGTGGACGCTCCTGCACGACATTGCCGAGGCTCCGCCCAACCCGGGCGAGCGCCACCACCCCGTCCGGCTCTTCATCGGCTCCGGCATGCCCCGGGGGCTGTGGCGTCGTGTCCAGGAGCGCTTCGCGCCCGCCCGCGTGCTCGAGTTCTACGCCTCTACCGAGGCGGGAGCGATCCTCGTCAACCTGCGGGGCACCAAGCTCGGGTCGATGGGACGACCGCTGCCGGGCAGCGCGCCCGTCAAGGTCGCCGCCTACGACGTGCCCTCGCGCCAGCTCGTGCTCGGCCCAGATGGCTTCGCCCAGGAGTGCGCGCGCGACGAGGTCGGCCTCCTCCTCGCGCGCATCGATCCCGGAGCGCCGACCGGCACGACCCCGCTGCGCGGCGTGTTCGCGCGCGACGACGCGTGGCTGAGCACCGGCGACCTGTTCCGGATCGACGCCGACGGGGATTACTGGCGCGTGGACGCGGTCGCGGACGCGATCCCGACCGAGGACGGCATCGTCTACACCGGTCCCATCCGCGACGCCCTCGGCGACCTGCCGGCGGTCGATCTCGCCGTGGCCTACGGGTTTCCCCTGGTCAGAGTGGCCGACGGAGTGGAGGTGGTGGTGGCAGCGGTCACGGTGCGCGCCGGTGGCGAGCTCACCGCGCGCGACATCACGCAGACCCTGGCCGTCCTCGAGCCGGCCCAGCGTCCGAGCATCGTTCACGTCGTCGCCGAGATCCCGGTGACGACGTGGTACCGGCCCCTCACGGGTCCGCTCCGCGCGGCCGGAATCCCGCGCGCGAAGGCGGGCAGGACGGCCTGGGACCGCGACACGGAGAGCAACAGCTACCGCCCGCTCGCCAGTTCACGCGCACAGGGCAAGAAGACGCGCGCGCAGTCCGCCTAGAGCCGACGGATGGACCTGCCCTGCGCGCCCTCATCCCCACGCCGGCCCTCGACTTCGCCGAGCTTCGCTTCGATTGGGGCGATGTCGTCCTGGCCGCGCTCGGCTGGGGCGAATGGCAGACGCTGGAGGCGACGCTCGCGGACGGGCTCGCGCGCGCGGCCGAGGCTGCCGAGCGGGGGGAGCTGCCCGGCGCGCAGGCACTCCACGCCGACGTGGTGGCCTTCCGCCGCGCTCGCGGCCTGCTCGCGGGCGAGGAGTACCTGCTCTGGCTGGCCGACCGCGCGCTGACGCCGGCGGACGTGAACGCGTACCTGGCGCGGGCGGCGCTGGTGGCGCAGGCCGGCGACGAGGTCGCGCGCGCCGACCCGGGGGAGCTCGCGCGCGCCGACCCGGGGGAGCTCGCGGCAACGATGGGCGCGGAGGCCACTCTCGGCGGCCACCTCCACCGCTGGGCCGAGCGCCTCGCGTATAGCGCCGCCGCCGCCCGCGGCCTGGCCGCGGCCGGGGGCAATCCGCCGGCCGCGTCCCAGGAAGCCTTAAACGCGCTCATCGCGGCTGTAGCCGCGCACCCGGCGAGCGGGCTGAGCGAGGACGATGCGCGCGAGCGCGCCCCTCGCATCGCGTCCCTCCAGGCGGCCGAGAAGGCCTTCGCGGAGGCGGTCGTTACGCGCGAGCGCATCGCAGGGTGTCTGGCCGAGCACCGCCTCGATTGGCAGCGGGTGGTGTGGGACGAGGTCACCTTCGCGGGGGAGGGGGCGGCCCGGGAGGCCGCGCTCTGGGTGCGGGAGGAGGGGATGGCGCTCGCCGAGGTGGCCGACCTCGCCCACGCGGCCGCCGAGGTGAGGGAGGCGTATTGCGCCGACGTGCCCGAGCTCTCGAGCCTCCTGGTGGCCGCCGCGCCGGGCGACCTCGCGGGACCGCTCGCCGCCGAGCACGGGTGGCGGTTGCTGCGCGTGCGCGAGCGGACGGGGCCGGCGCTCGAGGATCCGGGCCTGGCCGAGCGGGCGCGCGGCATCCTCGTCCGCGATGCGATCGACCGCCACCTGGCGGGCCGAGTCCGGTGGCATGACGAGCGCTGAGATTACGGGCTCGTCGAACCAGCCTCCGGCCCTCTCGGCGCTGGCCGTTCTCGGCGTGCTCGCCCCCGAGGTCCGCGACCTGGTGGCGGCGTCGTTCGTCCCCGCCCGCTACGAGTTCGGGGAGACGATCGTCGCCACCGGCGACGCCCCGGACGGGTTCTATGTGATCTGCTCGGGCATGGCCCGCGTGGTCATGTTCGGCGACGACGGGGAGGAGGTGTCGCTCGGGCTCCTGCGCGACGGAGACTCCTTCGGTGAGGAGGGCCTCCTGGAAGGGTCGCCGCGAACGGCGACCGTGCGCGCCGCCAGCGATGTCCAGGCCCTGCGCCTCGACGCGCCGGTCTTCGGTGCCCTGGTCCGGCTCCACCCGAGCGTGGCGGACGCCTTCGCGCTCCAGCAACGGGCGCGGAGGCTGGCCAACTTCCTCCGCGTCCACTCCGCCTTCTCGCGCCTCCCGGCCGGGGCGATCATGCCCATGCTCCAGGCGCTCGAAGTGGTCGAGCTCGCGCCCGGCGAGCTCGCGATGCAGGAGGGCGATCCCGCCGGGCCCTTGTTCATCGTCGAAGACGGACGGTTGCGGGCATTCCAGGGGCCGGAGCGCAGCGACATCGGCTACCTGCGCAGCGGCGACTTCTTCGGCGAGCTCTCGCTCTATCTCGGGTTGCCGCGGGCCGCCACGGTCGAGGCGCTCGAACCGTGCCGCCTGCTCCGCCTCGACGCGGGCACCTTCGGGGCGCTCATGGCCGAGCACGACGCCTTCCGCCAGCGGGTCGAGGAGCGGGTCACGCTCTATGAGCGGGGGCGGCCGGCCCACGTCCCGCTCGACTTCGCCGAGCTTCTGCCCACCGACGCGATCGAAGCGGCGCTCGTCGAAGAGCCGCCCGAAGAGGTTGCCCTGGAGCGGGGGGTGGCGCTGTCGGAGCTCGGCGACGGCGACGGCGACGGCGCGGCCGCGGTGCCCCGCGTGCCTCGGTGGCGCCGGCCGCCGTTCCCACTCGTTCGCCAGCTCGACGAGATGGACTGCGGCGCCGCGTGCGTCGCGATGGTATGTCGCTACTACGGCCGCGAGGTTGCTCCCTCGCACATCCGCATGGCGGTCGGGACGGGCGCCGACGGGACGAGCCTGCGCGGGCTCCAGCGGGGCGGCGAGCACGTCGGGCTCGAGATGCGCTCGATCAAGGCCTCGAAGGAGCGGCTCGACCAGCTCCCCCTTCCCGCCATCGTCCACTGGGGCGGCAACCACTGGGTCGTCCTCTACGCAGTCGACGGCGAGCGCATCTACATCGCTGACCCGAGCCGGAGCCTCCGCCGGGTCACCCGGGAGGACGTGGCTCAGCAATGGAGCGGGTACGCCGCGCTTCCGACGCCGACGCCGCGCCTGGCCGAGGCGCCGCTCGGAAAAGCGAGCGCGCGCTGGCTCGTGGAGTTCATCCGTCCCCACCGGCGCGCGCTCGCACTCGGGCTCGCCCTCGCCTTCGTCGCCGCGGGACTCGAGATGCTCTTCCCGGTGCTGACGCAGCAGGTCGTCGATCACGTCCTCCTGCACCGCAACTACGGCCTCCTGTACGAGCTCACGGGCGCCATGGTCGGTCTCCTGATCCTCTCGCTCGCGGTCACCATGGTGCAGCGACGCATGCTGAGCCGGATTGCGGTGGAGATCGACGTCCAGACCCTGGATCACATCACCGGGCGCATGCTCGGGCTCCCCATGTCCTACTTCGAGAGCCGCCGCACGGGCGACATCGACCGCCGCCTCGATGGGGTTCGCCAGATCCGCCGGATGGTCGTCCAGGGCGGACTCACCGGAATCACGGCCGCGACCCAGTTCCTCGTTGCGCTCGTGATCATGCTCGTCTACTCGCCCCTCATGGGTGGACTGTTCGTGCTCACGGTTCCGCTCTACGCGCTCCTGATGCGCTACTCATCGCAGCGAGTGGCGCCCACCTTCGAGAGTCTCGAGGAGGAGTACGGGCGCTTTCGCTCGCGCCAGATCGACGGGATCAAGGGCATCGCCACCGTCAAGGCGATGGGCGCCGAGGAGGGCATGCAGCGCATGCTGGTCGAGAACCTGCGCGAGCTCGGCCGCCGCATGTTCCGCTCGGACTTCACGATCATGGCCTACGAGGGCGTGGCGTCGGTGGTGACGTTTCTCACCGTGGTTGTGTTCCTGTTCATCGGGGCGCTCGAGGTGCTCGCGCACCACCTCACGGTCGGGGGCCTGATCGCCTTCAACTCCTTGATCCTGCTCGCCAACGCGCCGCTGGGCACGCTGCTCGGGCTATGGGATGACTGGCTCCAGTCGAAGGTGCTGCTCGGCCGGGTGCAGGACATCTTCGACTACGGCGAGGAGCAGCCCGGCGGGCCAGGCGCCTACCGCCCGGTGCCGACGCTCGAGGGCCGCATCAGCGTGCGCTCGGCGCGGTTCCACTACCCGCAGTCACCCTCCGCGAAGATCCTGGACGGCATCTCGGTCGAGATTCCCGCAGGCTCCACCGTCGCCATCGTCGGTCGCTCGGGCTCGGGTAAATCGACGCTCGTCAAATGCCTGACTGGGCTCCTCGTCTTAACCGACGGCGCGATTGCGTATGACGGGGTCGACATCCGCGAGCTGCGGCTCCGCGACCTGCGCCGGAAGATCGGCTACGTGCTCCAGGAGCCCTACCTGTTCGACGACACCATCGCCCGCAACATCGCCTTCGGCGACGCCGAGCCCGACCTGGCGCGGGTGCGAACGGCGGCGGAGCTGGCCGACGCGGCCGACTTTGTCGAGCGCCTCCCGCTCGCCTACGACACCCGGATCGGGGAGAGCGGCATGCGCCTCTCGGGCGGCCAGGCGCAGCGGATCTCGATCGCCCGCGCCCTGTATCGGCGTCCCCCGGTCCTCATCTTCGACGAGGCCACGAGCGCGCTGGACACCGAGTCCGAGCGGACGGTCAAACGCAACCTCGACCGCATGCTCGCAGGGCGCACCGCCTTCATCGTCGCCCACCGGCTGAGCACCATCCGCGACGCCGACCTGATCCTCGTGCTCGAACGCGGCCGGCTTGTCGAGAAGGGCACCCACGAGGAGCTGATCGCTCGCGGCGGCCTTTATTCTTACCTCACGAGTCAGCAGATCGCGTAAGTGGGGCGCGAGGGAAGAAAGGTGCTGCCGGCTCCGTCTTCATGGCAGGCACATCATTCGCGAAGGGAGCGGGCATGAGCGAGACCGAGAACATCACACCCGAGGACCTCAGCCTCGACGGCAGCGAAGCGGAGCTGGTGGTCGGCGGCGCAAGCCAGATGCAGGCCGAGATCCACAAGCTCGAGTCACAGGGTTACGTCGAGCAAGCGTGTACGACGAAGGGCACGATGATGTTCAACCCGAAGACCAAGAAGCACACGCTCGTCAAGTACGCCTGAGGCGGTACATGCGTAGCCGCCCGTAGTCCTTCGCGGCCGGCATGTGACCGACATAGTCGCACGCAAAGTCATCGGCGCCGGAGAGGACGAGGGCGGCCGCGAAGGGCTCGGTGACGTACACGGTCGCCGGTGGGGTCACGGGCTCGATGCGCGCGGTGCGGCTCACGTGCGAGCCCATGTAGGCCGGCACTCCGAGCACGGGATCGACGATCGGGGCCACGGGCCCGACGTGAGCGCCGAGCCGGAGGGCGAGGGATGCCGGGAGCCGCGCGCCGGCGAGGTCGACGGCGCCCATCGCCTCCTGAAGCTCGAGCGCGCAGGCGGCCGCCCGCCCCACGTCTGAGAAGACGACATAGAGGGCGTCGCCCCAGGTGTTGCGGTAGAGCATGTGATCGGCGTGGTGAGCCAGCACTCCTGCGAAGGCGCCCAACACATGCTGCGCGAAGCGCGGAAGCTCCTCGTCGCTCAGCTTGGAGAATCCCTTGACGTCGGCGAAGAGCATGGCGCAGATCGCCCGCCCCGAGGCCGACCCGGTGGCGGCCGACGGCGGAGGAGCGATCGCGATCCGATCGCGCACCTCCCCCTCCGGTGTTATCACCGTGGTGGAGAGACCCCGCGCGTGCCAGGTGGCGACGTCGATGGCGGTGCTCGCGGCTCCCAACGGCGCGCCAAGATCCCACAGCGCGAGCTGGCGCACGTCGGCCTCGAGATAGCGGGCGCGCAGGAGGGCGAGCCCCATCGCGAGCTCCGAGCCGTAGCGGTAAAGGACGTCGTCCCCGAGGTAGGCGTCCTCGGTTGCGTAGCTGACCGCGATCGCCGCCGCCAGGCAGCTATCGAAGCGCTCGACCCAGCCGTCCCCCGCAGACCTCACCGAGGTCTCGACGAATTCATCGCGGGCGAACGGGAGCACGACGTGGAGCTCGGCCCCGCTCTCGAGCAGGGCCTCGGCCCAGAGGATGTCGCCGCCGCTGGCGAGGGCGCCGTAGGCGTAGGTGGCCGGGTGGCGGTCGACCTCGGCCCGGATCTGCGCGGTCACTCTGCCCTCGGCATCGGCGCGGAAGCGTCCTGCCTCGCTGACTGCGGCGATGCGGTGACCGCAGAAATGCACGACCGCGGGACCGGTGAGGGCGCCGAGGACACCGGCGTCGATGCCGCCGAGCTCGCACACGAGGCGCAGCTGGCGGCGCGTCGTCGACACGGCGCCGAAGTCACCGCCGTGCAGGCCGGCGGCGGTCTCAAGGGCGGCGCGCGCGGCGGGGACGTCGCCGAGGAGTAGGTTGGCCTCGGCCGCGGTGGCGGCTGCGTAATACGAGTGCTCACTGCTCTCGCCCAGCAGGTCGAGCACCCGGCGGGCGAGCTCCCGCGCGCGCTCGGGCTCGCCGGCCACGAGGCTCAGGGTCGCAGCGTTGATGGCGGGGTAGTAGCCGCCCGTGCGCGCGAAGACGTCGGCGTAGGCGTCGGCCGCCCGCGCGGCCTCGCGGGCGCGCTGCTCGCTGTCCCTGGTCGCCAGAGCCGCGTCCTTGGCGATCCGGGCCCGGAGGGCGGCGATGTCCTCGTCGCCGTGCTCGAGGGCGGCGAGACCGTACTCCTCGAAGCGTCGCGCCGCCTGGCCCGTCGCCCCCGCCCGGGCGAGCGCGAGCACGGCGCGGTGCCCCAGCCGGGGATCGGCGGAGTGCTCGAGGAGACCTCGCTCGGCGAGGTCGAAGGCGCTCAGAGGCTCACCGCGCCGCTCGGCGTCGCGCACGGCGGCGAGCCAGTCCTCGACGCTCGTCGCCGGCGGCGACTCTACGTCCATGTCGCGGCTTCGCGGCGGGGCGTACCGCGCGGTTACTGGTGCGTCCAGGTCTCCCGCGGATTGCTGATCGGGGTGAGGGTCGGCTCGACCTGATCGCGCAGGTGCTCGAAGGCGGGCGGGAGCGAGAGCTTCTCGCCGAGATGCTCGAGCGGCTCGTCGATGGTGAAACCCGGACCGATCGTCGCGATCTCGAACAGGACCCCCGAGGGCTCGCGGAAATAGATCGAGCGGAAGTAGAAGCGGTCGATGACCGGTGTGGCCTCAGCGCCGCCGTCGACCAGGTGCATGCGCCACGCCTCATGCTCCTCGGGGGTCGAGGCCCAGGCCACGTGGTGCACGGTGCCCGCGCCCTGGAGCCCCGGCTCGGCCGGCGGTGGGTCGTACACGTAGATGGCGCCACGGCTCGCGCCGCGAGCCTCCCAGCTGTTGCCGGCCAGGCGCCGGAAGCGGAGCGCGTCCTCGAGCAGATGGCGGCTGAAGTGAGCGTTCTCGGTATACGCCCGGACGGCATGGAAGCCCTGGAGGGCGAGCTCGGCGGGGATCTCCGGATGGTTGGCGATCAGGGGCTCGTCGCCGCTCTCGACCACGAGCAGTTCGTGCGCCAGGCCCTCGAAGTCTGCGAAGTGGAGTGAGTCCCCCTCACGCTCTGACTCGTATCCCGCCTCGCGCAGGCGCTCGCTCCAGAAGTCGAGCGCCTCGGGCGAGGCGACGCGCCAGACGATACGGTGAACCATGCCGGCCCCGGCGCGACCGCGCGCGGCGCCAGGAAACTCGAAGAAGGTGATGTCGGACCCCGGGTCGCCACGCTCGTCGGCGTAGAACAGGTGGTACACGGAGGTGTCGTCCTGGTTGACGGTCTTCTTCACGAGCCGCAGGCCGAGTACGCCGGCGTAGAAGTCGACATTGGCTTGCGCGTCCCCGGTGATGGCCGTGATGTGGTGAATGCCCTCGAGCTTCATCGTGCTCCTTGGTGGAAGTAGAACGGGACGTTACCGCTCGCCCAGGAGCGCGCGCAATGTGTCCTCGCCGCCGGCGAGGATCGGATCGCCGTGCCGAGGTCGGGGCTAACCGGGGCCGCCGACGCTGCTGGTGGCGCCGAGGGCGCCTTTGACGATCGGCGAGCCGCACGCCTTCTGCGCCGCCTGGAAGGCCGGCGCGCGCGGGTTGATTCCACCACTGAGCTGAAGCCTGGCGCCGTTGCCGGAGAACACCGGGTCCGGGAAGCCGGTGACGCCGTGGCTGCGCATGCAGGCGGAGAACTTGAGCGCCTGCGCCTTAGCGCTCGGCGGTATCCCGCCGGCGTGCGGGCCCGCTCCGCCCGGCTGGTACTTGGCGCACGCCTTCTGCGCCGCCTGGAACGACGGTGAGGACGGGTCGATCCCGGTTCCCGGGCCCGCGCGCAGGAGCAGGGCTCCGCCGCCATTGGGGGAGCTGACCGGATCGGGGAAGGAGGGAACGCCGTGGGTGCGCATGCACTGCGAGTACTTGAGCACCCGGTCGTGCTTGGAGCCCTCTGCCGACCTGGGCGAGCTGCCGCCGCAGCCGGTGGCGACTGCGGC
>JAXDGF010000014.1:0-3349 GCA_034665165.1 Solirubrobacteraceae bacterium | reverse complement strand
ACTTCAACACCCCGCGCGCGCTCGCGGCCATGTGGGACTGGGTGCGCGAGGCCAACCGCTCGCAGGAACCGGCCGGCGACGCGGACCTGCGGGAGATGCTCGGCGTGGTCGGGCTCGAGAACCTGCTCGCGCCCGACACGAGCGAGGCCCCGGCGGACGTGGTGGAGCTGAACAATGCTCGCGAGCGCGCGCGCGCGGAGCGCGATTACGCCGCGGCCGACCGCCTGCGGGCGGAGATGCGTGCGCTGGGCTGGGAGGTCAGGGACGGTCCCGACGGCCCGGAGCTACTGCCCGCGGCGTGATCGTCTACGGACGCAATCCCGTCCGCGAGGCGATTCGCGGCCCGCGGACCGTCTCCCGCGTGTGGGCGACGAAGAACGCCGCCCGCGAGCCGTGGGTGCAGGAGGCCGGGGCGCGGGTGGTGGCGGCGGAGGAGATCGAGACGTTGTCCGGATCCTCAGCCCACCAGGGTGTGTGCGCCGAGGTGTCCGAGTATCGCTACGCGTCCGGCGACGACCTCCTGGCGGCGCCGGCTCCGTTTCTGATCGCGCTCGACCAGGTTCAGGATCCCCAGAACCTCGGCTCGATCTCACGCACCGCCGAGTGCGCCGGGGCGAGCGGTCTCATCATCCCCGAGCGTCGCGCGGCCGAGGTGACGGCCGCCGTGTGCAAGGCCTCCGCCGGCGCCGTCGAGCACCTGACGATCGCCCGCGTGCGCAACCTCGCCGACTTCTTGAGCGACGCGAAGGCGGCGGGATGCTGGTGCTACGGCGCGGACGCGGCGGGCAAGACGAGCTACACCGACGTCGACTACGGAGGTGGCGTCGTGCTCGTGCTGGGATCCGAGGGGCAGGGCCTCCGCCCACGGGTGGCGGCAGGGTGCGATGCCCTCGTGGCGCTGCCTGTGCGAGGCAGAATCGAGTCCTTGGGGGTGAGCGCGGCGGCGGCGGTGCTGGCCTATGAGGTGGCGCGCGGGCGCAATAACGCTGCCGGCGCTTGACACCCGGGCGTTGCTATGTCAAGCTCGCGCGAAATATAAGGATGAAGTTGAGCTTGAGGCTCTGCTCGTCCGAATAAGGTGCGGCGCCAGGGGAGGTAGCCCGCCACGAACTCGAACGACCCGTTCTGCGGGGCGCCGAAGGGACGTATCGTGGCCAAACTATCATCCTCCTCTCAGGCTCAACCTCAGCTTGAGGATGGGTATCTCATCGCGCTCGCCAAGCAGGGGCACGCGGACGCGTATGACCGGATCGTCCGCCGTTATTACGGCTTCGTCCGGCTGAAGGCGTCGTCCTACTTCCTCGCCGGCGGCGACTCCGACGACCTCATCCAAGAGGGCTTGGTGGGCCTCTACAAGGCCGTGCGCGACTACCGGACCGACCGGGAGTCGAGCTTCAGGAACTTCGCCGAGCTCTGCATCACCCGCCAGATCATCACCGCGGTCAAGACCGCGACCCGCAACAAGCACGCCCCGCTCAATCAGTACGTCTCCTTCTCCTCCTCGCCGGCCTCGGCCACGGGAGACGGCGAGCCCACCCTCGACGAGGTCATCCCCGGCTCACCGGTGCACGATCCCGTCAACCAGGTGATCTCCTCCGAGGAGCTGCGGGCGCTCGTGACGTGCATCTCGACCGCGCTCTCGGAGCTGGAATCGCGCGTCCTCTCGCTCTATCTCGACGGGCGCTCCTACGAGGAGGTCGGCCAGCGCCTCGGATGCGACTGCAAGACGGTCGACAACGCCCTCCAGCGGGTCAAGCGCAAGGTTGGGGCGCACCTAAACGAGCGCAACGTCGCGGCGTAGGACCCGCCGCCTCCAGGATCGGCCCGAGGACGGGATCCCTCCCGAACGTCGCGAAGGCGCGGAAACGCGAGAAGGCGCGGTGATCGGGGCCGTGGAAGTCGGACGAGCCGGTCGTGAGGAGCCCGAGCTTCGAGCAGCAGTCGGCGAGCAGGTTCGTCTGGATGCGAGTGTGGGTCGCGTAAAAGCATTCGACGCCGTCGATCCCCATCCCGTGGAAGCGGTCGATGGTGGCGAGGACCTGCGTCGGAGAGCTGATGTCCCAGAACGGGTGGGCCCATACGGCGGACCCGCCCGCGTCGTGGATGCACGCGATGGCGCCCGCCACGCTCGGCCGCTCACGGGAGCGGAAGGCGGGGCGACCCTCGATCAGGTAGCCCTTGAGGAAGACGACGGGATCGGTCCGTCCCTCGGCGGCCAGGCGGGCCGCGTTAGCCGGGTGCGTGACGACGGCCTGGGCGATGTGCGGGCGCCCGAGCGACTTGTCGCGGGCGGTGCGGCGGCGCAGTGCTTCCTCGTCGACCTCGAACCCGAGCTCGCGCAGGGCGGCGACCATGGCCCAGCCGCGGTGCGCCCGGTCGGCGCGGAATTCAGCGAGCCGGGCGACGAGGCGGGAGTCGCGATGGTCGAGCCCGTAGCCGAGGATGTGGAGATCTCCTCCGGCGGGATCGACGGCGGAGATCTCGACCGCCGAGACGACGCGGATCCCGTGCTCGGCGGCCGCTTCCATAGCCGCGTCGACGCCGTCGGTCGTGTCGTGGTCGCTCAGCGCGAGCAACTCGACGCCGGCGGCTGCGGCCCGGGCCACGACCTCGCGCGGGCCGAGGGCGCCGTCCGAGTACAGGGAATGACTCTGAAGGTCGAAGGTGGGTCGGTCGGCGGCCACGCTTCCAGCGTATCGAGGGCACGGTCGGATTCTCGTTATGCCGCCGTACGCGGGCGCTTAAGAACAAACCTCGCCCCGGGAACGGCGCATTCACCGCCGCTCGCGGACGCGTCGTTGGCGGGCGCGATCGGTGCTACCGTTGATCTAGCGGGCGGCGCCGTCGCTCGTGAGGTTCTGCTTCCCGGTTCATTTTTCTGTGTCGGCCAGTTGAATCTCTCAGAGATGCGCTGTGCACGTCGCATCGAGAGATGGGAGCAGAAGCATGAAAACCACGCGAGAGCGCGCCGAGGAGCGTCGGGTGGCCAAGCTTGAGCTGGTGCGCGAGCAGGTCGAGAACGGCTCGCTCGTGATCCGCCCGATGACCGAAGAAGAGCGCCGGCGCTACCCTCCGCGTCCGCCCAAGCCTCGGCGCGGCTCGTAGGTGCCAGGCATGCGTCAGCGCGAGGGTCTCATCGCTCGGGTCAAGCAGATCCGCATGGCGGCCCCGAGCGCCGGCCCGCTCCCTGGCGACCCGTCTGACCCCGGGAGCACCGCTACCCTCCACAACCTCGAGCTCAGGATCACCCATCTCGAGCACCAGGTCAGGGGCCTTCAGGACTCCGTGCACCGCGAGAATGTCCGCCACGCCGGTCAGCTCGCCGAGGTCGCCGCTCGCTTGGAGCCGG
>JAXDGF010000013.1:0-12045 GCA_034665165.1 Solirubrobacteraceae bacterium | reverse complement strand
GCCGATCGAGGAGCTTGCGCAGCACTTCCGTCTCGGCGCCACCGCGGTCGAAGCGGTGGCGACGGAGCTCCTCGCCTCCGCGGAGCCGGACGCCGACCTCGGCCCGGCGCTGCGCCGGCTCTGCCGCGAGCGCTCGCGTGTCCGGCTCGAGGGGCTCGCCGAGCGGATCGACCCCGTCGCGACGTGGGACGACCTCGTCCTCCCAGCGAGGCACGACGAGCTCCTCCACGAGCTCGTCCGTCACGTGCGCCACCGGGCCCAGGTGTACGAGCGCTGGGGCTTCGGAGCGCGGACGACGCGCGGGCTCGGGGTGACGGCCCTGTTCGCGGGCGACAGCGGCACGGGCAAGACGCTCGCGGCAGAGGTCATCGCCCGCGAGCTCGGGCTCGACCTGTACCGCATCGACCTCGCCACCACGGTGAGCAAGTACATCGGCGAGACCGAGAAGAACCTCCGCAAGCTCTTCGCCGCCGCCGAGGCGAGCGGCGCCGTCCTCCTCTTCGACGAGGCGGATGCGCTGTTCGGCAAGCGCGGCGAGGTCAAGGACGGCCACGACCGCTACGCCAACCTCGAAGTCGCCTACCTCCTGCAGCGCATGGAGTCCTACCGCGGGTTGGCGATCCTGACCACAAACCTCCGCTCCAACGTCGACCGCGCCTTCCTGCGCCGCCTGCGCTTCGTCGTCCAGTTCCCGTTTCCGGACATCAACGTCCGCGCTGACATCTGGCGCCGTGCCTTCCCACCCGCGGCGCCGCTCGACGGCATCGAGGTGGACGCTCTCGCCAAGCTCGTGGTCTCGGGCGGGGCAATCCGCTCGATCGCGCTCGCCTCTGCCTTCGCCGCGGCGGAGAACGGCGGCGCGATCACGCCGGCCCACGTGCTCGCCGCCGCGCAAGTCGAGTACGCGAAGGCGGAGCGAGCCATGACCGACTCCGAGACGGCGGCGCTCCGATGATCGAGATCACGATCGACGAGCTCGTGATGCGCGGGCTGTCGCCGAAGGACTCCCACGCCGCGGCCGACGCCCTCGAGGCACGGCTCGCGGAGCTCGCGCGCGGCGGCGACCGCGGCGGCGAAGGCGACCCCACCTCAGACGGCGACGTCACCCCGCGCGACGAGGCGTTCCGGCGGACCCCGTCCGTCGTCGCGCCGGCCACCGAGCCTGCGGCCCTCGGCGAGGCCGTCGCCGTCGCCGTCTGGGGTGCGGTCTCCTCGGGGGGTCGACGGTGACCAAGCCACCCCGCAGCCAGACCCATGCCGCCCCGCCGGGGCGGGGCCGCGCCCTCCCGGTCTCGAAACCGCACGACAGGCATGAGCGCGAGGCCGAGCGGGCGGCCGACATCGTCGCCCGCGGCGGCAGCGTCTCGAGCTTCTCATTCTCGTCCTTGCCGCCGTCCGCACCCGCAGTCCAGCGCCAGGGCGACGACAAACCCAAGAGCGACGACGACAAGAAGAAGGAGGCGCTCACGAAGGCCGGCGAGGCCTTCCTCGAATCGAAGCCCGGCAAGGAGCTCAAGGACAAGATCCTGAACGACCCCGACGTCAAGAAGATCAAGGACGCCGTCACCTCGCCCGCCGGGATCGCCGTCACCGGCGCCCTGGCCGCCGGCGGCGTCGCTGCGCTCGGCGCGACCCATACACCCCTGCCCTTCCAGCCGCCGGCCATCCCGCTCGACAAGATCACGCCCGGGCTCTCCGCCCAGGTCAAGTACGAGGGGCCGGTCGACAAGCCGACGTTCGTCGGGCTCACCCTGAGCTACCAGGAGCAGGGCCCGAAGAAGAAGGACGCCAAGCACGACGAGATCGCGGGCGACGTCGCGAGGCTGAGGGCGCAGCAGGACATGTTCAAGCCGGCGAGCCAGAAGGCGGCCGAGCTGCGCGAGGCGGACGAGGTCCTAAAGACCGTTCTCCGGACGCCCAGGTTCCCCGCCCTCACCGTCCCGCTGGCCGGGACCAAGCAAGCCGAGGACGTCCCCAAAGAGGAGGAGAAGAAGAAGCCGGACGAGCAGAAAGGAGTCGTTCAAAAAGCGCCCGCCACCGCCTCGCACTCCGCCACCGCCTCGCACTCCGCCACCGCCTCACCCGCCACCGCCTCACCCACCACCGGCGGCGCCGAAACCGACGCGCCCGCGGAAGCGCACGTCGAGGACGCGCTCGCCAGCCCCGGCCGGCCCCTCGACCCGGCAACGCGGCGCTCGATGGAGGCGCGCTTCGGCTACGACTTCTCCGCCGTCCGCATCCACGACGACGCGCGCGCGGCGGCGACGGCGGCCGATCTCGACGCCGCCGCCTTCACGGTCGGCCACGACGTCGTCTTCGGCGGCGGCCGCTTCGATCCCTCGAGCCCCGAGGGGCGCCGGCTACTCGCCCACGAGCTCGCCCACGTCGTCCAGCAGTCGCGGAGCACGCCGGCGGGCCGGAGCATCGTGCAGCGGCGGAGCATCTTCGAGACGCTCGGGATCCTCCTCGGCCTCGTCGAGGGCACCTGGGAGGACCGCGAGCTGCACGAGTATCTCGACGCCGTCGGGCGCACCGGTCGTATCGAGGGCTCCTACGACAGTGACAACAAGGCGCGCGCGATCGTCCGCCGGTGGAAGGCGAGCGCGCCCGGGTTCGACCTACTGGCGCCCCAGAAGCTCCTTCTCATCCGCGAGATGCTGGACGGGCCCACGCTCGGCGAGGACGAAGAGGCCATCCTCACGCTGCTCGAGCTCTCCGACGCCTCCGACCTGCGCGCCATCTTCGCCACCGACGGGATCGCGCTCACCAACCTCGAGAGCGACATCAACGGCGACAACCGGCGCCGCCTGGACACCTTCGTCGCCCACCGTTTCCAGGGCGGTCGCGACGCCGTCCTCGCGGGCCGGATCGAAGTCGTGGGGCCGGCGGCGCCACCCGCGGCGCCGGGCTTCGGCTTCGACGCGCCAACGCTCGAGGCGCGCTTCGACAGCGACCGATCGGCCGACGACCTGATCGAGCTCGTCGCGGCGATGCCGGACGCCGACCGGACGCAGGCGCTCCACCACCTCGTCTCCGTGCGCCGGCCTCGGCAGCTCGCCGCCGTCGACCGGCTCCGGCGCGAGCTCTCGCTCGAGCGTGACACCAGCCGTCAGCAGACGCTGCGCGAGGTGATCCGCGGCCGGATCAGGGAGCAGCTCAAGACCGAGCGCGTGCTCTTGCACTTCTACCGCGGCGCGATCCCCGCCACCTCCGCCGACCTGACGAGCGGCACCTCGCCCACCGACCCGGCCCGGCAGGCCGAGCTGCGCGAGGCGCTGCGCCCTGCGACCCGCGGACCGGCCGGCTCTCACACCTTCCGCCCCACGCTTCCGGGCGAGGCGCGCACGTACGAGCAGAAGCTGCGCGACGAGCTCCCACACCTCGTCCAGCGCCACTACGACGGTCTCGTCGCGGGCCGCGGTCGGACCGAGCACGCCGATCCCGCACGCACGCACACCCTTGTCGAATTCGAAAGGATCGGCAACGCCGCCAAACAGGAGACGGACAACGCCTTCGGCGCCTTCTACTCGGCGGCCGCGCACCCGCCCCTGCGCGCGGACCGGCCGCGGCGGCGCGGAAACGTCCACGACCAGTTCGCGGAAACGGAGCGCTCGCTCGCCCGGATGGGCCCGGACCAGCGCCGTGGTGTCGCGCGCGACCTGCTCGCCTACTTCTTCCAGAGCGACGACTGGGTGCGCCGGCTCAACCACGACCACGACGCGGCCCCGCAGTTCGACTCGGCCGGCCGGCCCCACAACGACGAGGCACGTGCTCTGGACGCCGCCGCCGCCGACTTCGTGCGCAGCGCGGCCAACGTGACCAAGCTCGACGAGATCGAGCGCAACTGGCCTGCGGAGGCCCGGCCGGAGACGCGCGAGGTCTTCTTCCAGGTCTTCCGCGAGCCGACCCCCGAGCGCGACCGGCTCTTGCTCTGGGACGTCTTCCAGACCTTCATCCACGAGTACCTGCACACGCTGGCGCACGAGAGGTACAGGCATTTTGCCGACACCTTCGGCTCGAACTCGAACGAGAACAACACCCTGATCGAGGGGGTTGACTCGCTGCTGACCGAGATCGTGTGGAGTGGAATCGAACCACGCGTGAACGACCCGGCCTTGCGCACCCTGGTGGAGGGACCGACCAACGCGGCCCTGCCCCCGGTGCGCGTTCCGCATGCCGGCCAGCAACGCTACCCGTCCTACACCGAGGCGCTGCGGCTCGTCGACCTGGTGGGGATCCAGAACCTGTACGCCGCGTATTTCCTGGGGCTTGTCGATCGGATCGGCGGGACGCCATGAGCGCGCCCGACGACGCCCTGCGCCGCTTCGCCGCCGCCGACCTCACCGGCTGGCGGGGGCTGCCCGCAGACCTCGCGCTGCCGACGGGAGACGGCGCCGTCGGCGACGGCGCCCTCGGCGACGGCGCCCTCGGCGACGAGCGACGCTCCGCGACGTGGATCAGCGCCGAGTCCGAGGCGTGGGAGGGCGGACTGCGGATCTGGCACGACGACGGATCCGTGCTCGCGCTCGAGGGTCACGATCCCGTCGACGCCGCGGGTGCACCCCTCGCCGCCCCCGAGCTGGGCGAGCCCGACACGGTGCTCGACACCTTCCTCGGCCGCCTCCCGCTGGCGCGCGGCGAGCTCGTCTACGCCGCCCTTGGGCTGGCACTGCGCGTAAACCCCGAGAACGGCCTGCTCCTGGGGGCCGTCGGGTTCGCCCCCACCACGGTCGAGGAGTACCGCGCGCGGCTGCGGCCGAGCGTGGCCCCCCCACGGCGGCTGCCAAACCAGCTCGGCTGCGGGAGCGAACAGTGAGCGGCGTCGCGCACGCGATCACGCGCGGCCGCGGCGCTCCGCCGGCCACGAGCCCGCGCACCCCGGTCGCGCACGAGCTCGCGCCCGGGCGCGAGGCCGAACGCGAGGCGGATGCCCTCGGCGAGGCCATGTCAGCCCGCCCCCCCGTCGCCGGCTGGTCATTCGCGGCCGCGCCTCCGAGCGCCGAGCGCCCCGCCCCCTCCGACCAACGCCCCGCTCCCTCCGACCCCCGCGCGGCCGCCGCCGTCTCCGGCCCGGGACGACCGCTCGCCCCCGACCTTCGCCACCACTTCGAGGGCCACCTCGACGCCGACCTCTCCCGAGTCCGCGTCCACGACGACCACGAGGCGGCCGCGGCCACGCGCCGGCTCGGGGTCCACGGTCTCGCGCACGGCGAGGACGTCGCCCTCGCGTCCGGGCCTCACGACGTCGCCGCGCGCGGCATGCGAGCGCTGCTCGGTCATGAGCTGGCCCACGTCGTCCAGCAGCGCCAGGCCGGGGCCGCCGCGCTCCAGCTCAAGGGTGACCCCCCGGTGCCGCCCGCGAGCACCCTCGACGCGCTTCCCGAGGCCGACCGCAAGCGGATCCAGGTCGTCACCGCCCAGATCAGCGTGCCCGGCCTCGCCGAGAAGTTCGCCACCACCGGGACCCAGGTCACCTCCGCCTTCCCGCCCGGCGTCACCACCACCTTCGACGCCTCCGTCGACGCGGCGCTGAACCACGGCTTGACCAACGTGGCCGGCTCGCTCAGCGCCGGCCAGGAGCTCACGCCCGCGCCGCTCCGGCCGAACTCGACGGTCACGCTCGAGCTCGACGTGCCGAGCAAGGGGAAGGGCCTGTACCGCTTCACCTACGACGCTCCCCCGGCGGCGGCCGCTACAGGCGCGGCGACACCGCCTCCGGCGCCGCGCATCCTCATCGAGGCGCTGGGCACGGCGACGACGGTCCCGGGCACGACGGCCCCGGCGCCCGCGAGCACCGGAGCCCCACCCGCCCCGGACCCGGTCGCGGACAAGATCAAGAACCACTCGCTCAAGCAGTCCTACGCCGGCGCGGAGCTCGACGCCCTGCGCGCCGCGATCGCGCAGATCCCCGACGCGCAGCTGTCCGTCGTGGACGGGCTTGCCTTCGACCGCCAGCCGGCCGACGCGAACGATCCGACCGCCGCCGGTCACTACGACCAGGCGACGCACACGGTGACGATGTTCGACCTCGCCTTCGTCGGCACGCAGACGCGCACCAAGGGCGCCGCGGCGACCTCGAGCGCGGCCACGCGCGCGATCGCCCACGAGATCGGGCACGCGATCGACCTCGCGCCGCTGCGCAAGGCCGGACTCGCCAAGGACAAGGCCGACGCCGCGGTGAACGCGCTGCCTCAGAAGTATCCGAACCCCAAGGACCCGACGGCGTTCCAGTTCAAGAAGGGCACCGACGCGGAAAAGGACGTCAACGCGACCCTGAAGGCCCAGACCGACGCCGAGACCGCGCTCACCGCGTCACGCTCGATCTCGGGCACGCAGTCGGTCAAGCAGCCGAGCGGCGACTTCAAGGACGTGATCGGAACCGCGGCCGCCGGCAACAAGTTCCGCGAGGCGATGGCCAAGGACGGCGGCAAGGCCGTCACCGTCTACGGAGACAAGGACTTCCAGGAGGCCTTCGCCGAGGCGTACTCGCTCTACATCACCTCGCCCTCCACCCTCAAGTCGCTCCGGCCGAACGTGTTCGACGTTCTCGACAAGAGCTTGCCGAAATGACCCCGATCTCGCCACGCTTGCTCAAGGGCGGCCTCGTCCAACTCGAGCCCGACACCGGGACCCTGCTGCGCGTCATCTCGCTCCAGTACAACCCCGACACGCTCACGCGCACGCTCCAGGTGCAGGCCACCAGCCCCGGCGGGGGCGGGGACCAGGGCGAGGCGCTGCGCTTGAAGGGCGCCGCCATCGAGACGATCAAGCTCGAGGCCGAGATCGACGCGACTGACGGCCTCGGCGACCCGGCCGCGAGCCCGACCGCGATCGCGCTCGGCATCCACCCGCAGCTGGCCGCGCTCGAGGAGCTCGTGCAGCCCCGCGCCTCAGACCTCCAGATAAACGACAGCCTCGTCTCCTCCGGCGTGCTCGAGGTCCTGCCCATCGAGGCGCCCCTGACGCTCTTCGTGTGGAGCAAGCAGCGCGTCGTGCCCGTGCGCGTCACCGACCTCTCGGTCACCGAGGACGCCTTCGACGTGAACCTGAACCCGATTCGCGCCAAGGTCAGCCTCGGCCTGCGCATCCTCTCGATCGACGATCTCGGCTTCGGGCACCGGGGAGGGACGCTGTTCATGGCCTACCTGCGCAACAAGGAGGCGCTCGCGGCCCGCGCCACGTCGATCTCGCTCTCCTCCCTCGGGATCGCGGGGGGGTTCTGATGCCGGATCCGCTCCAGGCCCTGCTCGCCGCCGGCGCGGTGCCCTCGACGACGTTCCCGACGACGAGCCGCTACGCGCAAACCCCCGTCGAGGCGTGGAACCCCGGCGCAGGACGCCCCGCGGTGCCCTACCTTGCCCGCCGCTTCTGCCCGCCCTCGGACAGCCTCGCGCTGCTCTACCAGGTGCGCATCGCGCAGGGCGACCGTCGCGACGTGCTCGCCTGGCGCCACCTCGGCGCCGCCGAGCTCTGGTGGCAGCTCGCGGACTCGAACGGGATCGTGGACCCGCGCGAGCTCGCCGCCACGGTGGGCGCCGTGGTGCGCATCACCCTCCCGCCCGGCGTCCCAGGGGCGAACGGTGGCTAGCCCCGTCCGACTCCAGCTCCTGATGGGCCCCGGCGTCCCGCTACCGGCTCCGGCGGCGGTCATCGAGGCCGTCGACTCGGTCAAGGTCGAGTCCGGCTCTGGCGAGACGCCGTCCGGGTTCGAGATCGCGCTCAAGATCTCAAACCGCTCGCCGTTGACGACGCTCTTCCTCCTCTCCGGCGGGGTCAGCATCCCGTTCTTCCGCGTCGTCATCGCGGTGACGATCGGCGGGACCGTCGAGGTGCTCATGGACGGCGTCATGACCCATCACCAGTTCCAGAGCGACGGCAGCCCGACATCAACCCTGACGATCAAGGGAAAGGACCTGACCGCGGCCATGGACGTGATCGAGCTCACGGGGCTGCCCTATCCGGCGATGCCGCCCGCGGCGCGCGTGCTCCTGGCGCTCGCGAAGTACGCCGCCTTCGGCGTCGTGCCCCTCGTGATCCCGAGCGTGCTCGAGGACGTGCCGATCCCGACCGACCGGATCCCGCGCCACCAGGGGACCGACTACGCCTACATCAACCAGCTCGCGCACGAGGTCGGCTACGTCTTCTACATCGACCCGGGCCCCACCCCCGGCGTGAGCAAGGCCTACTGGGGCCCCGAGATCAAGGTCGGCGCCCCCCAGCCCGCCCTCGACCTGGTGACCGATGGCCCGCACAACAACGTCTCGAGCCTCTCCTTCAGCTTCGACAAGGAGCGCAAGGAGATGCCCGTCGTCTACATCCAGGAGCCGATCAGCAAGGTCCCGATCCCCATCCCGATCCCCGACATCACGCCGCTCAACCCGCCCCTCGGGGTCGTGCCGCCGCTGCCGCCCAAGCTCACCTTCCTGAGCGATACCGCGAACCTGAACCCGCTGGCGGCCGCCATGCGCGGCCTCGCCTACGCGGGCCAGCACTCCGACTGCGTCTTCGGTCAGGGCTCGCTCGACGTCCAGCGCTACGGGCACGTGCTGCGCTCGCGCCAGCTCATCGGGGTGCGCGGGGCGGGGCTCCCCTTCGACGGCCTCCACTACGTCTCCTCAGTGACGTCGAGCTTCAAGCGCGGCCAGTTCACCCAGTCCTTCGCCCTCGCCCGCAACGCGCTCATCTCGACCCTGCCGATGGTGGACTGATGACCGACACCCCGAACGCCCAGCGCTTCTATGGCAAGTACCGCGGGACGGTGATCAACAACGTCGACCCGATGCAGATCGGCCGGATTCAGGCCATCGTGCCCGACGTCTCGGGGGTGATCCCGACCTCCTGGGCGATGCCGTGCCTGCCTGGGGTGGGGATCAACACCGGCGTCTTCACCGTCCCGCCGATCGGGTCGGGGGTGTGGATGGAGTTCGAGCACGGCGATCCCGACCACCCGATCTGGGTCGGCGGGTTCTGGGGCGTCGCCGCCGAGGTGCCGACCCTCGCCCACCTCGTGCCGCCGGCGCTGGACGGGTTCACGATCCAGACGACGCTGAACAACGCGATCGTCGTCAGCGACGTCCCGGGGCCGACGGGCGGGATCCTCCTCCAGTCGACGACTGGGGCGATGATCGCCATCAACGAGCTCGGGATCACGATCTCGAACGGGCAAGGGGCGATGATCACCATGCTCGGCCCGACCGTCGAGATCAACGCCGGGGCCCTGACAGTGGTGTGATGCCCGCCCCCGCTCTCACCGTCGCCTCCACCGTCCTGTGCGCGCACGCGGGAGTGGCCACGCCCGTCGCACCTTTCCCGCGCGTCCTCCTCGACGGTCAGCCCGTCGTCACCCTGAGCTCGCCCTACGTGATCGCCGGTTGCGCGCTCACGGGCACGGGCGCCCCGCCGTGCGCGACGGGCCAGATGCTCGTCGGCGCCGCCCGCGTCCTCGCCGGGGGGGTGCCGGTGGCCTCCCTGGTCGGGACCTCGATCTGCGTCCCGACCGGCCAGCCCATGCTGCCGCTCGCCGGCGACCCGCGGGTGCTCGTGACATGACGACGAACGTCGACCCGCGGGTGCTCGTGACATGACGACGAACGTCGACTACCCGTACCACGTGGACGGTCGCGGCCGTACCGCCGATACCGGCGCCGAGGACCACCTCCGCGACCTGATCGAGCAGGTCCTGTTCACCTCGCCCGGCGAGCGCGTGATGCGCCCGGAGTTCGGCAGCGGGCTCTACGCCCTCGTCTTCGAGCCCGGCGGTCCGGAGCTCGTGGCGACGACGCAGCACCTTGTGCAGGGGGCGCTCCAGCAGGAGCTCGGCAGCCTGATCAGCGTCGATTCGGTCGAGGTCACGCAGGAGGAGGGGGCGCTGACCGTGCTGGTTGCGTACGTTGTGCTCCAGACCCGGCAGGCGGCGTCGGCGGCCTTCTCTCGGAGCCTCTCGTGAGGTACACCTGCTGCGAGGACCGCCGGCTCCGCGCCGTCAAGGAGGCAGGGGTCCTGAACGGGATCGAGTACGTCGAGGTCTCCGACTCCGAGGCGCCCACCCAGGCGCTGCGCCAGCGCACGCTCTACGTGCGGCTGCTGCGCCCGGAGCCGGGTCTCACGCCTGAGGCCAACGTCGAGATCACGGGCGGAGAACGCATCCGCACCGTCGCCGCCTCGACGCCGCCCGCCGCTGAGGTGCCGGCCCTCATGGCCGGGATCGACGATCCGTCGACGATCCTCCTCGTCCGGACCGACTCGAGCGGCGATTACTCGACCTACACGCTGCGCCTCGTCGCCGCTCACGCCGGCGAGAGTCCGCCGGCCGACTTCGACCCGCTCCTCGCCTCGGTCGCGTTCTCGTTCAAGGTCGAGTGCCCGTCGGACTTCGATTGCGCGCCGGCCTGCGATTGCGGTCCGGACTCCGCCGAGGAGCCCGCGATCAGCTATCTGGCCAAGGACTACGACTCGTTCCGCCGGCTCATGCTCGACCGGCTGAGCCTGGTCACCCCGGGCTGGACCGAGCGGGTTCCGGCCGACGCCGGCGTCGCCCTCGTCGAGCTGCTGGCCTACGTGGCGGACGAGCTCTCCTACCGCCAGGACGCGGTCGCGACGGAGGCGTACCTCGAGACCGCCCGCCTGCGCACCTCCTTGCGGCGCCACGCCCGCCTCGTCGACTACCGGGTGCGCGAGGGATCGAACGCGCGCGCCTGGGCGCGCCTGTTCGTAGCCGGCGAGGGGGTCGCGGTGCCGGAGGGGACGGTGCTCCTCACCCGCGTTCCCGACCTCCCCGACGTGATCGTGCCCGGCGGCCCCCAGTACCGTGAGGCGCTCGCGGCCGGGGCGCAGACGTTCGAGACGCGCGAGCCGGCCGTGCTCTACCTCTCGCATGAGCGCTTCGAGTTCTGGACTTGGGGCGGTGCCGGCTGCTGCCTCCCACGCGGCGCGACGAGCGCCACCCTCGTCGGCCTGCATCCCCACCTGAGAGCGGGCGAGGTGCTGATCCTGGCCGAGGTCGCGGGGCCCGAGACGGGGAGGCCCGAGGACGCGGATCCGGCCAAGCGCGCCGCCGTCCGGCTGACGAGCGTGGTCTCCTCCGTCGACCCCTCGGGCGGGCTCTTCGCCGACCCACCGACGAACGCCCAGGTCGCCATCACCGAGATCGCCTGGGACGCCGCGGACGCGCTTGCCTTCCCGCTCTGCATCTCGGTCGAGGAGCACCCGGGACTCGTCGTCGGCGAGGCGTGGGGCAACGTGGTGCTCGCCGACCACGGCCAAACCATCGCCGGCGAGGCACTAGGGGAGGTGCCGCCACCCGTTCTCACCGCGGTGGCGGAGGAGAGCTGCGACCCGTGCACGCACCCGGCGCCGGTGCCGATCCCGATCGCCTTTCGCCCCACGCTCGTGAACGCGCCCGTGACCCAAGCGAGGCCGGGTCCGCTCCAGGAAGTGGCACGCGGCGACCTGACGCCCGGCCTCACGAGCGACCTCGCCGGCGATACCTTCAGTCCGGAGCTTCACGACTGGCTGCTCGAGCGAGGCTTCGCGTTCAGCGCGGGCCCGGCCGTCGTTCGCGGCGGCGACGGCGAGTGGTCGGTGAGCGACGGAACGACCGTGGCCGTGCTCCGCACCGAGGCCGCGACGCTGATCGCTTACGCGCGCCCTCCGGCCGCGATCGCCACCCTCGCCGTCGATCCCGACGCCGCGGCGCCGGCCGTCACCCTGACGGCGGCGGGCGAGCCGTGGACGCCCGAGCCCGACCTGCTCGAGTCGGGCGGTGACGCGCCCGAGTTCGTCGTCGAGGTGGAAACGAGCGGCGCGGCGACGCTCCGGTTCGGCGACGGCGTGCACGGCCGCCGGCCCGATACCGGCACCGCGTTCTCCGCGACCTACCGCGTGGGCAACGGCGTCGCCGGCAACGTCGGGGCGGGCGCGCTCGCGCACGTCGTGACGCTGGGCGGCGCCATCACGCGCGTGACGAACCCGATCGCCGCGGCCGGAGGCGTCGACCCCGAAGCCGCCGACGCCGTGCGCCGCGACGCGCCCGAGGCCTACCGTGTG
>JAXDGF010000012.1:0-19881 GCA_034665165.1 Solirubrobacteraceae bacterium | reverse complement strand
TGATGGCCCGGCTCGAGTCCGACGGCGAGTACGCCGAGCAGCTCTTCACCCACGGCCTCGGCGTGCAGACGGCCGAGGGGATGGCCGAGTGGATGCACGCGCGGGTGCGCGCCGAGCTCGGCGTCCGTCCTGATCAGGGGCGGCGCTACTCGTGGGGCTACCCCGCCTGCCCCGAGCAGTCAGAGCACGAGAAGGTGTTCAGGCTCCTCGACGCGCCCTCGATCGGCCTGCGCCTGTCGGGCGGATACGCCCTCGAGCCCGAGCAGTCGACGCTGGCCATCATCGCCCACCATCCCCAGGCCGTTTACTTCGGGATGAAGTCGGGCTTTCTCCCCAAGGCCGGGCAAGCGGCCTCGGACGAGCTCATCGCCGGAACCGAGAAGGACCCCTCGCGCGCCGCCGATCTCGCCGACGCGGAGCCCGAGCAAAAGGGAACTCAGGAGGACGAGCCCGCGCTAGCAGGCGCCTAAGCGCGCCTAGGCGTGCTCCTCGATCGGCTCGCCCCGGCGCCGTGTCGCCGGCAGCGCCGGGAGCGTGACCGGCGCGGTGTTCATGGCCCGGAGCCGGACCTCGCGCCACGACAGCCCCTCGCGTAGGAGGGCGGGCATCCCCATCAGGAGCGCAGTCGACACCTCGACGCCCTGGAGGATGACGCCGTAGGCCACGCCGTCGACGTAGCTCACGTGCCAGCCGGCGTGGAGGACCCACGCGCACGCGGCCTGGAACACGCCGACGTTGGCCGGCGTGGCGGGGAGCACGGCGGTGATGTTGACCGCGAAGAGAACCGCCGCGGCGGCACCGATTCCCGCCTGATGGTCGAGCCCGAGCGCGATCAGGAGCGTGTAGCAGGACACGGCCTGGAAGGCCCAGGCGGCGAGCTGGGAGGCGGTGGCGACGGCGCCGAGCCGGGGGTTGCGGAAGACGATGAGCCCTGAGCGCACGCGGACCAGCGCCCCACGGGCGCGAACGATGAAGGTCCGGATCCGCGACGAGCGTGACACGGCTCCCGCCCGCAGGAGCGCCGGGGCCAGGAGGACCGCGATCAAGAGCGCGGCGGGGGCGATGGCCGCGAACACGAGCGCGTTCTGGTGGCCGCGGAAGAAGTCCACGGAGGAGAACATCACCGCCCCGAGGATGACGAGGGCCACGATGTTGAGCAGGGTCTGCGACACAACCGTCCCCAGCACCACCGGCAGGCTCTCCCGTGGCCGCCCGACGCGGCGGGCGATGACGAGCGCCCGCGACGGCTCGCCGAGGCGGGCGGGCAGAGTGGCCGACATCAGCACCCCGATGAACGTCCCCTGCATGACGTCCGCGATCCGGACCCGATCGGCGGGGAGCGCGGCCCGCAGGATCGCGGTCCACGAGAACCCGCGCAGTACCATCGCCCCGCACATCGTCGCCAGGCCCACGAGGACCCACCACGGACTCGAGCCGATGAGCGCGTTGGCCACGCTCCCGATCCCGATCTTCTGGAGTGCGAGGACGGCAAGGAGGAGGCCGCCGATCGACACCGCGGCGAGCGCCGCGCGCCGCGCGAACACGACGTGCGGGCGTGAGGCGCACGGGAGCGGAGGCTCGAGGCTGGGCAGGCGCCGCGGCCGCATGTGGGGCTTGAGGTCGGCGGGGCGCGCGCCGATGCGGACGGCCGCGCGCTGGGCCACGCCGGCGGGCGCCGGGGTGGCGATCGCGTCCTCGTATGCGGTCAGCACCTCGGCGGCGACGTGCGGCCACGCGAAGCGCACGGCGCGCTCGCTCGCCGCCGCACCCATCTCCAGCCGGCGCTCGGGCTCGAGCCAGAGATCGCGCAGGGCCTCGGCCACCGCCTGAGCGTCGCCCCGCGGGACGAGCAGGCCGTCGATGCCGTCGCGGACGACGTCACGGTAGCCGGCGATGTCCGAGGCGACGACGGGGACGCCGGCCGCGAACGCCTCCGTCAGCACCATCCCGAAGCTCTCGCCCCCGAGCGAGGGCGCGCACAGGACGTCGGCCTGCGCCAGGGCGGCGAGCTTCTCGGCCTCGCTCACCTTGCCGAGGGCGCGGATGCCCTCGCAATCGACGAGCATGGGAGCGATCTCCTCGCCGCTCGCGCCCACGACCGTGAGCTCGGCGGGAACCTGCTCCCGTAGCGCTTCGAACGCGCGCAGGAGGATCGGGAGTCCCTTGCGCTCGACCGCCTGGCCCACGAAGACGATGCGCAACCGGTCCGCCGGCACGCGCACGACGGGGACGGCCGGAACCTCCACCCCGTTGGGGATCACCCGGTAGTGGCCGCCGAAGAAGCGCCGCCCGGTCCAGGCCGCCGCTTCGGAGACCGCGATCCGAACGTGCAGGTGGTTGAGGACACGGCGCGCGCCGACGAGGTTCGCCATCCCGTTCGAGAGGCGGCTCTCGGAGAAGCTGTGGAAGGTGCCCACGAGCGGGAGCCGGGCGTGGTCGGCGGAGACCCAGCCCGGGACGGGGGCGATGGGCTCATGGATATGCACCACGTCGTAGCCCCCGCGGCGGAGCTCCTGGTGCATGGTGGCCACGCCGTAGGGCGTGATCGACAGGTTCGAGACCGCTCCGTTGGCCTTGAACCCGACCGAGCGGCCGAGCGAGACGAGGTAGTCGGGGGCTGCGCGCGGCTGCGGCCGCGCCCCGCGGTGAAGCGCCGTCGAGAGACGGTCGTCGGTGTCGAACGGGGCGAGTACGCGAACGTCGTGACCGTCGGCGAGGAACCGTTCGGCCAGCGCTTCGATGTGCCTCGTGACGCCGCCTGGATAAGTCCACGAGTACGGCGACACCAGGGCGATGCGCATACTCGTCATGGTAACGGTTGGCTAAACGACGCTGGGATTTTTAGCGACCCGATCCCCATGCGCCGCGTCCGGCCCGCTCCCGATCTGCCCCCTATCATCCGGTTAGTTTATGCCCGTCCGGCACTTCGTCAAATACACGTTCCTCAAGGTCGATCCCGCCTGGCGGCGCCTCGAGGACGACCGGCGCGCGGGCGACAAGCGCGAGTTCATGGCGGCATGTGAGGACTTCGCCGAGGGCCATCTCCTGCGGGCGTTCTCGCTCGTGGGCACGCGCGGAGACGCGGACCTCATGCTCCTGAGCCAGGCCCAGAACCTCGAGCGCATCCACGAGTTCCACGTCGTCCTGGCCCAGAGCGGACTGATGAAGTGGTGCGCGATCCCGTACTCGTTCCTGGCCATGACCAAGCCCTCGGAATACTCCGAGGAGTCGCGCCTCGAGGTTCGGCCCGCGCACGGAAAGTACCTGTTCGTGTATCCGTTCGTGAAGACGCGCGCGTGGTATGCCCTGCCCGCGGACGAGCGCTGGCGGATCATGCAGGAGCACATCCGGATCGGCCGGGAGTTCCCGAGCGTCGATCTCAACACGAGCTATTCCTTCGGGCTCGACGACCAGGAGTTCGTCGTCGCCTTCGAAACCGACAACCCGGCCGACTTCCTCGATCTCGTACAGAAGCTGCGCACGACGGAGTCGAGCTCCTACACGCTGCGCGACACCCCTACCCTGACCTGCATCTCGTGCTCGGTCGAGCGCGCCCTCGGGGCCCTGGACGGGGCCGCCCTGACCCTGTCCGAACCCGTCACCCGCTGAGCGCGAGCACCGCTCTCTCTACGCGCCGACCCGAAGGCCAGACGGGTCCGACTTCAGACTGCCGAGACCTCTTCCTCGTCCTTGACGGTGAACGAGGAACCGCAGCCGCAGGCCGCGATCACATTGGGGTTCTCAACCTTGAAGCCGGCGCCCTGGAGTCCGTCGACGAAGTCGATGATCGAGCCCTTCACGTAGGGAAGGCTCGAGCGATCGACAAGCAGGCGGATGCCCTTGTCCTCGAATACCGTGTCTCCGTCGCGCTGCTCGTCGAAGGCGAGGGCGTATTGAAAGCCCGAGCACCCTCCGCCGCGCACGCCAACGCGAAGACCCGCGGTATCGACCTGGACCGCCTGCCCCGCCAGGAACTCCTGGACCTTTACGGCGCTCTTGTCAGTCAGAGTGATCATGCTTCAGAGAGTATAGCGTGGAGCCTCGCTACGCTAATGGGGTGACCACGACCCCGCAGGAGCTGAAAGAGCGGATCGAGGCCGGCATTCCAGGCGCGCGCGCGCAGGTGACCGGCGATGGCCGGCATTTCAACGCCGTCGTGACCGCCCCGGCCTTCCGCGGGATCAGCAGGATCGCTCAGCACCGGCTCGTCTACGACGTGTTCGGCAGCGACGTCGGCGCGAGCATCCACGCCCTGTCCATCCAGACCATGCCCAGTGAGGAGCCATGACCGAAGACACGAGCAATCCCATTCGCGAAGCGATCAAGGGCGCCATCAGCGACAACCCCGTGCTCCTGTTCATGAAGGGCACGCCCGAGGCCCCCGGCTGCGGCTTCTCGGCCCGCGTGGCGGGCATCCTCGAGTCGCTCGACCAGCCCTTCGCCGCCGTCGACGTCCTTCCCGATCCCCGCATCCGCCAGGAGCTCTCGGCGCTGTCGAACTGGCCCACGATCCCCCAGCTCTTCATCGAGGGCGAGCTCGTGGGCGGCTGCGACATCGTGACCGAGATGTACCAGTCCGGTGAGCTCCAGCAGGCGCTCGGGCGCGAAGAATCGGCCGTGCCCGAGGCGGACGTGCCACTTTCGATTGAGAACCGCCTGTAGGGTCCTGAAGAAGGACGGCTACGTCCACTGAGGCCGACGTCCCCGCGCGTCCCGCGGGCGCCGGCATCGTCGCGCTCCGCTTCGACGGCGCGACGCTGTGGGCGCTCGACCAGACCCTGCTCCCCTGGCGCGAGGAGGAGATCCCGCTTGGCAGTGCCCAGGCCGTGGCCGACGCCCTCGCGCGCCTGGCCATTCGCGGCGCACCGCTGATCGGCGTCGCCGGGGCCTACGGGGTGGCGCTCGAGCTCGCCGCCCACCCCGATCGCGACGCGCTCGACCGCGCCACCGCGCTCCTACGTGAGGCCAGGCCGACCGCCGTCAACCTCGCCCGAGCCGTCGATCGCGTCCGCGCCGCCGCGCTGGCCGCCGCGGCCGGCGAGGAGGCGGCCTGCGCGCGCGCGGAGGCCGTGGCGATCCACGCCGAGGAGGAGGCCGCCAGCGCCCACATGGCATTCCACGGGGCGGACTTCCTCGCCGGCCGGCGCCGCCTCCTCACCCACTGCAACACCGGGGCCCTGGCCGCGCCCGGGCGCGGGACGGCCCTCTCGGTCGTCGCCGAGCTCGCCGACCGGGGCGAGCTCGACGGGGTCATCGCGTGCGAAGCGCGTCCCTTGCTACAGGGCGCGCGCCTCACGGTGTGGGAGCTCGCGCGGCTCGGGATCGCACACGAGCTCATCGTCGACGCCGCCGCCGCCGGTCTCATCCGCACCGGAGCCGTCGACGCCGTGATCCTCGGCTGCGACCGCGTGGCCGCCAACGGCGACGTGGCCAACAAGGTCGGGACCTACGGCCTCGCGCTGGCGGCTGGGGCGGCCGGGATCCCCTTCGTTGTCGTCGGACCCACGTCCACCATCGATGCGGGCGCGACCCGCGGCGAGGAGATCGTCATCGAGGAGCGCGACGCGGACGAGGTCCGGCACGCCGAGGGCGAGCCCCTCACCCTTCCGGGGACGCCGTGCCGCAATCCCGCCTTCGACGTCACGCCGGCCCAGCTCGTGACCGCCCTCGTCACCGAGCGCGGAGTGGCCGCGCCCGTCACCGCGGCTTCGATCGCCGCGCTCCTCGGATGAGCGTTGCGCGCTCGACCTCCCTGAGCGAGGTCGCGGCATGAGGGTCGCCCGCTCGCTCTCGCTGAGCGAGGTTCGGGTCGAGGAGGTGGAGGACCCGGTGCCGGGTCCCGGCGAGGTTGTGTGCGACGTCCTCGCGTGCGGGTTGTGCGGATCGGACGTGACCGACTGGTACGTCGCACCCAAGCTTCCCGCCGTCCTCGGGCACGAGCCCGCCGGCGTCGTCACCGCCGTCGGCGCGGGCGTGGCGTCGGTCGCGGTCGGTGACCGCGTCGCCATTCACCACCACGCACCCTGCGGCGAATGCCGCCGCTGCCTGCGCGGGCACGAGACCCTGTGCGAACGCTTTCGCTCGAGCGGCCTGGCTCCCGGCGGGTTCGCCGAGCGCGTTCGCATCCCCGCCGAGCTCACCCCGGAGCTGCTGCCCCTGCCCGACCATCTCGACCCCGTTGCCGCGACCTTCGTCGAGCCGCTGGCCTGCATCCTTCGGGCCCAGGACCGCGCGAGCCTGCGCCCCGGCGACTCCCTCCTCGTGGTGGGCGCGGGAGCGATGGGCCTGCTCCAGATCGCCGCCGCCCATGCCCGCTCGGTCGAGGCGGTGTGGGTGCGCGAGCCGCGCCCCGAGCGCCTCGCGCTCGCCGAGCGCTGGGGCGCCGAGCGCCACGGCAACGAGCTCGTCGACGTCGCCATCGTCTGTACGCCGAAGCCGGCCGCCATCGCCGCCGCCGCCGCGGCCCTCGCGCCCGGCGGGACCCTCTGCCTCTACGCGCCCCCCGCCCCCGACGACGCGCCCGCGATCGACGGCACCGCGGTGTTCCTGCGCGAGCTCACCGTCACCGCGAGCTACTCGGCCGGGCCCGCGGACATGCGGGCGGCACTCGCGCTCCTCGCGAGCGGGACGATCGATCCCCTCCCGCTCGTCTCCCACCGCCTGTCGCTCGAGGAGGTGGCCCGGGGCCTCGAGCTCCAGCGGCGGGGGGAGAGCCTGAAGGCGGTGGTCGTCCCGTGAGGGCGGCCGAGGCGGTGCTCGTCCCGTGAGGGCGGCTGTGCTCCACGGCCCGGGGGACCTGCGGGTCGAGCGCATCCCCGACCCCGACGGCGAGGTCGTCGTCGCCGTGCACGCCGCCACCACGTGCGGCACCGACGTGAAGATGTGGCGCCACGGGCACCGCGTGCTCGGGGCCTACCCGTGCGCCTTCGGCCACGAGACCGCGGGCGAGCGGCTCGACACGGGCGAACGCGTCCTCGTCTCCGATTCGGTGGCATGCGGATCCTGCGCGCCGTGCCAGGCCGGGCGCCCGCAGATCTGCCGCGCCCCGACCTGGGTCCTGGGCGGTTTCGCCGAGCTCATCGCCGCGCCGGCGGCCGCCATCCATGCCGTCCCCGACGAGCTCCCGGCGGCGGGTGCGGCCATGGCCGAGCCCCTGGCCGCGGCGCTCCACGCCGTCACCCGCGGCAGCGACGCCGACGATGTCGGTGTCCTCGGCGGCGGCCCCATGGGCCTGATGCTCGCGGCGTTGCTGAGCGCCGAGGGCCGTACCGTGACCGTCGCCGACCCGCACCCCGAGCGCCGTGAGCAGGCGACCGCGCTCGGCGTCCGGGCCGCCGACCGGCTCTCCACCCATCCCCTCGTCTTCGAGGCCGTCGGCCGTCCCCGCGCGTGGCTCACCGCCGTCGAGGCCGCCGCGCCGGGCGCGGTGGTGGTGCTCGTCGGCGGCTGCCCGCCGGGCAACGAAGTTGCCCTCCCCGCCGAGCGCATGCACTACGAGGAGCTCGATCTTCGCGGCTCCTTTCACCACGCCCGCGACGAGGTCGACCGCGCCTTGGCCCTCCTCGGCGACGGCGCCTTCGACTGGCGCCTGCTCGCGGGCGAGACGATTGGGCTCGAGGGGCTACCGGCCGCGCTCGCGTCGCCCGCCGGCGGTCGCGCGCGCAAGTGGGTCGTAGACCCGCGGCGATAGGGCGCGCCCCTTGACTTGGGTAACCGAATGTGAGTAGTCTCGTCGCAGTATCGGGGTTACCTTCGGGGGCAGCTTGGGGGGTGATGGAAGTTAATCGGGGAGCGGTTACCGGGATGCGGTCTGGGCTGCACACATCGAGTAATGCTCCGTTGGGGCGGGAGCGGTGATGTCGACGCTCATGACGCAGAACGGCGTAGCACGCGATGAGCCCGCCGCGCCGCCGGCGACCTCGGGGCTGGTCTCGCAGACCTCCGTCACCAACGCCTTCGCCATCGGCTGGCAGATGGCCGACCTGTACGCCAAGGCCGCGATCGCGGGAAGAGAAGCCACAGCGCCGCGCGACAGCAACGGCGATGGCGGATCGCCGACGCTGCGGACGCGGAAATCATGGTCGGCTCAGGATCAGCTCCAGCTCCACATCCGCCAGATTCAAACCGAGGTCGCCAAGCTCAAGGCGTGTTTCGACTCTTTCTCCGCGCCGCAGTACCTGTCAGCGCAGCTCGCTGACTTCGCGTCGAAGGCCGAGAGTCTCCTTGCAGACACCGGTGACACCGCGTCCCTGCGCGCCGGGCTTGACGGCGCGCACAACATCCTTCAGATGGCGCTCTGGGCGGGCGACTACCGGCTGGGGAAGGCCTACGGCCTCGGGCACACTCTGGCCGAGACGTGTTTGCACCCCGCGGACCAGGCGTCGTTCGATCACGCCTTCAGTGCCCGCCTGGTCGACGTCGAGGACACCCTCGCCGACCTCGCGTCGAACTTCCCCGCGCACGCCAGTCGCGCCGTGAGCCTGTCGCTCCGCCTGTGGGAGCAATGGGCCGTAAATCCCAAGCTGAACAAGCAGCCGCTGAGTTGGCCCAATCCCGGCGTGCGCGCGGCGCTCCACCGGCAGGGCGAGCTCTGGCGGGCGGTTCTCTCGGGCGAGAAGTGTGGCAAGGACATGCTCCAGTCCGCCAACTACACGGCGGCGTTCAAGGCGCTATTTCGTCGCACTATGAGGTTTGGCCCCATGCTGTGGGTACTCCTCGGGCTCATCCCGCTGGCACTGGCTGGAGGCATCTATCTGCTCGCCACCCAGAGCGGAACGATTGCCAAGCTCGGTGGCGCCGCGCTCTCGGCGCTCGCCGCCGTCGGCATCAGCGGATCCGCGCTGAAACGCCAGCTCTCGAGCATCGGAGCCGAGTTCGAGGGACAGCTGTGGCAGGCTGAGCTCGACTGGGCCATCGCCGAGGCGATCACCGTGCCACCCGGACCATGGAACGTGAAGTTCAAGAACGTCGACGTACCGGCACGCGGGAGAGATCCTCGGGTCGAGGCCAATACCGCCGCGCTCCACAGGTTGCGCGCGGGCATCGGCGCCCGAAAGCTGGCCAAGGTCCGTGAGCTCCTCCATTCCACGTGCGAGCACCGACGCGACGGCGACACGCTCGCGAGCACCGGCGACGCGGTCGCCGGCTGGCTCGTCGAGCAGCACCCGCTGGCGAGCAAGCCCAAGCAGCTCTCGGCCGGCCGTCGCCCCGGGACCCTCTTCTCCGAGCACGGGGTTGACGCCGACGCCGCTGAGTCGTGGTGGTTCGTATGGACGTTCCGGCACGGCCGCGTGTCGCAGGTATTCGAGTATCACGACGAGCCCTCCGCGCGCGTCGCCGCCTGGTTGCCGGCCGACAAGGACTGAATCTTGGCTCACCCGCGGCTCCCGCCGCCGCGGGGCGAGCGTGGGAGATCCCATCTCGGCGGCGGATCCCGACCGCCCGATCCGAGCGTGGCGTATCCGAGGCGGACGAACCCGGGGTAGGGGGTGGCGGCTTTTGAGCCGATATATGCGGCTTAAAAGACGCCACGTCGACGTGGACGACATTGACTGACGTCGTCCACGTCCATGCGCGCCGCACGCGTCCCGCGACCGCCACCCCCACCGGCGACTTAGATAAGGCCTGACCGTCTACTTCGCGAGCTCCCCGCCTCCGCCGCTGGCGGCTATCCCGCCCGCCGCCACCGCACGTGTTCGACGATCCGGCGTGAGTCGCAGATCGCCTGGCCCTCGAGCACGAGCACCGGCACCCGGACCTGGTCGGTCAGCGCGATCACCTCGTCGCGCAGCGAGCGCCGCCGCGGGACCCGGACCTCCTCGAAGGCGATCTCCTCACGCGCGAGGGCGCGGGCGACGCGGCCGCACGGGCACAGCCAGTTCGTGGGCGCGGTGCACCGGTACAGGGTGGCCATGCGTGACTAAGGGTTCACGTAAGAATGATTGACGGCTTTGACGGCGTCTGGACGCGCCTGACGCCACCCGCTCCCCCCTCATGTATCACCAATACTGTCGGGGCGAGCGGGCGGCGGCAGTCACGCCCAGCCACTCGTCAAATTCCGCCACTAATTCTTGCACGAACCCTAGACGATACGTCCGGCGACGGCGCCCGCGTGCCGGATGGCGCTGCCGGCGAGCCTGAGCCCGAGCGGCTGGCGCGTCCCTGGAGGCGCGAGACGGTCGCCTTCGCGCTCGCGGTACCACTCGATCGTCGCCTCGAGGCAGTCCTCGTGCGGCGAGGTCGTCCAACCCAGCTCTCGCTTGGCCTTGGTGTTCCTGAACGCCCATCGCAGCGCCACCGCTCGCAACTCGGCATCCACCGCCACGGGCGCGCCGGGGAGCAGGGTGGCGGCGCGCGCGAGGGCGAAGGCCGCCGCCGCGGGGAGCTTGACCGCGGGCGGCTCGACACCCGACAGGCGCCCGAGGTCGGCGAAGAGGCGATCGAGGGTGTAGTTGCGGTTGCCGAGGATGTAGCGCTCGCCGACCTGCCCGATCTCATCCGCGAGCAGATGGCCGCGCGCGACATCCTCGACGGCGACGATGTTGAGTGTGCCGTCGACGTAGGCGGGGATCTGCCGGCGCAGGAAGCGCCGGACGAGCACGGTCGAGGAACGCCCGGGATCCCCGGCGCCGAGCACGTAGGCCGGATTGACCGTCACCGCGGGCAGTCCCCGGGCAACGAGGCGCAGGACCTCGACCTCCGCCTCGTGCTTGGCGTCGAGGTAGGCAATGCCGTAACGACCGGCGTCCCACACCTGGGTCTCGTCGGCGGTCGAGCCCCGCGGGGCGGGACCGATGGCGGCCACCGACGAGGTGTAGACCACGCGCTCCACCCCGGCTCGCAGCGCCTCCTCGAGGACGATCCGCGTGCCTTCGACGTTGACGGTGAAGGTGCGCGCCCGGCTCAGGGCGAGGCTGGCATTACCGGCGACGTGGAACACGCGCTCGATGCCGCGCAGAGCGCGACGGATCGCGCGCCGGTCGAGGATGTCGGCGCGCACCTTCTCCACCTCGAGCCCGGCCAGCCCGTCCAACCGTGAGCTCTCGCGCACCGTCACCCTGATCTCGTCTCCCCTTTCGGCGAGGAGACGGGCGACGTGAGAGCCGATCAGGCCCGTCGCCCCGGTCAAGAGGATGCGTGCCACGGGTGCCCGAGTGTAGAAGCGCAGCGACGGACCGGTGGACGGGCGAGGACCGGTAGGGTCAGCCGCCCGATGGATCCCGTGGCCGTCGTCTCCGACACCTGTCATTACCTCCCGCGCGAGCTCGTGGCGAGCAACGGCATCCACGAGGTCAGCCTCTACGTTCACCGCGATGGCAAGACCGAGCGCGAGAGCGAGATTCGCGACTACGGCGCCTATTACGCCGAGCTCAGCACAGCCGTCGCGCTGCCCACCACTTCCCAGCCCTCGATCGGAGATTTCCTCGCCGTCTACGAGCCGCTCCTAGATCAGGGCTCGGACATCGTCTCCATCCATCTCTCGGGCGCGCTCTCGGGAACGGTGCGAGCCGCCGAGCAGGCCCGCGATCAGCTCGGCGAGCGGGCCGAGCGCGTGCGTGTGATCGACTCGGCCACGGGTTGCGGAGGCCAGGGCCTCGTGCTCCTCGCCGCCGCCGCGGCGGCCCGCGACGGCGCGGACGCGGCCGCCGTCGTGGCCCGCACCCGGCAGGCTCGCGCCGAGCTCAAGATGTGGTTCGCGGTCGACACGCTCGAGTACCTTCGCCGCGGAGGCCGGATCGGAAGCGCGCAGGCGTGGCTGGGCACAGCACTCAAGATCAAGCCCATCCTCGCCCTCGAGTCCGAGATCACCCCGTTCGAGCGCGTGCGCACTTCGAGGCGCGCGTTCGAGCGGATGGTCGAGCTGATGGAGAGCCGCCATGCGGCCGGCGCCGACGGCTGGGCCATCCAGCACATCCAGGCACCGCGCGAGGCAGAAGCCCTGGCCGAGCGCGGCCGCGCGATCTTCGGGCGCGAGCCGGCCTTCGTCTCAGAGATCGGCCCCGTGATCGGTACTCACGTCGGCCCCGGGTTGCTGGGCGCGGGCAGTACCGGCGCGGCCCTGCTCGAGCCGCACCGCCGCTGAGCAGGCCGCGGCGCCGCGGCCCGACGCCGCGCGGCTGAGCAGGCCACGGCGCCGGGGCCCACGCGCCCCGGCGCCCGCCCTCCCCTACTTCCAGATCGTGTCGATGGCCGTCGCCGAGGACGCGTCGCCCAGATACCCGAGGGCGCTGGTCCCGAGCCCGTCCTGCATGGTGCGCAAGAAGCTGTAGTGGTTCCAGGCGTTGCCGTAGCTGCCCGCCTTGGCGAGCGGGCTGATGACCGCGAAGACCACCTGGCCGCCGTTCCCGAACTTGATGGCCCGGTTGGGCGAGCTCGTCGCCGCCTCATCGAAGGTGACGATGAGCACGCCGTCGGGGCCGAACGAGGGGGAGGCGAGGATCTGCGGCACCTCGCGCTGGAGGAAGGCGTCGAACTGCAGGAGCTGGTTGCCTACCGGCTTGCAGTTGTCGTGGCTGTCCTCGCACTCGTTGGGGACGACGTAGTTGAAGCGATTCATCGGCGTCGTGCTGGCGAGGGCGGCGTTGAAGGTGGACATGTCGTTGGCGCCGGTCGTGCCGGCCGGGATGTCCTGTGTCAGGCACTCGTTCGAGGGTATGAGCGTGGCCCCGCTCCAGATCCCGGCCACGTCGTCGAAGTTCAGCGCCGGATTGTGCTTGGGCCGGTACTTGTTGAGGGTCGAGTCGGCTCCCGCGTTGTTGACATCGCACGGGGTCGGCATCGACTCCTCCCACGTCGTCCAACCCGAGCTGCCGTAGAGCTGGTCGAGCTGATTGAAGAGGTTGGGAACGTCCTGATGACACGAGGCGATCGACCCGTCCCCCTGCTCACAGGCCGTGAACTGACCCGAGGTCATAGCCACATAGTTCGACTCCGAGTAGTGCGTCGTCGCGAAGTAGTTAGTGAGCCATGCCGACTCCGGCTCGAGCGTGCCCAGCGTGTAGGGCATGGTGTTCTTGGTCACCTGACTGTACGTGGTGTTCTCCCCCACGATCACGAACACGTGGCCGAACGACGGCACGCCCTCGGTCGCGCCCGCCTGCGCGGACATGCCCAGGCCCAGAGCCGCGGCGCCCAGGAGAGCCGTCAATAGTCGCTTCATCAGATCGCGCCTTTCGTGAAATCGGTAGCTAGAACGAGAACAGGTCGAGCAGGTCGCTGATATCGTCGCGACCGTCGCGGGGCGGCGCCGGGGCGCCGTTCGCCTGGTAGTTGGATCCCGTCGGGGTCGAGGTATCGAACGTGTGGTTGACCGACGACAGGGTCGGGAGGCCGTGAAGCGCCTCGATCAGCTTCAGCGTCGAGGTGTGCTCGGCCGGCAGGCTCGACTGCACCGGCCCCAACTTGGCGTACGGCGAGATCACCCACAGCGGGACGCGGACGCTGAGCCCGAAGGCGTCGATCTGGGGCGGGGCCACGTGGTCGAAGAAGCCGCCGTGCTCGTCGTAGGTGAGCAGGTACGCCGAGCTCTTCCACAGGGGCCCGTTGCGCACCGCCGTGATGAGCTTCTGCTGAAGCGCCATGCCGACCGAGACGTCGGCGGGCGGATGCTCGTCCTTCTGATGCGCGAAGCTCGAGACGAGCCACGACACCTGGGGCAGCTTGCCTGTGCGCGCGTCGTTGAGGAACGAGCCCTGGCTCCCGAGCGTGCGCTGGTCGTGGGCGAAGTTCTTCCAGAACACGAACACGTTGTCGGTGTTCCCGAACGGGACCGTGTCCCAGTTCATGTTGTAGATGCCCCACGTCACTCCGGCCGCGTCGAGCAGGTCGAGGATGATCGGGTAGTTGAAGACGCCGTAGCCCCAGATGCCGTTGGTCGTGATCCCACCCGAGGTTCCCGCCGGGAAATAGAACCGGTTCGGCCACGTGGGACCAAGCAGCGAGCAGTGGTAGTTCGCACACAGAGCCGAGTTCCCGAGCAGGCTGTAGTAGAACGGCAGCTCGGTGCCCGTGTAATAGCCAGTGGCGGCGTCGCCATCGCCGATCGCGTCCTGCGCCGCCTGCCAGAACCCGTCCATGGCCCCACCGTCGACCTGCTGGTGCACCGAGCTCCACCCGTGCGGCGGGTCGGGCGTGGTCAGGCTCGTGAACTCGAACGGGAAATGCTGGCCGCCACCCGAGTCGGGCTGAAAGTAGCCCGCCGGTGGACCGAAGCCTGCGGCCTGGACCTGGGGCGCGTAGCCGTAGTAGTGATCGAAGGAGCGATTCTCCTGGCATGCGATGACCAGGTGCTCGATCGGCGTGTCGACCGCAGTCACCCGCTGCGCCTGCGCCGCCGCGGGCGCGGTCTTCCACAGCGTTCCCCCCGCTACCGCGACTCCCGCGGCTCCTGCCCCTTTCAGGAACGTGCGCCTCGTGAGGTCTGCATCCAACATCGACTCTCCCTTCTACAGCGGCGTGACCGGGCGGCGAAGCGGCCGCAACGTACCGAAAACCGGCGTGCCCGTTCAACGGAATTGACGCGATTCTCACGTCTTCGCAACATCGCGGTTACAACTTCTGAGCGCCGTTCACAACATGGCTTCCAACGACCGCGTCGTCTCGGCCATCGTTTGGGTCGTGATCAGGGTTCTGCGCCCCTCGAGCCACGATTCGAATCTCAGGCCCCGCTCGAGTTCGACGACTTCCTCGCCCGCGAGGCGCCCCTTGCAGGCCGGCGCTTAGCCAGTGGCTTCGGCCGCGATCGACTCCGCCGCGTTGACGACCGCCCCGGCCGCACTGGCGACGGCGGCGTTCGCGAGGTTGGCGGCGCGCCGCCGGCGGCGCCGGCGCGGGCCTCCGAAGAGGACCGATCCCACCGCGGCAATGCCGCCGCCGAGCACAAAGCCGGCCACCCCGGCTCCGATTAGGATCTGCTCCTGATGGGCGACGAGCTGCTTGCGCCAATCGGCGAGCTCGACGACCTCCTCGCGGAGCTTCCCGAGCGAGACCGCCAGCTGCTGGCGGTTCTCCTCGATCGAGGCGCGGATCTCCTCGGGCGTGCGAGACGCCATCAGGTCTGCCTGTCGGACTTGGCCGTCACGGTAGCGCGGATCTTCTGCGCCTCGTCGATGGCCTGCTTGGGGACGGGGGGACCCACCCTGAGCTTGCGGAAGGCAAACAGGCCGGCCCCGACGCCCAACACGCCGAGCGTGCCAGTCACGATCAAGAACCCAAGCCACTCGCTCCCAAGCAGCTGGTTGAAGCCCCACGACGCGGTGAAGAGGAACATGATGAAGGCGAAGAAGCCGAACACGCCGGCGATGGCGCCGACCGCGAGGCCGACGCCGATACTCCTCAGCTTCTGCATGACCTCCGCCTTGGCGAGCTCGATCTCGTCGCGGATGAGCACCGTCACCCGCTCGGAGACCTCAGTCACCGTGGTGGCGATGTTCTCGGGCTTTCCGTTCTCAGCGGGCAAGTCGCCTCAGGATCAAAGCCGATATCAGCCCGCCCCCGAACGCCGCCGCGACCCGGAGCTCGGGGCGCTCGGCCGTGCGCTGCTCGAAGTCGGCGATCAGGGACTGGGCCGTCCCGCTGAGGTCGGCCACGGTGGCCTGGGCCGTGGTCGTCGCGGTGGCCATAGCCGCCTGGGCCGTGGTGCTCGCGGTGGCCATGGCCGCCTGGGCCGTGGTGCTTGCGTCGGCCATCGCCGCCTGGGCGGCGGTGGCGGGGTCCTCGCGCCAGGCCGCCGGATCGCGCCACGTCGCCGGAGCCGGCGCCTGCGCCTGCGCGGTTTCCGGGGACCAGGGCTCGGTCACTCTGGCGGCTCTTCGCCGAACACCCGCACCCAGATCATGCCGGCGATGCGCTGGGACGCCAGCGTGGCGAGCGCACCCACGCCGGCGACGAGGCCGGACCAGAGCAGACGCTTGACGAGCGGACTCTCCTTCACGGGCGCCATTCTAGTCACGATGGGGCTTCAGCCGGCAAACGCGCATCAAGTCCACCACAGATCGTTTCCACGATCAGCGTCTTGGCGCGGTCGAGCTCGGTCTCGCTGACGGGCTCCGAGGTAAAGATCCACCCGGTCAGAACCTGCTCGATGGCGCCGTAGAAGGCGAGGGCAGCGAACTCGGGCGTGACCTCGGTGCGGAATGCGCCCTCGGCCTGGGCGACGCGGACGATGTCGGCGAGGCGGGCGAACGCCTCGCGGATGCTGTCCATGTGCGTGCGCGCGAACGTGTTCGCCGCCCGTGTCACCTCGACGATGATCACCTTCATGAGGTCGGGGTCGTGACGGTAGGAGTCGATGATGAAGGCCGCGACGGCGTACAGCTTCTCGCGCGGGGTAATGGGGCGTGAATCGACCTCGGTGATGGCGGCGAGCATGACGTCCCAACGGTCCAGGAAGATGGTGTCGAGCACTTCTTCTTTGGAGGAGAAGTAGTGATAGACGAGCCCATAGGCCACCCCGGCCTCGTCGGCAATGTCCGAGACGCGACAGGTGTGAAAGCCCTGGCGGGCAAACACGCGGACGGCGGCGTCGAGGATGACGCGGCGCTTATCGACGGCGGTGTCGGGACGGGTCATCGCTCCTCCGGCCGGCGGTCCGCCTCGGGCTCCTCCGGCCAGCGGTAGGCCCCGGGCCTGCGGTTGGCGAGCGAGGGCAGCGTGCGGCGGACCTCGCCCAAGCGCTCGAGGTCGAGCTCAGCGACGATCGCCGCCTCGCCGTCGGAGGCCATGGCCACGGGCAGGCCCCACGGATCGACGATCAGCGATCGGCCGCCCGAGCGGTGCCCGGGAGGATGGGCGCCGATCTGGTTGGGCGCCACCACGAAGCACTGATTCTCGATCGCGCGCGCGCGCAGCAGCGTCTCCCAGTGATCGCGGGTCGTGGCCAGCGTGAAGGCGCTGGGGTTGACGAGGATCTCGGCCCCGCGGAGGGTGAGGATGCGGAAGAGCTCGGGGAAGCGCAGGTCGTAACAGACGCTCATGCCGATGGTGGTTCCCCCCGCCAGCTTCGAGACCACGATCTCGTCGCCAGGGTCCTCCTCGTCGGATTCGCGATAGACGGTTCCGTCCACCTCGACATCAAACATGTGGATCTTGCGGTACACGGCACGCACTCCGCCGTCGGGGCCGACGTGGACGCTCGTGTTCATGGTCTTCGACCGGCCCTCGACGCGCTCGACGATCGAGCCGGCGACGAGGTCGATCCCGAGCTCGGCGGCGAGCTCCCGCGCCCAGGAGATCGAGGGCCCGTCGAGCGTCTCGGCGGCGGCGGCCATCTGCTCGCCGGTCCCGAGCACGTTCCATTTCTCCGGTAGGACCACGAGCTCGGCCCCGGCTGAGGCGGCCGCGCGGACGAGACGGTCGGCCGCGGCGCGGTTACCCTTGAGGTCGTCGGTGGAGTTGAGCTGCACGGCTGCTGCGCGCATGACGTTTTCCCTCTCCCGCCACGTCTCGATTGACCAGTCAGTCAACCGCTTCTGTTCAAGCATAGCGGCCGCCTGGGTCGCCGAGTCCACCCGCTATGCCGAGCGCAACCGCTAGACCAAGTCCACCGCTGGACCGAGCGCAAGACGTGATGCCACCTGTCCCCTACCGCGGCCGCTTCGGAGCCCCACGCCCGGACCGGCTCTCCCACCTGCACCTCCCGCCCGCGCCCATGCCCGCGCGCCAGGGTCTCCGGGCCCTGAAGGCTTGGCGCTACGTCGGCATCTATGGCCCTGACCTCATGCTCTGCATCGGCGCCGTCCGCATCGGGCCCGCCCGGCAGGCGTTCTGGGCCCTGTGGGACCGCGAGGCGTCCCTCCTCTACGAGCGCACCGTACGCGGCCGCGGAACGGTGCGGCTCGAGCAGGGCCGCGCCCGCGTGGCCGACGGCCGCGTCGAGCTCGACATCGAGCTGGCCGAGACCGACGGGATCGAGGCGATCTGCCCGAGCGGGGGCAGCTACGCCTGGACCCGCAAGCAGGGCGGCGTCCACGCCCGTGGCGCGATCGCCATCGACCGGCGCTTGCGCCCGATCGACGCGCGCGCCGTGATCGATGACTCGGCCGGGTACCACGAGCGCTTCGTGAGCTGGCGCTGGTCGGCGGGCGTGGGCGCGGCCGAGGATGGCCGCCTCCTGGCCTGGAACCTCGTCAGCGGCATCAACGACCCGGCGCGCGACAGCGAGCGCACGATCTGGGTCGACGGGGAGGCGAGCGAAGTGGGGCCGAACACGTTCGCCGACGACCTTTCACGAGTCGACTTCGCCGAAGGCGGCGGCCTGCGCTTCAGCCCCGAGGCCGAGCGCAGCCGGCACGACAACATGGTCCTCGTCCGCAGCTCATACCGCCAGCCCTTCGGCACCTTCTCCGGATGCCTGCCGGGCGGCATCGAGCTCGGGCACGGATTCGGGGTGATGGAGGAGCACGAAGTGCACTGGTGAGGCTGTTGTCCGCCCTGCTCCTCAGCCCCGTCAAACCCCCCGCGCGCGGCGCAAAGCGGACAACAGCAGCTTGGAGTGGATGGCGCCGATGAGCTCGCGCAGGGGCTCGACGCCGGAGGCGATGATCTCGACCGCCCGCTCGACTTCAACTTCGCCCGCGAGGCGGTCGAGGAGCACCCGCACCTCGTCCTCGACGAGCGGCTCGAGCGCCTCCCGGTAACGCAGCGTGTCGTAGACGGTGAAGCCGATCGCCTCGTCGTAGCCGCCGGCGCGAAAGCGACTGATCGCCTCGATGATCTTGACGTCGTCGGCGTCGTAGCCCTGCGTGCCCGGGGTGAGGATCCCCAGCTCCTCGAGTCGCGCGAGCACGTTGACGGGAACGTCGTACTCCTCGCGCACCTGGGCGCGGGACACACGCGAGCCTTCGCCCGCGGCGATGGCGCGGTCGAGGATCCGATCCTCGATCTCGATCAGCCGGGCCGCGCGCTCGGGATCCTCGGTGACCACTTCGCGGATCAGACGCAGGGGCATGAAGCGCTCCTCCTGCAGGCGCTTGATCAGGTGGATGCGCGCGACGAACTCGGCGGGGTAGTAGGCCATGTTGCGGCTGGTGCGCACCGGCTCCGGCAGGAGACCCTCGCGGAGGTAATGCTTGATCGTGCCCGCGCTCACCCCCGAGCGCTCGGCGAGCTCTGACATCTTGAGCATTCCGCCGACCTGGGTCATGCCAGGAACGAGCCGTGTGTGGTGGCGCTCGGGCCCGCCACGGCGCCCGCGCGAAGCAGGGCGGCGATCTCCTCGTCCGTGAACCCGGCCGCGGCGAGGACCTCCTCGGTGTGCTCGCCGAGGCCGGGACCGGGCGCGCGCGTCGGGTCGGCGGGCGTGCGCGCGAGCTTGATCGGGGTGCCCAGGAGCCTGACCCGTTCCCTGGCTCCAGGCTGGGCGAGCTCGATGACCATCTCGCGCGCCCGCACGAGCTCCGATGCGAGCGCCTCGTCGAGGTCGAGCACGGGCTCGAGGCAGCAATCGTACTCGGAGGCGAAATCGCGCCACTCTGCGCGCGTGTGCGCGAGGAAGATGTTCTCGAGCTCACGGTGGGCGTCCGAGCCGGGCCGGGCGAAGGCGCTCTCGCGAAGATCCTCGCGCCCAACCCCGCGGCAGAACGCGTTCCAGAACTTCGGCTCGAGCGCGCCCAGGGTGACGTAGCCGTCGGCGCAGCGGTAGGGGCGGTAGCAGACGGCTCCGCCGGCGAGCGCGTTCTCGCCGCGCTGCTCGGCGCGCCCCGAGGCCAGCGCCGACGCCGCGATCATCACGAGCCACGCGAGGGAGCCGTCGAACATCGAGCAGTCGACGAGCTGCCCCAGGCCCGAGCGGTCGCGCTCGCGCAAGGCGATGAGGATGCCGATGACGGCCGTCAGCGCGCCGCCACCGAGGTCGGCGATCTGCCCGCCGGACTGGACGGGCGG
>JAXDGF010000011.1:0-3856 GCA_034665165.1 Solirubrobacteraceae bacterium | reverse complement strand
AGGCGCTGAGCTCGTTCGAGGGGTCGCTCCTCCTCGTCTCCCACGACCGCGCGCTGCTCGACGCCGTGGGAAGCCGGACGGTGGCGATCGAGGACCGCACCCTGCACAGCTACGTCGGGGGCTGGCCTGAGTACGTGCGCGTGCGCGACGAGCGGGCGGCGGGGGGCGCGACGGACGAGCCGGGCGCGTCGGACGAGCCGGGCGGCGCCGGCCCGGAATCGTCCGGCCCGGAATCGTCCGGCCCGAAATCGTCCGGCGCGAATGCATCCGGGGCGAAGGCAGGCGGCGCGAAGGCAGGCGGGCCGAAGGCGGACGCGTCTAAGGCCGCGACCACCAAGAGCACGACCTCGGAGGCCAAGCTCGGGCAACGCCAACCCGCCCGGAAACGAGGCACCAAGTCCGGCGCCGGGAACGCCAAGGCCCAGCACCAGCTCGAGCGCGAGATCGAGGCGGCCGAGTCGGCCCTGCGCGCGCTCGAGCAGGAGTTGTCCGACCCCAGCGCGTGGGCCGACGCCAGCCGGAGCGCCGATTCGACCTCGAGGCATAGCGCCGCCAAGCACGCCGTGGAGAGCCTGTACGCCCGCTGGGAGCGCATCGCGGGCTGAGCCTCGGCGATCCCGCGGCCAATCCCGCGGTCACCGTTACTCCATCACATGGTCAGGGATAGCTGACCGCGGGCACCCGCACAGGGAGCTTGCAGGCCGGCCGGGCGTGCGGCGCGGGAAACTCGGAGGGGTGTGCTGCGTTTTGCCAAATTTCGATGAAAACGCAGCACGGCCCCGCCCGCGCGGCGGGCGCGGTGGCTTTTGCGGGCCCCCGGGTCGCGCTACGGCCACAAAACCGCGCCATCGACGACGGCCACGACTGCTACGTGACGCGGTTCGCCACCTCGACCCTCACGGTCACGTACCCGGCCACGTAAGCCGCCGCGAGCGGCCCTATGACGGCCCCTCGGCCCGGCCGCCGCGGGGTCAGCACGCAGCCCGGAGCCTCCCGGCCGTCCCCGCGCCGCTCTACACTCAGGCTCCAGATGTCCCCGTCAAGCGAGTCGTCCGTGCGGATCGCGCTGATCGACGACGACAGCGGGTTCTTCGCCGTTCTGGATCGGCGCTTCGATGCGCTCGGATGGGACCGGCGCGTGCTCGGCTATGCCCCTGGGCCGGACCAGCTGGCGGCCCAGCACCTCCATGTCGTGATCGTAAACCCCGCCATTACCGGTCTCGACTACGTCGAGCGGACCGCGATGGCGCTGCCCGGTCTCGCCCTCCTCGTGTGCACGGGAGCGGCCCCGCTCGCGGATCGGGTCCGGGGCCTGCGGGGCGGCGCCGATGACTGGCTCACCAAGCCCTGCCACCCGGAGGAGCTCGTCGCCCGCGTGCAGGCGGTGCTGCGCCGGCGGCGCCTGGGCGACCATCCGACCGAGGACACGACGATCGTCACCGGCGGTCTCGCGATCCGTCCGGACCGCTTCCAGGCCTTCGTCGGCGACCGCAGCGCCGACCTGACCCGCAAGGAGTTCGAGCTCCTCCATCTGCTCGCGCAGGCAGCGGGCCGCGTGCTCGAGCGCGAGGAGATCTACCAGCGCGTATGGGGCTACACGATGGTCCGCGGGGACCGGTCGGTGGACGTGTTCGTCCGCAAGGTGCGGCAGAAGCTCGAGCCCCTCTCGCCCGAATGGAACTATCTGCACACGCAGTTCGGCGTCGGCTACCGCTTCGCGGCCGAGCCGCGCGGGGAGTCTGCCGCGGGCGAGGCCGAGGCGGCGGTGGCGGTCTGGAGCGACGCCGAGCCGACACCGCTCGGCGCGGGCGGCACCGAGCCGACACCGCTCGGCGCGGGCGACGCCGAAGAGGTTCGCAGCCCACGGGCGTACGATTCGTCTAGATGATCAAGATCGGACGCAACATCGCCATCGTCCTCGCCCTGGCGGCGGTGGTTGTCTACGCGCCCGGGGGCGGCACCGGGAGCCGGGTCGTCATCCAGGCCGTGTCGATCGCGTTCCTGGCGTCGATCGCCTGGTTCGCCTCGATCGCGTACCGCCAGCACCGCGTCTCGCTCTACTCGCTCGGCGACGGGCGCCGGGCAGCGCTCTACGGGGCGGTCGCCGTCGCCGTTCTCACCCTAAGCGCGACTCCCCGCCTGTGGAACGGCGGCGGCGCCGGCGTCCTCGTCTGGCTCGTCCTCATCGGCGGGGCGGCCTACACGGCGATCGCCATTCTCTGGGCCGCGCGAAGCTACTGAGCAAGCACACGTGAGTCCGACCGTCCAGCTCCGGGGCACGCCGGGCGAGATCGGGGGTGGAAGGGCCGGTGAGGGGGCTGGGGCCACCGTACACTGGCGCGCCGTGACCTCGGACGATCGAAGCGTAATCGCTGACTGGCTCGTGCTCTTCAGCGCGCTCCTGCTGGGGATTTCGCTGTTCCTGACGTGGAGCAGCCTGTCGCCCGCGTACGTCGGGATCGCCGATCGGCTCCAGACCCTGCAGGGCGTCGCGCGCAATCCCGACGCCTGGCAGGTCTACTCGGCCGCCGACGTTCTCCTGGCCGCACTCGCGCTCGCGCTGCTCTGGGTCGCGCTGGCGGGCCCGCGCCCGGCTCGCATCGTCGCCCTTGCGTCCTGCGCCCTGGCGCTCGCGTTCGTCATCCACGCCGTCGGCACTCCTCCGACCAACGGCGCCCCCAACGCGTTCCGGCCCGGGGTCGACGTCCGCGCCTTCGTGGCCCCGTCGCCGTCGCCGGGGGCGGGGGAGACGGCTGCGATCATCGCTCTGATCGGAGCCGTCGGCGGGCTCTCGCTCTCGCTCAAGAGTCCCTGAGCGCTGGTCGACCTCGGGGTCAGCAGCCCGCCGCCCCCGCGCCCGCCGCCCCGGCGCGGGCCGCCCCCGCACCGGCCGCCCCCGTGCGTTCGTATCCTCGAAGGACGTGTCCCTTGTGAGCGCCGAACGTCGCCGCCAGCTGCCCGATGAACCGGGTGTCTACCTGTTCCGTGACGCTCGTGGCCGGGTCATCTATGTAGGGAAGGCGAAGTCGATCCGCAAGCGCGTGGCCTCGCACTTCTCGAACCCGAGCACCCGGGCGGGGGGCGAGCTGCTCCCGATGATCGACCAGATCGAGGCGCTCGTCGTCCACACCGAAGCCGAGGCGCTGCTCACCGAGCAGAACTTCATCAAGCAGTACAAGCCCCGCTTCAACATTCGGCTCCGCGACGACAAGTCGTATCCCTACATCGCGATCTCGCTCGACGAGGATTTCCCGCGCGTGTACTTCACCCGCGAGCGCCACCGCCGCGATCGCGCCTACTTCGGCCCGTACAGCAATGCCAAGCGCGTCCGCGAAACGCTCGACCTGCTGGGCAAGGTGTTCATGTTCCGCACCTGTGAGGGGCCTGAACCGGGCCGCCGGAGCGGGTCGCCGTGCCTCGATTTCTACATCAAGCGGTGCGAGGCGCCGTGCGTCGGCTACGTCTCCAAGGAGGAGTATCGAAAGGGCATCGACGGCGTGATCGACTTCCTCTCCGGTCGCTACCGGTCGATCGAGCGCTCGTTGCGCGAAGCGATGCAAGCAGCCGCCGCCGAACAGCGCTTCGAGGACGCCGCTCGTGAGCGCAACCGCCTGCGCGCGGTGCGCTCGCTGCTCGAGCGCCAGCGGGTCGCCAACGAGACCGTCGGCACGCTCGACGCGATCGCGGTCGCGTCGGAGGAGACCGACGCCAACGCCCAGGTGTTTCAGGTGCGCGACGGCGTTCTCGCCGACCGTCAGAGCTTCTACCTCGAGAACCAGGCCGCCCGCGACGAGCCGGAGGTGGTGGAGGAGTTCGTGCTCCAGTACTACGCCACTTCGATGTCGATCCCGTCGCG
>JAXDGF010000010.1:0-3887 GCA_034665165.1 Solirubrobacteraceae bacterium | reverse complement strand
CCTCATGCTGATCCTGCTCGCCATGGACATCGGTCCGGGCGACGAGGTGCTCGTCTCGGCCCATACCTCGATCGCGACCTGGCTCGCGATCACCCACGCCGGCTCCGTGCCGGTGGCGATCGATCCCGATCCACAGACCATGCTCATCGACCCGACCCGGGTGGAGGAGGCCATCGGCTCCCGGACCCGGGCCCTCATGGCCGTCCACCTCTACGGGATGCCCGCCGACATGGACGCCCTGGCCGCGGTCACGGGCAGGCATGGACTGCGGCTACTCGAGGATGCCTCCCAGGCTCACGGTGCCCGCCTGCGCGGCCGCCGCGTGGGATCGCTCTCCGACGCCGCCGGCTTCAGCTTCTATCCGACCAAGAATCTGGGGGCGATCGGCGACGCGGGCATCGTCGTCTCCGACGACGCCGAGCTTCTCGATCGCGTGCGCATGCTCGCCAACTACGGCGAGCGCGAGCAGCACCGGAGCGAGGTGCGCGGGCGCAACAGCCGCCTCGACGAGCTCCAGGCCGCGCTCCTGAGCGTCAAGCTCGAGCAGCTCGAGGCCGGGAACGCCCACCGGCGGCGGTGCGCCGAGCAGTACCTTGGCGCCCTGGCCGGCCGCTCGGAGCTCGAGCTTCCTCGCATCCCCGCGGGCGCCGTCCCGGTCTGGCATCAGTTCGTCGTGCGCGTGGGTGACCGCGATCGGGTGCGCGAGGAGCTGGCCCGGCGCGGCATCGAGACTCTCGTGCATTACCCGATCCCGCCCCACCGGACGCCCGCCTACGCCGGCGACTACCCCGACCCGCTTCCCGTGACTGAGCAGCTCGCGGCCTCGGTCCTGAGCCTGCCCATCTCGCCCCAGCTGAGCGCGGAGGCGTGCGCGGAGGTTTGCGCCGCGCTGGTGGCGAGCGTCGCCACCGCCGTCGCCTGACGCGCCTTATGATGCGCTGCGTCCCCCGGGTAGGGGCGCTAACCAGTGCAAAGCGAGGTGGAGACGATGGCCGAATCTGGGCGCGAGCGGCAGGATCTGGACGTGGCGATCGTGGGGGCGGGGGTCTCCGGTGTGTACGCCGGGTGGCGATTGCTCGGGGCGGGTGAGGCCAAGTCGGTCACCGTCTTCGAGCAGAGCGAGCGCGTCGGCGGGCGTCTGCTCTCGGTCGAGCCCCCGGGGATGCCGGGCGTGTGGTGCGAACTCGGGGGCATGCGCTTCACCTCCAATCAGTCGCTCGTCGTCGGCCTCATCAACGAGCTCCACCTGGCCACGCACCCCTTCCCGGTCGAGGAGGGTCCCAACATCAATTACCTGCGCGGCGTCCAGATCCGCCAGCAGGAGTTCGCCGATCCCAAGACGTCGCTGCCCTACTCCCTCGACTGGGCCGAGAAGGGCATGAACCCCGACGACCTCCTCGCCTACGCCGTCGACCAGGTCATCCCCGGGGCCACGCAGATGGCCACCGCTCAGCTGCGCGAGTTCCTCGAGACGTACGTGCTCGAGGGGCGTCACGTGTACGACTGGGGCTTCTGGAACCTGCTCGCCCGCGGTCTCAGTCACGAGGGCTACGAGCTCGCGCGCGCCAGCGGTGGCTACGACACGCCGCTGCTCAACTGGAACGCGCTCGACACCATCAGCCTCAATTTCGATCTTGCCGTCGGCGTCACCTACAGCGCCGTCGACGGCGGCTACCAGTCGCTGCCGCTCACCGTCGCCCACAAGTTCGAGGAGCAGGGCGGGAAGGTCGAGCTCTGTCATCACCTCGACAGCTTCGACGTCGACGCCGAGGGCAAGGTCGTGCTCCACCTCACCGACCGCGCCGGCGGCACGACTCGCGAGGTCCGCGCCGGCGCCCTCGTGCTCGCCATGCCCCGCCGCTCGCTCGAGCTCATCGCCGCCACCGGGCCTGTGCTCGGTGCCGGCGTGCCCAAGGTGCGGGACCTGATCGAGAGCGTCACCCCGATCCCGCTCTTCAAGCTCTGCGTCGCCTACCCGTATCCCTGGTGGGAGAGCGTGGGCGTCACCCAGGGAAGGAGCCAGACCGACCTCCCCATCCGCCAGTGCTACTACTGGGCTACGGGCAAGCCCCACGGCGGCGATCCCGACAACCGCAAGTCCGTCCTCCTCGCCACCTACGACGACGGCCTCAACGTCGAGTTCTGGAACGGCTACTCGGACCCCGACCACCACCCCCCGTTCGCCATGCCCGAAGCGTTCGCCCAGGCGCATCCGCCCTCGGAGCAGTGGTCGAAGTACAACCCCACCGCCGCGATGGTCGACGAGGCCGACCGCCAGCTGCGGGAGCTGCACGGCGTCCGCGTCGCCCCCGAGCCGTACGCCTCCGCCTACATCGACTGGGGCGTCGACCCGTACGGCGGCGGGGTCAACTTCTGGAACATCCACGCCCGCAGCGCGCAAGTGATCCCGGCCATGATCAACCCGGTGGCGAACGTTCCCGTCTACGTCTGCGGGGAGGCGTACTCCAACGGCCAGGGCTGGGTCGAGGGCGCGCTCGAGACGGCCGAGATGGTGCTCCAGCGGCACTTCGGCCTCACGGCGCCGGACTGGGTGGCGTGATGGGCACGGCGGTCCCGGCCATCGTCGCCACCGGGAGCGCACTCCCCGAGCAGATCCGCACCAACGACGATCCCATCTTCGACTGGCTGCGCGAGCACGAGCCCGCCGGCCAGAACCTGTTCTACGGCTACAGCCAGCGGCGCGTGCTCGGCCCCGGCGAGAGCGTGACCTCGATCATGGTCGCCGCCGCTCGCGCGGCGCTCGTCCAGGGCGCCATCAACCCGGCTCAGATCGACATGCTGCTCGGGTACGGCTCCGTCGGTGAGTACGTCACCCCCAACACCCTGGCTCAGGTGCACGCGGAACTGGGGCTCGCGGCGAGCGCCGAAGTCCTCCCCCTCAACAACGACATGACGAACTGGGGCTCCGGCGTCGTCGTCGCCGACGCGCTCATCAAGGTGGGACGGATCGAGCGGGCGCTGGTCGTCTGCGGCTCGAACTGGACCCACTACGTCGATTACCACACGCCGCAGGCGATCAGTGCCGGTGACGGCGCGGGCGCGAGCGTCCTCGCGCCGCTCACTTCACCGAGCCAGTGGCGGCTCGTCGACCGCGAGCAGCTGACGGCGAGTCAAGACTACGGCGCCATGTTCATGGCCGCCGACCCGCTCCCCTCAGGCGGCTTCGGCCCCACCTACATGCACCTCACGCCGGCGGGCCTCAAGGACTACGTCGTCTTCGGCGAGAACCAGGCGTGGGTCCCGGTCCAGACGCTGCTCGAACGCAACGAGCTGACGGCGTCCCAGGTGACGCTCATCTGTCACCAGGCCTCGATGGCCCTCATCAGTCACTGGCAGACCGAGCTCCCGGGGATCACCATCCTCGACACGCTCGCGACCTACGCCAACCTCGTCACCGCCACCGTCCCGGTCAACCTCGACCAGCTCGGCGGGCAGGTCCAGACCGACCACCTGATCACGCTCGCCCTCGGCGTTCAGCTCCACGCCGGCGCGCTCCTGTTCACGCGCGGCGTTCCCGCCGCCACCGGGTAGCGCCGCCTCAGCCGCCTCAGCCGACTCAGCCGACTGAGCCGCTCAGCCGCTCAGCTCCGCGAGTGCCTCGTCGATGTCGGCGACCTTGGCTCGCGCGCCCCAGCCCTCGTACGCGTCCCGGCTCGCCGCGAGCATCTCGCGCGCGCCCTCGACCTGGCCGGCGTCCGCGAGGGCGCGACCCGCCAGCTCGTAGCCGAGCGCGACGTGGTGGGCGAAGCCGATCTTGCGCGCCGCCCCGGCCGCCTCCATGAAGAGCTCAGCCGCCCGAGCGTCCTCCCCGGCGGCGCGAGCCTCCGCCCCGGCGAGCGCGAACGTCTTGTGGCTGAAGACATGCG
>JAXDGF010000009.1:0-3016 GCA_034665165.1 Solirubrobacteraceae bacterium | reverse complement strand
CGACCGGCCGGGCCCGGGTGCGCAGCACCGGGTCGCCGAACTTCCGGATCTGAGCGAGCGCCGCCGCCCGTCGCGCGGCGGCCTCGGGATCGAGGACAGGCGCGGGGTCATCCTCGACGATCTCGTCGTCGATGTCCCTCTCGACCGCGCGCGGCTCTGCCTCGTCCTCGGGGATGTCGTTTTCGTGCTCTAGGGCCTGCTGCTCAGCCATCCCCTGAAGTCTAGGGCGGGACTGGCGGGAACGAAGTGGGAGCGTTGCGCGACGTGGTGTCTTTTAAGCCGCATATATCGGCTCAAAAGACACCACGTCCCGAAGCGTCCCTACTGCGGGTCCACGTCCACGCTCACGTTCACCGCGTCCTTGTCGCGGCCCCGCGTCAGCCCGTCCACGGCACTCCCGACCGCCTCGATCGCCGCCGCCCGATCGCCGGCCTTGATGACGAGCTGCGAGCGCGCGCGGCCGCGGAGGCGGAACAGGGGCGCGGGGCCGAGGACCTGGGCGTTCGGGGGCGTGATCAGCCCGCGCAGCTCGGCCGCCGCGGCATAGGCGCTGGCCGCGTCGGGGGACGAACACACAACTCGTATGAGCGAGCTGAAGGGCGGATAGCCGAGGGCCCGGCGGCGCCCGAGCTCGCCGGCAAGGAAGGCTTCTGCGTCGTGGCGCGCGGCGAGCTTGATCGCGCGCGCGTCGGGGGCGAGCGTCTGTACGAGCACGCGGCCTCCGGCGTCGCCGCGGCCGGCACGACCGGCGAGCTGCGTCACGAGCGAGAAGGTGCGCTCCTCGGCCCGGAAGTCGGGGAATCTCAGAGTCTGGTCGGCGTCGAGCACGATGCCGAGGGTGACCTCGGGGAAGTCATGGCCCTTGGCCACCATCTGGGTGCCGACGAGGAGCCCGGCCGGCGCGGCGCCGAAGCGCTCGAGTGTCCTCCCCGCCCCATCCTTGGCCGCGACGACGTCGGCGTCGAGGCGAAAGACGGGGAAGTCAGCCTCGCCGAGGGCCTCCATGAGGACGTGCTCGAGGCGCTCGGTACCCACGCCGTGACGAGCGAGCGTGGTCGAGCCGCAGTCCGGACATCGCTCGGGCACTCGCTCTCGGTGGCCGCAGTGGTGGCAGGAGACGGAGCCCGCCGCGAGATGGAGCACGAGCGCGACGTCGCAGTCCGGGCACGTCCAAACCCGGCCGCACGCCCGGCAGGAGAGGAAGTTCGACCAACCGCGACGGTTGAGGAGGACGATCGCCTTGCCTCCGGCGCGCCTCACCTCGGCGAGCGCCGCTCGGGTCTCGGGATGAAGCGGATGGGACCGCCCCCGCATGTCGAGCACCTCCACCGGCGGCAGCGGACGGCCGTCGATCCGCTCGGTCAGGCGCAGGCGGGCCATCGAGGCGAAGCTCTCCGGTCGCGGGGTGGCGCTCCCGCACAGGAGGACCGCTCCGTGTGCGAGGCTCCGGCGTTCGGCGACGGTGCGGGCGTCGTAGCGGGGGTCGCCCTCGTGCTTGTAGGAGGCCTCGTGCTCCTCGTCGACGACGATCAGGCCGATGTTGGGCATGGGCGCGAACACGGCCGAGCGGGGGCCGACGCAGACGCGGGCGTCGCCGCGCGAGAGGCGCAGCCATTCGTCGTAGCGCTCGCCCTTCCCGAGCGCGGAGTGGAGCACGGCGATGGTGTCGCCGAACCGGGCCCGGAAGCGCCCGACCGCCTGCGGCGTGAGCGCGATCTCGGGCACGAGGACGATTGCGCCGCGACCGGCCGCGAGCGTGGCGGCCACCGCCCGCAGATACACCTCGGTCTTTCCCGAGCCGGTGACGCCATGGAGGAGGAAGCGCTCCGCGCGCCCGTCGGCCAGCGCCGGGAGCACGGGCGCGAGCGCCGCTTCCTGCTCGGCGCTCAGCGACGGCGGCGCACCGACGCTGCCGACGTTACTGCGCGCGGGTACGCGAGCGCGCTCGCGGCGCTCGAACGCGACGAGGCCGCGTCCCTCGAGGCGGCGGAGCATGGGAACGCCGATTTCGGACGCCGTCCGTGCGCCGTCGCGCTCGAGTCGCCGCAGAGCTTCGCGCTGTCCGTCGCTCAGCGGGACCGCCGAATCCGCGAGCGCCGCTCGGCCCGCAGCCGTGATCTCGGCAACGAGGACTGTCCGGGCGCGTACGCCGGCGGCGGTGCCCGGAGCGAGGAGCATGCTCAAGGCGCGCGCGGTCGTCGAGCAGTATTCGCGCCCCATCCATAAGGCCAGCTCGACCAGGTCCGGCGGCAAGGGCGGAGTCAGGACCGCGAGCGGCTCGGCGAGGCGATCGGGCGCGAGCTCCGAGCGGTCGGCGAGCGCGAGCACGACGCCCAACGTCCGGCTGTGGCCAAAGGTGATCGCGAGCACGGACCCGACGTCGACGTCGGCGTGATCAGGCCCGAGCCGGTAGTCGAACGGGCCGCGAACGGCGCGCGTGCGCGTCAGCGGCTCGACGCGGGCGACCGAGAGAGCTGTTGGCTGTGCGATTTTAGTCACTGTTCCGGGACCCCTCCTCAGGGTAGAGTGAGGTCTACATGACCGCCTATGGGCTCCTGGGGGAGCTCGCGACGTGGACGGGCCTCGCCGACCCGTCGCCCGCCTCCGCCACGCCGACGGCCGCGGCCCGCGTGTCCGTGACCAGCACGCAGGTCATGGGCGTCGTCGATCACGCCAAGATTCGTGAGATCCTCGACGTCTGCGACCGGATGATGGGCGAAGCCAGCCTGCGCCAGCACGCGTTCGACTGGCTGGTGCTCCCGGGCGGCGACCCCCACGATCAGCCGGTGGTCGACGCCTACTACCCGGGCAGGAACCTGGTCGTTCTGTGTCAGCAGCAGACCGAAGCGCACCGAGCTCTGTGCGCCGAGCTCGTGCCCGCCTATGGCCTGGGCCTGCTCAAGATTGATCTGGCCGCGTTCCGGGATGACTCGGAGACCGCGTACTCGTTTCTGATCCCCGAGCTCGAGGCCGTCCGGGAAGCGATGCCCCCGGTGTTCGACGACATGACGGCGTC
>JAXDGF010000008.1:0-19886 GCA_034665165.1 Solirubrobacteraceae bacterium | reverse complement strand
CGTGGTGGTGGCGGTGACCACGAGCGCGCCGCAGGCCGCGGCCTCGAGCGCGGCCAGGCCGAACGTCTCGTGCGCGCCTGGGAGCACCACGCAACGGGCGGCGGCGTAGGCGCGGGCCAGCTCGTCGCGGTCGTTGATGTAGGCGTCGAAGCGCACGCGGGCGCCGAGCCCGAGCTGCCGGGCGCGCTCGCGCAGCGTGTCGCCGGCGGGACCGGTGCCGAGCAGCACGAGCGGCCACGACTCGCGCGAGGCGGCGGCGGCCTCGAGCAGCTCGCGCAGGCCCTTCTCGCGACTCAGCCGGCCGACGTAGAGGACGTGGTCGTCGCGCTCGATCTCGGGGCGGGGGTGGAAGGCGGGATCGAGCCCCAGCCGGAGTCGGAGGGTGGCGGGGCGATGCGCGTCAAAATCGGTGTCGACGACCGACATCACCGCGTCCACCTCCGTGTACGCGCGCCGGTACCACCGTCGCAGCGCCTGGGCATAGACGCCGTGCGGTCCGGGCAGTCCGGCGGCGTGAAGCGCGGCCGAGGAGTGGTGGACGGCGACGACGGCGGCGCCGAGCTCATGCGCGATCCGGCTCGCGTGCCGCGGGGTCCAGAACGGGTCGTGGAGGAGCACGACCTCGGGACGGAGCATGCGCAGCGTCGCGTGGAGCCCGGCCCCGCCGAGGGGTACGCGGTAGCCGTTGGACGCCGCCAGCCGGAGCGAGCGTTGCGCGTGGCGGTTGGCGTCGCCGCTGCCCTCGCGCCCGGGCACCACGAGATGGTGCTCGATCGCCCCGGTGCGCGCGGCGAAAGCCGCCTTGGCCTCGAGGTAGGTCCGGATCCCGCCGCTGCGCTCGCCGTAGAAGATGGCGACGTCGGTGACCCGCAGCGGACCGTCCCGATCGGCCGCGCCGGACGGCGCGGCCACCGTCACGAGCGCGGTGCCCCGCGCCCGGCTTGTGGCGAGGGCGACCGCACGCTCAGGCTGCACGGGCGATGACGCCGCTGCGAGTGGCCTCGCCGGCCGCGGTCCTCGCCTCGGCACCCGTCCCCATCGCGAGCGCGCGTGCGTACCCCTCCGCGAGCTGGTCGAGTGACCGCGGCCATGAGCGCTCGGCGACGGCGAGCAGGCCGCCGGTCGACAGCCGCTCCCGGATCGCCTCGCGCCGCGCGAGGCCCCGCAGGGCGCCCGCGAGCGACTCTGGGTCGGGCGCCACCAGGCACCCGCTGCGTCCGTCCTCGATCAGCTCGGCGGGGCCGCCGGCGTCGACGGCGAGGACCGGGAGCCCGCTCGCCTGCGCCTCCAGGATGACCTGGCCGAACGTGTCGGTGGTGCTGGCGAACATGAACAGGTCGGCGCTGGCGTAGACCTGGGCCAGCCGGTCGCCCTCGACCCAGCCGAGGAACGTCACCGCGCTTCCGAGCCGCCGCCGCAGCGTCTCCTCCTCGGGTCCGCGGCCGGCGAGCACGAGGTGTAGGCGCGGGTCGTGATCGCGAGCGATCAGGAACGACTCGGCCAGGAGATCGATGCCCTTCTCCTTGCTCAGGCGTCCGACGTAGAGCACGTTGAAGCGGGTCCCGAGCTCGGAATGCGTGTTGGGGAGGACGCCCGGCGCGTAGCGTGCGGGGTTGAAGCGGTCGAGGTCGACGCCCCGGTCCCAGCGCGCGAGGCGGTCGGCCGGGATCCCGAGGTTCAGCAGCGACTCATCGGCGGCGCCGCTGGGCGAGAGGACGACCTTGCACTGGGCGTAGAACTTGGCGAGCACGGAGCGCATCATGTACTCGACCTGGGGGTCGGCGGAGCGCATCCGCGCGTAGGCCTGGAGCTCGGTGTGGTAGCTCCCGGCCACCGGTAGACCCATCACCCGAGCGATGAGCGCGGCGACGATTCCGGCCGGGCCGGGGGCGCACACGTGGATGAGGTCGTAGCGGCGCTCCGTGAGCGCCTCGGCGACCGCGAACACGCTCGGGATGCCGAGCTTCAATCCCGCGTAGAACGGGACCTCGACCTCGGCCACCGCGGGAAGCCGGCGGTCGACGCTCGCGTCGGTGCCGATGACCTCGATCTCGTGACCGCGGATGCCGCGTTCGCGGAGCTGCTGGAGGGTGTGGGTGACGCCGTGCACCGAGCCGACGCCGTCGGCGACCACGGCGACCCGGATGGGATCGCCGTCCCGGGCGACGAGCTTGGCCTGCTCGCGAGCGAGGAAGGCGGCGGCCGGGACGTAGGGCACGGCCGGCAGGCAGGCCGCGAACAGGCGCGAGAGGGCGGGAGCGATTCCTTCGCTGCCGTTGACGGCGAGAAGCTGGTCGATGGCTCCGGTGAGCTTGCGTTCGTGGACGCGGCGGGCGCGTCGTTCGAGGTCCGAGTGGCTGAACTCATCGGCCTGCATCGACGCCACCAGCCCGGCCGTGTCGACGTTCAGCTCCATCTCATCGAGCCACGCCCTCAGCAGGCGCCGCCCGTCCTCGGGTCCGAGGCCCGTGCCCACGCTTCCCTGGCGCGCATCGCCCTCGAGCATGATCCGCTCGGCGAGCTGGAGCACGGCGCTGGGATCGGGACCGGCGGGAGCCGTGTCGCGAGCCGGGTTGGGAGCCGAGTCCGGGTTGGCCGCACCGTTCGCCGGGCTGGCGCCTTCGGGCGCGCTCGTGAGCGTGCGCGCGGCCAAGACGAGGGCCGCGTGGGCCCACTTGGCCGCGCTTCCCTGCTTGCCGTGGGGCCGGACCCGGCCGGCGCGGATGTGGGCGAGGAACTCGGCCGGCGTCTCCGCGTAAGCGGCCTCCGTGTAGGTGCGGCCGATATCGATTCCGGCGTGGTCATCGGAGCCGCCGACGGCGATCCCGCCGTGGGTCTCGATGTAGACGGCGGCGGGCGCGTTGAGCTCACGGGCGCGGGCCCCGTTGCGCGTCTCCCACACGGGGAAGAGCTCGGCGAGCATGCGGCGGTGCGCCGGGGTCAGCGGCACCGCGACGTGGAAGAACGGGTGCGCGAGCGCGCACGCGATCTCCCGCCCGTGGAGGTAGTCGGCGCAGGCGAAGACATCGCCGCTGTGGGCCTGGAGCCAGTCGTGGTCGTCGGGGGTGATCCCGAAGCAGAGGACGTGGACGGCCTGGCGCTCGCCCCGGAACCACGTGGTGAGCTCCTCGGAGACGAAGACGTCGGGCAAGTCGGCGAGCTCGAGCACGCCGGCGATGGTGTCGTGGTCGGTGATGGTGACGAAGTCCATGCCCCGCCGCTTGGCGAGCTCGTAGACCTCTTGCGGGGCCGTGGCGCACTCAGGCAGCGCGAGGGCGCGCTGCACGCCGAGCTTGGCCACCTCCGACGCGGTGGAGTGGCAGTGCAGATCGACCTTGACGGTGGGCTCTGCTGTCAGCTGCTGGCTGTGATCGGCCTTGACGGTGGGCTCTGCCGTGAGCTGCCGGCTGTGACCGGCCTCGGGCCGCTGGCCGTTCGCGCTTCGCGCGATCTTCTTCTCGATTTCGTTCATGCTCACAGATTCGCCCGCAAACACCGGGGATTCGTGACCAGGCCGCCAAATTCCTGTGAACAGCCGGTGAAGGAGGTAGCCCGCTCGGTCTACCTCGGTGCCGCCTTCAGGCAGCCGATCTGCCGCCTCAGTCCGTCAGCCGCGTGAGGCGCGCGAGGGCCTCGTGGCACTCGATGACCCGTCGCTTGACCGGATCGCTGTCGGGGCGGTCGTGAACGAGGTCCCAGGTCCGATCGGCGACGTCGCGCGCCGTCTCGGGCGTGGCGATCTCCCACAAGCGGTCGACCAGTCGCAGCTCAAAGGACTGGATCTGGTGGGCCGGGTCCCCCGGCTCCATCCGCGGCAGCGGTTCGCCGGTGGCCTCACGCCACATCCCGGTCGCGAGGAGCAACCGGTTCCTCAGCGTGATGGCGTCGAGTTGGGGCACGAACGCAATCCTAGTCTCACGAGCTAGGGAGCTCCTGTCCCCCCTCACAGGCTTGGGAGCTCCTGTCCACCCGCGAGGGCCGGGGCGAACAGGTCCCCCTGATCCCCCATGCGGGCGAGCACCTCGTCGGTGTCGAAGGTCAGGAGCTCGGGCGCCGACTCGTCTCGGCAACGCTCCACCTCGCCCCAGCTCACGGGCGTCGAAACCGTCGGTCGCTCGCGGGCGCGAACGGAGTAGACGGTGACGGTCGTCTTGTGCTTGTCGTTCTGGCTCCAGTCGACGAGCACCTTGCCCGCCCTGAGCTTGCGCGTCATCCGAGAGACGACGAGCGCCGGCAGCCGCTGCTCGAGCAGCTCGGCGATCCGCCGCGAGAAGGGCTTCGTCTGCTCGTAGGTGGCGGTCGGGGCCAGGGAGACGTAGACCTGGACGCCCTTGGAGCCCGAGGTCTTGGCCACCGTGGTGAAGCCGAGCTGGTCGAACAGCCCGTGGAGCACGAGTGCCACCTCGGAGCATTCGACCAGCCCCGCTCCCTCGCCGGGGTCGAGGTCGAACACCATCATCGTCGGCCGCTCGGGGGCCCGCGCCGCCGAGAGCGAGGTATGGAGCTCGATGTCGGCCAGGTTGGCGAGCCAGATCAGCGTCGGGCGGTCCTGCGCCAGCACGTAGTCGATCGATCCGACGCGAGCCGTCTGCACCCACTCCGGCCGGTGCGACGGGGCTTGCTTCTCGTAGAAGTACTTGTCCTCGACACCGCCCGGATAGCGCTTGAGGGTGAGAGGCCGATCGCGCAGGTGGGGCAGAACCGCAGGCGCGATGCGCGCGTAGTAGGCGATCAGGTCGCCCTTGGTGAACCCGGTGCGCGGGAACAGCACCTTGTCCCAGTTCGAGATCTTCAGCCGGCGGCCCTCGGTCACCACCTCGAGCGTGCCGTCCGCGAGCCGCGTGACCTCGTCGAAGAGCGCCTCGGGGTCGCCGGCGGGCAGCTCGGGCTCACCGTCGGCCGCCCCTTCGAGGACGACCTCGCCGGGATCGGCCGAGCGTTCGAGGACGACCTCGCCGGGCGCCTTGTCATCGCGCAGGCCCTTGAAGGCGGGGGCGCGCATGACACCGTCGGCCGTCCACTGCGTGAACTCGACCTCGGCCACCAGCTTGGGCTCGACGAAGACGGCGTTGCGGGGGAGGCGCGGCCGCGGATCGAAGGGGTTGTCGTCGCGACGCAGCTTGGCGAGACGCCGCGCGAGGTCGTCGAGGACGGCATCGGTGAAGCCCGTGCCTACGCGCCCGGCGAAGCGCAGCCGGGTGTTGGCGGCGGGTGGCGGGATGACGCCCGTTGAGTCGCTGCGGGTGCTGGGGTCCTCATTCTCCGGGTAGCCGACGAGCAGGGCGCCGATCCGCTCCGACCGGCGCCCCTCGCCCGGAAGCCAGCCCCCGATGACGAGCTCCTGGCGTCGCGTGTGCTTGACCTTGACCCACGCACTCGTGCGCCGGCCGGGCTCGTAGCGGGAGTCGCGCCGCTTGGCGACGACACCTTCGAGCTCCTGCTTGCGCGTCGCCTCGAGCAGCGCCGGGCCGTCACCGCGGTGGCGGGCCGGAACGCGCCAGGCCGGGCCGCCGAGACCGAGCCCCTCGAGGCGCTCGCGCCGCTCCGTGTACGGGCGCACCATGAGCGAGTGACCGTCCAGATAGAGGAGATCGAAGATGGCGTAGACGACGGGCGTGTCGGCCACCCGCCGGCGGATGGCCGACGTCGAGGTCACGTGCATGCGTCGCTGAAGGCGCTCGAAGCTGGGCCGGCCCGCCTCGTCGAAAACGATGATCTCGCCGTCCAGCACGACCTCGCGCATCCCGAGCTGACGCACGAGGCCACGCACCTCGGGGTAGGCCTCGGAGATGTCGTTGAGGTTACGGCTCTCGAGCCGCAGCCTTCCGGGCCGCGCGTAGGCGATCGCGCGCACTCCGTCCCACTTGACTTCGAACTCCCAGCCCTCGCTTTTCGCGGGCAGCGATCCCGACGTCGCGAGCATGGGGAGCACGTGCTCGGGCATGGGCTCTCGTGCCGGATCGGACGGCGGGTCCATGCGGTGGATCATCCAGTCCTTCTCGGAATCGGCGTCACGTCCGATCGGGAACAGCCCGTAACGGCCGCGGAGCCGCTCACCGTGGAAGGTGACCTCGACCTTCGTGTCCTCCCATTTGTGGATCTCGAACGTCCCGCGGTCCCAGATCTTCATCGTTCCCGCGCCGTACTCGCCCTTGGGGATCTCCCCTTCGAACTCCAGGTACTCGAGGGGATGGTCCTCGGTGTGCACGGCGAGGCGGTTATCGGCCGGATCGGCGGGAATGCCGTTGGGCACGGCCCACGAGGCCAGCGCGCCGTCGTGCTCAAGGCGGAGGTCCCAGTGCAGGCGGGTGGCGCTGTGCTCCTGCACGACGAAGCGGGGCGCCTCGGAGGAAGGCCGCGGGGCGTCCGGCGCGGGGGCGGCCGCGGCGTCACCGGCCGGCTCGTTCGTGCGGTCGAAGTCGCGCTTGGCCCGATAGGTGTGCAGATCGCTCTTAGGCACGCGCTGCAGATTCTCGCGCGGCGGCGGGCGCGGGGGGCGCGGGTCGCCGCGCGGTTTGGGCACCCGGAGTCACTTTCAGGCCACCCTGACAGCTTTCTGACCACGCCCCGCCTGGGGTCGCGCGCGGTTTCGGCCCCCGGTGGGCGGGCGACCGACCCCGTGCTGCGTTTTGACCGTATTTCAATGCATTCGCAGCACGCCCCGCCTGCACGAGGGGCGTGGTGGGTTTTTTGGGGGCCCCTGGCCGCGAACGCCAAGATCGCGCGCGGCCGGACGGCGGCCAAACGGCGCCGGCCATCCCAACGCAACCTAGACCCCCACAACCTCCCGCTCGCCCTCGCCGGCCGACATCGCCACCGCGATCTCGACGCGGTTTCGCCCGTTGGTCTTGGCCACGTAGAGCGCGCGGTCGGCGCTGCGGACGAGTTGATCGCCGTCACCGGCGTGCTCGGGGATGCTGGCGATGCCGAGGCTGGCGGTGATGTCGCGCTCGACGCCGGAGACGGTGATCTGCGCGATCGCGGCGCGGATCTTCTCGGCCGCGATGGCGGCGCGTTCGGCGTCGGTGTCGGGCAAGAGGACGATGAACTCCTCTCCGCCGTTGCGTCCGACGAAGTCGCTCGTTCTCACCGCCTCCGAGAGCACGGCGCCGACGGCGGCGAGGACGTCGTCGCCGCGGCCGTGGCCAAAGCTGTCGTTGATCTTCTTGAAGTGATCGAGATCGAAGACGATGGCGCTGAGGGGCGCGAGCGTCCGCGAGGTGTGGGCGGCCATGCGCTTGACGGTGTCCTGCACCGCCCGCTTGTTGGGGAGCCCGGTGAGGCTGTCGGTCGAGGCGCGGAACTCGGCGACGGCCAGGTTGCGCATGTTCGCGAGCACGGGAGCGGCCTGCGCCACCGATTCGCGCAGGGCGGCCGTGTCGTGTTCGCGGAGCGGCTCGTCGTGCTCGACGAGCACCGATCCGATCACCTCGCCGCCCACGAGGAGCGGCTCACACGTGGCTCGGCGTCCCGTCTTGCCGCACACCTCGCACCGGGTCAGGGGCTGGCGCTCGGGGTCCTCTTCGTGGGGACGCGCGAAGAGGACGGCCAGGCACGAGCGCGGCTTGGCGTCGATCAGGGTGCGAGCGATGGGCGAGCCTGCGGGAAGCGCTGTCGTGGCCTCGAGGCGATCGTCGCTGTTATTGCGGTTCAGGACGACAACCGAGCTCCCCGCGATCGAGCGCTCGACCTGGCGCTTGAGCAGGTCGTGCGCGAGCTCCTCGCTGTCCGTCACCTGGAGGGTCTCGACGAAGTCCTGATGGTCGGCGACGACCGCGCGCCGCTGCACGATCTCGTCGAGGGCGCGGCCGAGGCTCGCGAGCTCATCGGATCCGCGGGGACGGAGCCGCCCGTTGAGATCGCCCCCGGCGACGGCGGAGGCAAACGACGAGAACCGCTTGATGCGCGGCACCACATTCCGAATCAGCAGCAGCACGCTCCCGATCCCGAGCGCAAAGGCGCCTAGGGCGATGGCGAGGATCACGAGCCGGCTCGTGTCATAGGTGTTGCCCGCCCGGGCGTGCGCCCGGCCCGCCTGCCTCACCTCGAAGCGCACGTGGCCATCGGTGATGGCGCGCAGGTCCGAGAAGATGGAGGCGATCTGCGTCGTCAGGTGATCGGCGCGGCCGACCGCTCCGCGGAGACCCTCGGCTCCAAGGACGCCCGTTTCGCGCAGGGCGACGAACCGAGCCCAGCCCCGGTAGAGCGCTTGCACGTCCGCCCGTTCCGCCGCCGGATCATGGGCGTGGATGGCGGCCGACGCGGCCAGGTCGGCTTCCACGGCCGGGATCACGCTCTCGTCGAGCCTCGCGTTCATGGCCTGGCGCTCGCTCGGGTGGAAGGCGGCGGCGAGGTCGATTGCGGTCTCGTCGGCCCGCGAAAGATCCGACGCCAGCGTGGTCGAGACAAGGATGACGTGGACGTTGTCGCCGAAGACCTGGTTGAGCTCGGACTTCATCGAGCCCAGTCCCACGACGCCGGCGATGGCAACGGCGACGATCAGCGGCACCAGCATCGCCAGCACCGCGAAGAACTTCCGAGAGATAGTCAGACGTACCCGCACGAGCGCCCTATCGACACGCGACCGTGGGAGCATGAGGTTCTCCCGGGCCGATCGCCAGACGAATACCCTGAATTGGCAAGCGGATTAGTAGTATTTACGGACCGCAGCCCGTAATCCCCCCTTACCCGGAGGTGCGACGTGTCCGTAACCGATGAACTGCTCGCCAACAACGAGTCCTACGCTGCCTCCTTCGACAAGGGCGATCTGCCCCTCCCGCCGGCCAAGAAGCTCGCCGTGGTCGCCTGCATGGACGCTCGCCTCAACGTGTACGGCATCCTCGGACTCAAGGAGGGCGAGGCGCACATCATTCGCAACGCGGGCGGGGTCATCACCGACGACGAGATCCGCTCGCTCGCCATCAGCCAGCGCCTGCTCGGAACCGAGGAGATCATCCTCATCCACCACACCGACTGCGGGATGCTCACCTTCACCGATGACGCCTTTAAGGCCCAGGTCCAGGAGGAGACCGGGATCAAGCCCGAGTGGGCCGTCGAAGCTTTCCCCGTGCTCGACACCGACGTCCTTCAGTCGATCCGCCGCATCAAGGCCTCTCCCTTCATCCCGCGCAAGGACTCGGTGCGCGGATTCGTCTACGAGGTGGAGACGGGACGGCTGCGCGAGGTGGTGTGACCGAACTCAGGCTCAGGTCAGCAAACTCCCCCGCGGCGGCACCACCCAGAGCTTGGGGGCGAAGGCGAGCACGGTCTCGCGCGGGAGCTCGCTCACGGTCTGAACACCGGCGCTCTCGAGCTCCATCGAGAGCTCGCGCCAGGCCCGCGCGATGGGGGCCACCTTGGCGGTGGGGCCCCAGCCGACGGTGGCCTTGAGTTCGGCGCCCCGGAATTGGGCGTCGTCCCGCGTCAACTCTCCGAAGGGCCGGTTGGCCCCGCGGATGAACACGGTCTGCTTGATCACGTAGTCCAGCTCGTCTTCGGTCTCGGCCATGTAACTCTCAGCTCCCCTCAGGAATGGGCCATGCGCCACGCCGCGACGGCGACCTGGCCGTAGGCGATTCCGCCATCGTTGCAGGGCAGGCGCTCCGGTATCAACACTTGCAGGCCGGCGGCCGCAAGGCCGGCGGCGGTCTCGCTCAGCAGGCGGCGGTTCTGGAACACGCCGCCCGAGAGCACGACGCGCTCCACCCCGTGCTCAGCCGCGGCCCGGGCGCACGCCGCGACGGTGGCGCCGGCGACCGCGGCGTGGAAGCGGGTGGCCACCGAGCCGACGGACGCGCCCGACTCGATGTCGGCGGCGACGGCCGCGATCGTCGGGCGGGGATCGAGCACGAGAAGCTCCCCGCCGCCCTCGAACCCGCCGCCCTCGAACCCGCCGCCCTCGAGCGGCAAGGGATAGGGCGCGAGCGACGTCTCCTCGCACGCCGCCTCGAGCTCGATCGCGGCCTGGCCCTCGTAGCTCACCTCGGGACGGAGCCCGCACAGGGCGGCCACGCCGTCGAAGAGCCGGCCCATGCTTGTGGTCAGGGGTGAGGCGACGCCGGTCCGGGCCAGCTCTGCCACCTGCTCCCAGGTCCGCTCGGGCACGCGCCCTTGGAGCGCTCGCGGCAGCGCGGGCGGGGCGTCACCCGCGATGGTGAGCCACGCGCACGCCATCCGCCACGGCTGGCGGATCGCGCGCTCGCCGCCCGGCAGCCGTACGGGCATGAGCATGCCGACGCGGCGGAAGGACCCGAGATCGCCGAGCAGGAGCTCGCCCCCCCACACGGTCCCATCCTCGCCGTAGCCGGTCCCGTCGAAGATCGCCCCCAGCGCCGGCCCCGCCCACCCATGCTCGGCCAGGCAGGCGGCGAGATGGGCGTGGTGGTGCTGGACGGCGACGAGCTCGACGCCCTCGCGCTCCTGGCGCTCGCTCGCATACTTGGTGGACAGGTACTCCGGATGCAAATCGTGCGCGATCACCTCGGGCGCGACCGCGAACAGGCGCTCGAAGTGCTCGACGCCGTCCTGGAAGGAGCGCAGGGTCTCGTAGTTCTTGAGGTCGCCGATGTGGTGCCCGACCCAGGCGCGCTCGCCCTTGGCCAGGCAGAAGGTGCTCTTGAGCTCGGCCCCGCATCCGAGCACTGGCCGCGTGGTCCCACCCGGGAGCGCGATGCTCCCCGGCACGTAGCCGCGCGAGCGGCGCAGGAAGGTCGTGCGGCCGGCGACGACGCGGACGACCGAGTCGTCGGTGCGCGTCTGGATCGGGCGGTCGTGGAGGAGGAAGAGGTCGGCGATGCCGGCGAGCCGAGCGCGCGCGTCCTCGTCGCCGTAGGCGATGGGCTCGTCGGAGACGTTGCCGCTCGTCATCACCAGCGTCGTCCCTGCGTCGGCGAGCAGGAGATGGTGCAGGGGCGAGTAAGGGAGCATGACCCCGAGCTCGGGCGAGCCCGGCGCCACGGCCGCGGCCACGGGAGCGCCGGCGCGGCGCGGGGCGAGCACGATCGGGCGCTCGGGCCCGAGCAGGCACCTCTCCGAGGCGGCATCGACGATCTCCACCAGCGTGCGCGCCGTCTCGAGATCGGGAGGCATGACGGCGAAGGGCTTGTCCTCGCGGTGCTTGCGCGCGCGCAGCCGAGCCACCGCGTCCTCGTCGTCGGCCCGGCAGGCGAGGTGGAAGCCGCCGATGCCCTTCAGAGCGAGGATCGCGCCCGCGTTCAGGGCGATCGCCGCCGCGGAGACGGCATCCGGCGCAGCGCCCGCCGCCGCGCCGCCGCGCGCGACCGCACCGTCGCGCGCGACCGCAGAACCATCCGCGTCCACCAGCGTCACCGACGGCCCGCACTCCGGACACGCGTTGGGCTGGGCGTGGAAGCGCCGGTCCCCAGGATCGTCGTACTCGGCTTGGCAGCGCGCGCACATGGTGAAGCCCGACATCGTCGTGAAGGGGCGGTCGTAGGGGATCCCGCGCACGATGGTGAAGCGCGGCCCGCAGTTGGTGCAGTTCGTGAACGGGTAGCGGAAACGGCGGTCGGCGGGGTCGAGAAGCTCGGCCAGGCAGTCGGCGCAGGTCGCGCTGTCGGGCGTTACGGGGGCGTCCGGGACGCCGTCGCGCGGGCTCGCGCGGATGGTGAAACCGGCGGCGCCGGTGGGCTCGCAAGGCGCAACGCTGACCCGCTCGATCTTGGCCAAGGGCGGGGCCTCCGCCCACAGCTGCTCCGTGAACTGCTCCACGACCTCGGGACGACCCTCGACCTCGACGAGCACGCCATGGGCGTCGTTGAGCACGAAGCCGTCTAGTCCCAACCGTCCCGCCACGCGGTAGACGTAGGGCCGGAACCCCACCCCCTGCACCGTGCCCTCGACGCGCACGCGCATCCGGACCCGCCCCGTCACCGCCGCGCTGGTCAACCCCCAGCCCCACCCACCAGCTCGACGAGCTCACGCAGCACGTGGTAGGCGCTCGCCTGGGCCTCCTGGATGCGCGGGATGTGCTCCGAGCGGGTGACGATGACGTGATCGGCGAGCTGCTCGGAGGCGACGTGGCCACCGTCGTAGCCGACCATGGCGATCGTCTCCAGGCCGCGCCGGCGGCCTTCGGCGAGCGCCTCGATCACGTTGCGCGAGTTGCCCGAGGTCGAGAGCGCGAGCAGGGCGTCGCCGGGCTTTCCGTAGGCGATGACTTGGCGCGAGAAGATGAGCTCGGTGCCGACGTCGTTGGCGATGGCGGTGAGAATCCCGGCGTCCTCGCACAGGTCGAGCGCCGGCCGCCGCTGCCAGCCCGGCCGGCCGGGAATCCGGAAGTCGGCGACCGAGTCCATCGCGTCGGTGGCGGAGCCGCCGTTGCCGAGGGCGAGCAGCTTCCCGCCCTGATCGAATCGTAGGCGCAGTGCGCGAGCCGCGGCGAGCAGCTCCTCGCGGTTATCGGTCAGCGTCTGGGCCCGGAGCTCGGAGATCTCCTGGGCCTTCATCAGCACCGAGCGGCGCACGTCGTCGACGACGGGCTCGAGCTCGCTGTCCTGCTCACCCAGAAACGGATACAGGAAGCTCGAGAGGCCGGAGTCGTGCGTGCGGCGGGCGTCCCGCCCGGCCAGCAGCCCGCGGTGGTCGAAGAAGACGTGGACGAGCTCCCACAGCACGTGGTAGAGCGTCTCGATCAGCTCCTGGCGGACGTAGGGATCGACGCTGGGAGGGATCGGCTCCCACTCGGCCCCGGCGGGCGAGAAGGCGATCGTGAGACAGCCGCGGGAGCGTGCGAGCTCGATCGCGCTCGCCGCCTCCCCCCCGTCTTCGTCGGTGCCGAAGGCGATGGCGATGTCGTCGGGGCCGGCCACGAGCTCGACCTGGGCGCGCAGGTCGCCGCCCTCACCCGCGAGGCCGATCGCGGGCAGCGCGCGTTTGCCGACGATCACGGGGTGGACGAACTCGACCGCGACGTGGCGGGCGTCCGAGCGGGCGGCTGGCGAGCGCCCGAAGGCGATCAGCGTCCCGCCGCGGGAGAAGCGCTCAGCCATGCGGTGGCACAGGCGCGCGAGCGGCTCGGCCTCGGCGCCGAAGAACGCCTGACTGGCGTCGATGCGCTGGCGCAGCAGCTCGTCGAGGCGCGCGGTTACTCCCCCGAGCGCGGCCTCCGTCATCCCGCGGCGACAGCCCCCTCGCGCGCGGCGAGCGCCGTCAGCCACTCGCGCCAGCTGTCGATTCCCTCGCCGGTGCGCGCGCTGACGAGGATCGTCTCGACGTCCGGGTGGACCTGGTCGATGTTGTAGAGCAGCCGCTCCACGTCGAAGTCGAGATGGGGCAGGAGATCGATCTTGTTGATGAGGACGAGCTCGCAGGCGCGGAACATGAGCGGGTACTTGAGGGGCTTGTCCTCGCCCTCGGTGACCGAGGTGACCATCACGCGCGTGTCCTCGCCCACCTTGAACTCGGCGGGGCAGACGAGGTTGCCGACGTTCTCGATGATGAGAAGGTCGATGTCGTCGAGGGGCAGGTCGGGGACGGCGGAGCGCACCATGTTGGCATCGAGGTGGCACTCGCCGCCGAAGCTCGGGTCGGTGTTGAGCTGGATCACGGGCACGTGCAGGCTCGCGAGGCGGTCGGCGTCCATCGAGCCCTGCACGTCGCCCTCGAGCACGCCGACGCGGACGCCAGGCAGGTCGGCCACAACGCGCTCCAGCAGCGTCGTCTTGCCCGCCCCGGGGGCGCTCATGAAGTTGATGACCCTGACGCCGGCGCGGTCGAAGTCCGACCGGTTCGCCCGGGCGATCGTGTTGTTCGCGTCGAGCGCCTCTTCGACGATCTTCACCTTGGTGCGATGCATTCGGCCTCCTGTTTGTCTAGATCATCGCCAGATCCCGGAAGATCGCCCTCTGGGCGATCTTCCAAGGTCGCCGCAGGCGACCCAACTTCGATGGAATCGACCTCGAACTCGTTCCCGCTCGCGACCTCCACGTCACTACCCCCGCACGTCGGACAGCGGAAGGCGGGAATTTCGATATCCCACTCCTTCGCGCACGGGTTGCAGCGCAGCCGTGCGTCGATGATCTCGTACTCTAGTCGCGCCCCGTCGCACACCGAGTCGCGCGCGACGAAGGAGAAGTAGAACTCGAGCGTCTCGGGAACGACCTGGCGGAGCTTCCCGATGCGCAGGTTCACGAGCGAGACGCGCCGCCCGTCGGCGTGCTTGACGACGGTGTTGACGACGGCCGAGCTCAGCGACAGCTCGTGCATAGCCTCACTCGGCGGGCTGGTAGGCGCCGTCGGTCTGGAGCTCGGCGATGGTCTTGAGCACGAGCTCGACCGCAGGCTCGACCGCGCCCGCTACCGACTCGCTCAGCTGGAAGCCGATCTCGGCGACCACCTGCGGCTCGCAGGCGATGACCACGACCTTGCCCGGCCAGGCGCCGATCGACTTGACGAAGCGGAGCATGGTCTTGGGATCCATCCCGTGCGGGTTGAGCGTATCGCCGTCCTCGATGCCTGCCTCGATCGAGTCCTCGCTGGCCTCGATCACGTAGAGGGTGCCCGGAGCGCCACCCTGCTCGGAGATGTCGAGGATCATCAGCGCGTCGTAGCCGCGCATCACCTCGTAGGCCAGGTTCAGGCCGCCGGTACCGAAGTCCATCACCGCCACCCCCGAGGGGAGTTCGGCCTCGCCAAGGCGGCTCACGACCTCGGCTCCGAAACCGTCGTCGCCCATCCACGCGTTTCCGACCCCGGCGATGAGGATCTTGCGCACCCGCTCGGCGTCGGGCGCCGGGGGATTGAGGAAGTTGAGCTCGACGGCTTGGTTGGAGAGCTCGGACGCGGTCCGCTCGAAGGCGTGCTTCGGCGTCGTGTCCTGGGGCGGCTCGTCCTGCTCGCGGGGGCGGGCGCCGCTTTCAGAATCAGAGCTCACGTATCCATCACCTCTACCTCGGGTGCGAAGAAGAACAGATACCTACCCGTCTCCCGCATCAGCTCCTGGCCGGGATCGTCGTCGACGGTGACGCCAAGGTGCATCTTGCCGTCGTAGTCGGTGAAGATACGCTCGATCGTGGCCGTGCGACCGTCGAGCATGCGCGCGTGGAGGTCGGCCTCGGGCGCGGGGCGGATCACGACCTTGCCGCCGCGGCGATAGGTCACCCCGTCGCTGACCACCTCGTCCTGCCCGGCGCGGGGGTCCTCCAGCCCGGGCGGCTCGGGCGGCGGCTCGTCCGTCTGGGGATCGCGGTAGACCTCGGGAGCGGGATCGCTGATCGTCACGCGCCCGTGCAGGGCCATGATGTCCTCCGAAGTGGCGGCGGAGGCGCGATTGATCATCTCGGTCAGGGTGGGATCACCCTGAGCCTCGATGTCCGCGCGTTCCTCGTCGGTCAGCACGTGGACGTGGAGCAGGAGCGCCTCTTCGATCTCGGTGGAGTCGAACAGCCCGCCGCGGCTCTCGGGAGCGATCTGCGGATGGTCGGGCAGGACGATGGTGGCGCCGATCACGGCATCGTCGCTCGCGGTCGCGAGGACCGGGTAGGTGTTGATGCTGTTACACAGCCGCTCGAGCGGGGAGATGAAGCGACCGCCGCTGACGCGCGCGATCGGGTGGGTGGAGAGCAACGAGTACCTGAGCGCGGCGCCCCGGTCGAGTCCCTCGGGCGCCTCGGTCCGGTTCTCGACCCGGACGCTGACCTCGAACGTCCGGTCGCGGAGCGGGCGCGTGGTCAGGCTCACGCCGACGACCAGCTCGATATCGCCCGCGCCGGGGATCCGCTCCTCGAGCTCGATCGGCGCTCCGTCGAGCGCCCCCACCATCTTGCCCGCGAGGTCGATCCGGTGCTCGACGGCCTGGTGGCGGTCGCCGCCGGCGGCGAGGAAGCGGACCTCGGCCGCGAGGGCGGCGTCGGCGGGGGCGTCGAGCACGCAGCGGAGCTCGAGCGCGTCGAAGGTGCTCGTCAGCGTCGCCGCGTACGTCGGCGGATACACGATCCCGAACGGGGTCGGGGTCGCGTTCTTGGTCGCGCCCGGGGTGTACGGGTAGAGGGCATAGCCCTCGAACAGGAGCGAGTCGACGAGCTGCTCGAGCATCTCGGGCATCAGGAGCTCTCTTCCAGCAGCTTCATGATGCACGCGTCCGCCGTCGCCAATCCACGGTTGACCTGCTCGCGTTGCAGGGCATCGATCGTCGCGCCGTTGAGCGCCACCCACGCCGTGTTCGGGTAGTAGCTGTCGATCATTTCCTTCCACGTCGCCACCGGCATCCGGAAGTCGCACGACTTCGTCCACGGCACGAGGACCATTTGCATGCGGTCGTCGTAGTCGCGGTAGTAGATGGTGCCGTTGAAGTGGAAGGCGAGCGGCGCCTCGCCGTCGGGGAGCGAGTAGAAGTACTTGGCGGCCGCCACCTCGAGCTCGTACGAGCACGTGATCGGCACCGACACGGTGGTCGAGCCCGTGAAGGCCGGGATGACGGCGTCGACCTGCGCCCACAGCAGACTCCTGGTCGTCACCGCCCAACGCTCGGGCTCCCCGAACAGCCCCTTCAGGCGCTGGTGGGTGTCGGCGTCGTAGGAGCGCCGCGCCGGCTCGATCATCACCTGGATGGTGAGGGCGACCATGTAGACCTGCCGCCCGCTCGGCTCGACGACATGCAGATCGAAGTTCAGCATCGGCGCGGCCGCGTACTTGACCGCAGTCACGCCCAGGACCGAGAAGTCGGGCTCGGGCCACGCCGCCGTGTTCATCGACTCGACCGCGGCCGCCGCGACCTGAGCGCGGCTGCCGTTCCCCGCGACCCCGTTGGCCGGCCCGGCCACCTGCTCGTCCTCGGGCGGGGTCACGAGAGCGCCTTGGCCTCGAGGTCGGCGAAGAAGCGGGCCACCGCCGTCTCGACGCCGTCGCCACCGGAGATACCTTCCCAGCTCGCCTTGATCGCGCCTGTGAGCTCATAGCAGCGGTCGATCGGCGCGATGGCGTACACGGGAGGCTCGCTGAGCCGGTTGGCGATCAGGCCCTCGATGTCGGGCTCGAGCCGCAGCTCGGGATTGCGTTCGACGAGCCGGTTCCAGGTGTCGAAGTGAAGCTCGCTCTCGGTGGCGCCCGCGGGGCTCGGATACATCGCCACCACGCATTCGGAGGTGGTCGAGTACATGAAGAAGGCGAGCCCGATGGGGATCTGGAACCCGGCCCACACGTCGTCGGGCATGTCCATGTCCGGGAGCCAGACGGTCCGGCTCCCGACGGGCCGGAACTCGGCGTCACCCGAGCGCAGCGCCCAGCAGCTCTCGCACGTGCACACGATCCGCCGCTCCTCGATGTTGAGCATGTGGCGGTGGTCGTCGGGGATCGTCGTGCTGCACAAGTCGCAGCGCTCGACGCTCCGTTCCTCCTTCCCGTTTGTGGCCGCGGCCGCGCCGTTGCCCGGCCTGGGCGGGGAGCCGGCGCCGGTGCTCGGCGGCCGGGCCTTGAGGCCCCGCAGGCCCGAGACCATCTGCGCGCGCCGCCGGGCTGCGACGGCATCCGAGATCGGCCGGCGCTCGCGCCGGGGAAAGCCATTGCCATTCCCCGTCATAGCGCCAAGGCTACTCTAATACGGCCCTGCTCCTGGAGGAGCGGAATGGGCTCCAGTTGCAGGTTCTCCCCGTCCAGCGAGCGCCCTGCGCGCGGCAGGAAGTACGAGCGTCCGCACTCCGGACACGCGAGCGCTCCGTCGGTCAGTTCGCCACGCTCGAGCCCGCCGCCGCAAGCGGCGCAACGGTTGTGATACGCGAGCAGCGTGCCGTCCACGTTGGCGATGACGAGGGGGTTGCCCTCGACATCGGTTGACACCAGCTGGGCGAGTCCGACCCCGGCCACTCCGTCGACGTCGTACCACGACGGCGGACGGGTGGGAGCGGGCGCCGGCTGGGCACCGTCGGCCATGGGCAAGGCGGCGCCCAGGGCGGGGCCCACGTTGACGACCGGGAGCTCGAACCCGGTGGGGGCCGGGGCCTCAGCCATCGGGAGCGGCATGCCGGTGGTGGGATCTTCATTGATTCCCTCGACCTCGAGGCCCCAGAGGTCGGGGGCGGCCTCCTCGAGGGCCTGCTTGATGGCAAGCTCGAGGGTGGCCGAGGAGGCCTTGCAATCGCTGCAGCTCCCCTCGAGGCGAATCCGCGCGACGCCGTCCTCGAGGCTCAGCAACTCGACGTTACCGCCGTGGGACTCCATGTAGGGACGGACCTTCTCGAGCGCCTCGCGGACACGGGTCTCCAGGGCAACCGGGTGCAGATCGTGAATGAGGAGCAGGCTGGCCACCTCAGGATCCTCGGCGAGGCCGGCGGCGATCTGCTCGCCGGCCTCCCCGTGGGCGGCGAGGGCGCCGAAGATCTTCTCCAGGCCCGCGCCGTACATGGAAACGACTACCGACACGAGCTCCTCGGCCACCTCGCGGGTGGCCGAGTCGCTCGAGGCATCGAGCCGGGCCTGCAGCTCCTGCACGCGCCCGACCAGGTCCTCGTCGGACACCGGGGTGAGCGTGCTCGTCTGCGGTGCTGTCGACTCTGTCGCCATTTACTTCCGCTACGCCATCGCCGTCGGCGTGTGCTGAACCTTCGTGACCTTGCCATTGCCGGTGTACATGTGCACGCCGCACGGGAGGCACGGGTCGAACGAGCGGACCGCCCGCATGATGTCCACGCCCTTGAACTTGTCCGGACCGTTCTCCTCGAAGATCGGCGTGTTCTGCACCGCATCCTCGTAGGGGCCGGGGGTTCCGTACATGTCACGCGGACTCGCGTTCCACGGCGTCGGCGGGTACGGCTGGTAGTTCGCGACCTTACCGTCGCGGATCACCATGTGGTGCGAGAGCACCCCGCGGGCCGCCTCGTGGAAGCCGCAGCTAACGGCGGTGTCGGGGACCTTGAACTTGTTCCAGCTCTTGGTCCGCCCGGCCTGGACCTCCTTCATCGCACGCTCGACGTTGTGCATGCAGATGAGGGCGGCGTAGGCCTGGTGATAGGTCCGCGCACGGTCACGCTCGACCGCGTTGGACTTCGCCGGCACCTTCCACTCGAGCTCCATCTCGGGCATCGTGGGCGAACGCGGCAGGACCATCTGGAGCGAGTGGCCCGTCGCCTTGACGTAGCCGAAGTCGACCAGACCGGCCTTCGCCGTGCACCACTGGCGAGCGAAGGGGCCGCCGCCGGTGTCGCAGCACACGTTGGTGTCCGTGCGCTTGTCGTAGATCCGAGGCGAGACGACCCACGTGTACTTGTCGGTGAAGTCGCGCTTCTGCGGCTTCGGGAGGGTCACCTTGTTCCACGGGTGGCGCTTGTCGACCGGGTTGCCGAGCGGGTCGCGGTCGACGAACGTGGGCTCGTTCGTCCAGTCGTCGAAGTACGACGACCCGAGCAGGATCCGGATCATGAGGTTGATCTCGACCAGGTCGGTGGAGATCAGCTCGCCGTTGATGGCGACGCCCGGGGTGATGTACCGCTTGCGACCCCAATCGGTCATGTTGCGGTAGTCGTAGTCGACATAGTCCGGATCGTCGAAGCAACCCCAGTTGACCAGGTTGGTGGCGCGGTATCCGACGTCGTCGTACCCGGGCAACTCCTGAAGGAAGAAGTCGTACAGGTCGTCGTGCATCGGGACACTGCGCTTCACGTAGTCCATGTAACGCATCAGGCGCACGTAGAAGTCGGTGCACGTCTGGTGCGTGATGTCCGCGCTGCAGCCACCCGGCATGATCGTCGAGGGGTGCGTGTGACGGCCGCCGAACAGGCAGTACATCTCGCGCGTGTAACGGGCGACGTGCAGCGTCTCGAGATAGAAGCTGCCGGTGAACGGGTTCAGCGCCCGCATGATGTCGGCGATCGTGTTGTACCCGTGGATGTCCTTCCCGGCCGCCGAGGTGTTCTCGGCCTTCGCCAGCAGCGTCG
>JAXDGF010000007.1:0-13232 GCA_034665165.1 Solirubrobacteraceae bacterium | reverse complement strand
CGACGAGGACGTCGGCTTCGCCTTCCAGCCTTTCGTCGAGGCGCTGCGCGCGTACGTCTCCGTCTGTCCGCCCGCGCTCCTGCGCGAGCAGGCAGGCCGCGGAGCCTCCGAGCTCGCCCGCGTCCTGCCCGAGCTCACCGAGCTCCTCGGCGATGTGACGCCGCCGACGCGTCCCGACGCGGCCCTCGACCAGTACCTCATGTTCGAGGCGGTGATCGGGTTCCTCCGCGCCGTCGCCGAGCGCGCGCCGGTGCTGCTCGTGCTCGACGACCTGCACTGGGCGGCGCGGCCCACGCTGCATCTGCTCCGTCACCTCGTGCGCTCGCCGCCGGACATGGCGGTGTGCGCGGTCGGCACGTTCCGCGACACCGAGCTCCCGAGCGCCGCCGTCGCGCGCGGCGCTCCCCACCCCTTGACCGAGATGCTCGCCGACCTGCGCCGCGAGCCAGGGATCGAGCGTCACGCCCTCGTGGGGCTCACCGAGCAGGATGTCGAGGCGCTGCTCGGGGTGGAGGTGGACGGCGCGCTCGACCCGAAGCGCCGCTCACTCGCCCGCGCCGTCCACGAGGAGACCCAGGGCAACCCGTTCTTCGTCGGCGAGATCATCCGTCACGTGGCCGAGGCCGTGATCGAGCCGGCCACCGGGGATGTCGACCTCGCCCAGCTCGGGATTCCCGACGGCGTGCGCGAGGTGGTGAGCCGGCGCCTCATGCGCCTCTCCGAGGACGCCACCCGCGTGCTCACCGTCGCGGCCGTGGTGGGCCCGACCGTAACCCTCCCCCTGCTGGAGCGGATCCCCGATGCGGGTGCGACGCCCGACGCGCTCCTCGACGCGCTCGACGAAGGCGTCCGCGCCCGGGTGCTCGTCGAGTCCGAGCGGCTCGGGGGCCGGTACGCGTTCGCGCACGCGCTCGTGCGCCAGGCCGTCTACGCCGACCTCACCGCGGCCCGCCGGGGACGGCTCCACCGTCAGATCGGCGAGGCGCTCGAGGTCCTCTACGGCGGCGACCTCGAGCAGCACCTGCACGAGCTCGCCCATCACTTCGCCCAGGCGGCCGCCGGCGAGGAGGACAAGGCCATCGGCTACCTCATCCGGGCGGGCGACCAGGCCCAGGTCAAGCTTGCCTACGAGCAGGCCTTGACCCATTACCGTCAGGCGCTCGAGCTGCTCGAGACCTTTCACGACGGCGCCCACGTCCGCCGCCGCGTGGAGGTGACGATCTCCCTCGGCGAGGCCCAGCTCCGGGCCGGCTACCGGGCCTTCCGCGACACCCTCCTCGACGGCGCCCGCGGAGCGCTCGACCTTGGTGATCCGGAGCTCCTCGCGCGCGCTGCGCTCGCCAACAATCGCGGCTTCTTCAGCTCCGCGGGCGAGGTCGACGACGACCGCGTGCGCTGTCTGCAGGACGCGCTCGAGGCCTACGACCCGGCGCCGAGCACCGTGCGGGCACGCCTGCTGGCCCAGCTCGCGCTCGAGCTCACCTTCAGCGGTGACTGGGAGCTCCGGCGCCGGCACAGCGACGAGGCGGTGGCGATGGCGCGCGAGCTCGGAGACGCCGGAACGCTCGCGATCGTGCTGCTGGCCCGGATTCCGACGCTGTGGCACGCGAGCACGGTCGATGACCGGGTCGCCAGCGCCGAGGAGGCCACGAAGCTGGCCTATGACCTCGAGGATCCGCTCCTCATCTACTACGGTGAGACCTACCGCGCCTACGGTGCCCTGGAGGCGGGTGACCTGGCGGGCGCGGACCGCCACATCGAGGCTCAGCATCGCCTGGCGGTCAATCTGCGCCAGCCGATTCTGCGCTGGTATGACCTCGTCATCCGCGCCAAGCGAGAGCTCGTCACGGGATCGACGGCGGAGGCCGACCGGCTCGCGCTCGAGGCCTTCGAGGTGGGGCAGGAAGGGGGTCAGCCCGATGCCTTCCACCTCTTCGCGGGTCAGCTCTTCACCATTCGAATGCACCAGGGCCGGCTGGACGAGCTTGCCGCCGCGCTCGCGACGGCACCGCCCCGCTCGGGGCGCAGCCGCACCGTCCCCCTCATCACGCAGGCCTTCCTGGCCACGATCTTCACCGAGCTGGGCCGCGAGGACGAGGCACGGGCCGCCTACGAGCGCCTCATGGCGAACGAGCTCAGCGACGTTCCGTACGACTTCTCGTCGCTGGCGGTCGTCGCGCTCGCCGCCGCCGCCGCCGCCAGGCTGGGCGATCGCGCGCGGGCAGCGGCGCTGATCGAGACCATGGCCCCGTACCGCCATCGCTACGTCGACATGGGCTCGAGCTGGCTCGGCTCGGCCGCCCACTACCTGGGGCTTGCCCATGCTTGCGTCGGCGACCTCGACGAAGCCGAGGCATGCTTCCGCGATGCCCTCGTCGCGCAGCGGGTGCTTGACTCCCGCGCCTGGATCGCCCGTACCAAGCTCGAGTACGCCCAGGTGTTGCTCGCACGCGGCCGTGGCGAAGATCTAAGTCAAGCCGCCGAACTGACCGAGGAGGCGCTCGAATCGGCGCGGTCCCTCGGTCTGGGCGGGGTTCTCCGCCGCGCCGAGCTGGCTAAGGGTGACGCGGGCCCTGAGAGTGAACGCGAAGCGCTCCGCGCTCCGCGCCCCGCAGACAAGGATTAGCCCGAAGTTCCCCCAGTGTCGGATTAGTGGAGGCGGCCGGCTCCGTTTCCCCCCGGATCCGGATCCGGCCGCCGCCTCTGCCCCCGATCCAACCTCTGCCCCCGACCCATCCGTGGTGCCCCCGGTCCAACCTCTGCCCCCGACCCATCCGTGGTGCCCCAGCCCAACCCCTGTACCCCCAGCCCAAGTTGTTGGCGGACGGCCCCCGGGAGTGCCCCCACTCCCGAAAGTCGCACCGCCGCGCGCAAGTCGAGCCGCTCCCGGCCGGTGGGCCGTTCGCGGAGGCAAAGTCCCGGTCCCGAAAGTCCTTTGCTTGGCTCGACTGCATGGCGGCAGTGTGCGCCCTGCCCGTTGCCCCTTCGTTACCCCGTCGTTACCGCCCGCGGCGCCGTCGCGGCAACGCTGAAACGATCACCGCTGATGCGCGCCCCGGTGACGCATGTCCGCGCTGTGGGCGGTATTTTGCGCGTGGTGCGCGCTCGTCTGACGATGGTGGGGATCGGGGCGGCGCTGGCGCTGGCCGGATGCGGCCAGGCTCGGCCTGGCGCCGACGTTGCCCATTCGAGCTCGGACCAGCTCGCCGTGCAGGCTCACCCCCAGGTCGTCGAGCCCGTGGCCGGGGCGACGCCCGCGCCGGTGCAGCCGCAGGTGCAGCAGCCCGCCCGGACCACGGCCAGCACCGGGGTGCTGCCCCAGCCGGTGTCGCTGACCCAAGTCCGCCGGCAGCTCGCCCAGAGCGGCATCTCGGCCGATCCGAACGTGGCCACCCTGGTGCCGGACGGACTGGCGGTCGCCCCCATCGGCGCCCCGCCCCAGATCCAGGAGATCATCAACGCGGGCAACCAGATCGCTCTCCTCGGCTACTTTTACGGGGGGGGCCACGGCACCTTTGAGGACACCAGATACGACTGCTCGGGGTCGATCAGCTTCGTCCTCGCCGCGGCTCACCTGTTGAACACGACCGAGACGTCGGGGGAGCTCGAGAGCTATGGCGCCCCCGGACGCGGCAAGTGGGTGACGATCTTCGCCAACGCCGGTCACACCTACATGTACGTGGCCGGCCTTCGTTTCGACACCGTCGCGCTCGCCGAGGGCGGCTCGCGCTGGTCCAACCGGACCGGCTCCGAGGGCGGCGGCTTCGCCGTGCGCCACCCGCCGGGGTTGTAGCCCGCTCAGGCCGCCTCGGCCACCTGCTTGCTGGAGAACTCGAGGAGGATCTCGGCGAACCGCGCCGGTGCCTCGACCTGCGGGCAGTGACCGATCCCGGGCAGGAGCTCGAGGTGGGCGTCGGGCGCGGCCTCGAGCAGCGGCTCGGCCCCGCGCGCGAAGGAGAGGCGATCGCGCTCGCCCCACACGAGCAGCACCGGTCGCGACATCCGCTCGGGCTCGAAGGGATCGCGGAGCTCGCGGAGGAGCCGGCGCGCGGTCTCGAGATAGCGCGCGGCGGTCGACCGGTCGCGGAGATGGCGGCTGAAGCTGGCGACGACGCGCGGGTCGATCGAGGCCGGGGCGGCCAACAGCCCGAGATAGATACGCGCCGCGGCGGCCCGGACCACGGCGCTCGGGATCGGCACCGGGAGGGCGAGGAGCGAGGTCAGAATCGGGTCGCGCTCGAGCAGGGAGAGGAGTCGCGTCATCGCCAGGCCCGCCGGGGCGACGGCGACGACGCCCGCGAGCTCGCCGGCGTGGCGCTCGGCCAGGCGCAGCGCGAGGCAGCCGCCGAGCGAGTGTCCGACGGCCACCACCGGAGGTCGTCGCCTGCCCCGAAGGTAGGCGACCGCGGCGGCCGCGAAATCGTCGAGCTGAGGCAGGATCGGGCCGGGACCGAGGCCGTCGGCGGTGGCGAAGCCGGGCAGGTCGACGGCGATCGCCCGCTGGCCCCGGCGCGCCAGCAAGGCCAGAATCGAGCGCCAGCCATCGGCGCTGTCGGCATAGCCGTGGAGGAGCAGGATCGGCGCGCCGTCGCCCTCGAGCTCGAGGACGCGAGTGTCGTAGCCGGCCAGGGTGAGCCGGTGCTCGAATAGCGGCTGGATCATCGCTACCGGGGCGAGTCCTACCCGGTTACGCCCTCCCGTACACGGGCACTTCGGCGCCGCTCGTCGGCGCCGAGTCGTCCGAGAGGAGGAAGGCGATGACCCCCGCGATCTCGGCCGGCTTGACCCAGCGCTCGAAGTCGGCGTCCGGCATCGCGGCGCGGTTGGCGGCGGTGTCGATCACGCTCGGGAGGATCGCGTTGGCGCGAATCAGGTCGTTCCGGTACTCGACGGCGAGGGCCTTGACGAACGCGATCACGGCCGCCTTCGAGGAGATGTAGCCGGCCGCTCCGGGGAAGGGCCGGAGCGCCGCGCGGGTCCCGGCGCACACGATCGATCCGCCGCCGGCGGCGATGAGGTGGGGCAGCGCGGCCTGGATGACGAGGTACGTGGGCTCGAGGTTGAGGCGGAACTGGGCCCGGAACTCGTCGATCGGTGTCTCGTGGACGCGGCCGCCCGTCGCGAAGCCGCCGACGAGGTTGACGACCCCCCGCAGGGGCGTCTCGGGGTCCCCTGAGGCGGTCGCGACCACGCCCCGCACCTCCTCCTCCGCGAACAGGTCGGCGTGCACGAGCTCGAGGCCGGGACGGCGCTCGACGCGGGCGAGCTCGTGCTCGGCCACCCACGGGACGACAACCCGCCAGCCGTCGGCGAGCAGGCGCGCGACGACCGCGGTCCCGAGGCCGCCGGTGCCTCCGGTGACGAGCGCGGTGCGATCCATAACTGTCCGCCGCCCACTCTATCTTCGTGCTCCGATGCAGGTCAGGGAGTTCATCGACGGATGCGATGTGGCGCAGCCGCTGCTTGTGCGTCAGGTTGAGGTCCGACACCGCCGCGACTGTGGGGATTACCTGAAGCTGTCGCTCGGCGACCGCACCGGCAGCGTGGTGGCGATGGTGTGGGAAGAGGTGTCGGAGGCCCAGGAGCTGTGCTCGCCGGGCGAGATCGTCCACGTCAGCGGGCGTTATTCGGTGCACCCCCGCCACGGACCTCAGCTCGCCCTGCAGGCGCTGCGCCACGTGGTCGACGGGGAGTGCAACGTCGATGAGGTTGTGGACGGACCACCGCGCAGCGCCGAGCAGATGGAGGCCGACCTGCGGGAGCTGCTGGCCACGATTCAGAATCCCCACTTGCGCCGGCTCCTGGCCATCGTCTTCCGGGAGGGCTCACCGACGTGGGCGGCATTCCGGGAGGCGCCGGCGGCCAAGTACTACCACCAGGCCTACCGTCACGGCCTCCTCGAGCATTGCCTGACCGTCGCGCAGGCCGTCAGCGCGATCTCGGCCACCTTCCCCGGTCTCGACCGCGACGTCGCGGTCACCGGCGCCCTGCTGCACGACATCGGCAAGCTCGAGGCCTACTGTATGCAGGGCGCGGCCATCGAGATGTCGGACGCGGGGCGCCTCCAGGGCGAGATCCCGCTGGGGTACTACCGCGTGCGTCGTGCCATCGAGCGCCTCGAGGGATTTCCCGCCGAGCTCGCGCAGGCCGTCCTGCACATCATCCTTAGCCATCACGGCTCGCTCGAGCACGGCAGCCCGGTGGTGCCCTGCACGCGCGAGGCGACCCTCGTGCACATGGTCGACAACCTCGGTGGGCGTCTCGGCAGCTTCGATCGGATCGAGAAGGAGCTCCCCGCCGGCGCTCAGTGGTCGTCGTTCGATAAGGGCATCGGCGGCGGCGCCTACTTCGCGGCGCGAGCCGAGGAGGAGCGTAGAGCGGCCTAAACCGGGTCGGACCGCGGGTGGCTACCGTCCCGCGCGTGGCCCGGTTCTCGCGGCGGGGGGTGACGGCTTTGTCCAAACTTCGCTAATTGCAGACGCGCAGGCGTCCAGTCGCGTCGACCGGCGGGTGCTCGCCACTACAGTTCGGCGCAATGGCCAAGGACACCGAGAAGCTGATCAGGCAGCTCTCGCTGATCTCGTATCTGATGGCGGAGCGGCGGCCCGTGACCGCCCCCGAGATCAGGCGCGACGTCGAGGGGTACAGCGTGATGAACGAGGACGCCTTCGCGCGCCGGTTCTACGCCGACCGCTCCGAGCTGGAGTCGCTTGGGATCCAGCTCGCGGTCGAGAAGCCGATCGACGGCCTGGTCGAGCAGGAGAACTACTCGCTCCCGCCCGAGAACTTCCATCTGCCCCCGATCGCCTTCGAGGACCAGGAGCTCGCGGCGCTGAACACGGCGCTGCAACTGCTGGACGGGGAGTTCGCGTACGCCGAGCCCCTGCGGCTGGCCTTGCAGCAGATCTCGTGGGGGCGCCCGAGCCCGTTGCTCGCTCCCGAGCAGCGCACCGTCGCGCTCGGGATCACCGGCGCGGCCGGCGGCCATGACATCTCGCAGCGCCTGGCCAAGATCGAGACGGCGATCTTCCGGCGCAAGACGATCTCGTTCAACTACTACACGATGGAGCGCGACGACACCGGCACGCGCCGGGTCGACCCCTACCAGCTCCTGTACCAGGGCAGTCAGTTCTATCTCGTGGGCCGCTCGCACGAGCGCGAGGCGATCCGCGTCTTCCGGCTCTCGCGCATCCGCGGCAAGGTCGCGTACGTGACCAAGGCCGAGCACGATTTCACCCGACCCCGCGACTTCGACCCGCGCCAGTACGCCGACCGCATCGAGTGGCAGTTCGGCGAGCCGCTCGGGACGGCTGAGATCTGGCTCGGTGAGCGCATCGCCTGGCAGGTCGAGCGCCACTTCGGGCGCTACGGGGAGATCCGACCCGCGGCCGGCGCCGACCGCGTCTTCCTCACCTCGTATTCCAATCCGCGCGCGCTCATCGCCTGGGTGCTCGGGCTCGGCGAGAACGCGCGCATCCTCGGCCCACCCGAGCTCGCCGAGGCCCTGCTCGAGCGGGTGGCGCTTCTGACCCTGCGCCACACGGGTGATCCCCCCTCCACGCCGCTGGCGCTCGAGGGCGCGGCGACCGCTGCCGGGCAGGCGCCGGGCCCCCTCGCCGACGCCGCCGAGACGAACGGTCACGGGGACGCGACCATCCGCCCCGAGCGCTTCGCGCGGCTGGTCACGCTCGCGAGCATCCTCATCGAGGCGGGGCGCGCGGGTCGCACGCTGCACGCGGAGGAGCTGTGCGCGCGGCTGAAGATCTCCGAGCAGGAGCTCCATGAGGACGTCGCGGTCCTGAACGTCGTCAACTTCGGCGCCGGGACCTACGTTCTCTACGCCGAGATCGGCCCGGACGGCACCATCGAGGTCGAGTCCGAGCCGTACGGGGACTCGTTCGCGCGTCCGGCGCGGCTACTGCCGGTGGAGGCGAAGGCGCTCGTGGCCGCGATCGACCTGATCGGCGAGCACATCCCGGCCGGATCGCTGGCGTCGGTGCGCAAGAAGGTGGTGGCGGCGCTGGGCGAGGATCCGATCGAGGATGGGCTTCAAGTCGCTCCGCCCGGCGGCGACGATGCCGAGATCTCGGCCGTTGTCTCCCGCGCCATCGCCTCCCGGCGGCTGCTCTCGTTCGAGTACTACAAGGAGAACGAGGACGAGTTCAGCACGCGAACCGTCGAGCCCTACGCCCTAATCAACGGCCGCGAGGGGTGGTACGTCGCCAGCTATGACCCTGCTCGCGAGAACGTCCGCCATTTCCGCCTCGACCGGATCAAGTCAGCGGCCGTGAGCGAGGAGAGCTTCGAGCCTCGCCGCGACGTCGATCCGGCCGCGGACGTCGATGGCTGGCCGCGGACGGGCGAGGTCCCCGCCTCGCGGCGGGCGCGCGTGTGGATCTCGGCCGACCGCGCCCGGTGGGCGCGTGAGGAGCGACGGGTCGCCCAGGAGCTCGAGGACGGGGCGGTCGTGGTCGAGCTCGGGTTCGCGGGCGTCGACTTCCTCGTGCGCGAGGTGCTCAAGGAAGCGGGCGACGCCGTCGTGCTCGCGCCGGCCGACGCTCGCGAGGCGGTGCTGGCCGCGGCCGAAGCGGTGTCGTCGGCGCTCGAGGCCGCCGTCGGCTCACGTTGAGCAGCACCGTCGCGCCAGTACGCTGGGGCCCGGCATGCAAGAGCTGAAGGGACTCATCCTCTCGGGGGGCAAGGGCACGCGCCTGCGCCCGATCACGTACACGAGCGCCAAGCAGCTCGTGCCCGTGGCCAACAAGCCGGTGCTCTTCTACGGGATCGAGGCGATGGCGCGGGCCGGGATACGTGAGATCGGGATCATCATCGCGCCCGAGACGGGAGACGAGATCCGCACCGCTGTGGGTGAGGGCGATCGCTTCGGCGTGAGCATCACCTACATCGTGCAGGACGAGCCCCTCGGCCTCGCGCACGCCGTGCTCACGGCCGAGCCCTTCCTCGGCGCGGCCCCGTTCGTCATGTACCTCGGCGACAACCTGCTCCAGGGCGGCATCGAGGATCTCGTGGCCGCCTTCCGCTCGAGCGGCCCCGACGCCCTCATCCTCCTCACCCCCGTGCCCGACCCGGAGCAGTATGGGGTCGCCGAGCTCAGCGAGGGCGCCGTCGTGCGCCTGGTGGAGAAGCCGGCCGAGCCCAAGACCAACCTCGCCCTCGTCGGCGTGTACATGTTCACCGACTGCGTGCACGGGGCTGCGCGTGCAATCGAACCCTCGGACCGCGGCGAGCTCGAGATCACCGACGCCATCCAGCACCTCGTCGACCAGGGGATGCGCGTCGAGCCCCACATCGTCCAGGGCTGGTGGAAGGACACCGGGCGCCTGGGGGACATGTTGGCGGCCAACCGTCTCGTCCTCGACACGATCGAGACGCGAGTGGAGGGTGAGCTCATCGAGTCTCAGGTCGACGGCCGCGTCGTGATCGAAGCGGGCGCGCGCCTCGAGCGCTCGGCGGTACGCGGTCCCGCCATCATCGGCGCCGGGGCGCGGCTCACCGACTGCTACGTCGGTCCCTACACGGCGATCGGGGAGGGGTGTGTCATCCGCAACGCCGAGGTCGAGCACTCCATCCTCCTCGCGGGCGCGTCGGTGCACGACCTGGCGGGCCGGATGGAATCCTCGCTCCTGGGACGCAACGTCACCATCGGGCGCGATGAGCGCCAGCCCCGCGCCTACCGGTTCCTCGTCGGAGATAACTCCGAGATCGGGATCCTCTAGTTGCGCCTCAGGGCACTTGGCCGGCTGCGGGCCGGCGCCGCGACGCAAGGCCGCGGCGCCGTCACCGGCAGGTACTGAGTACTAAGCCGCGGTGCTGGCGGTGGCGCCGTCCGGGAGCTTGTAGCCCCGGTCAGCCTTGACCACCACGCCGCTCTTGGCGAGCTTGGACAGCGTCGTGCTGACGGTGCCACGCCCGAGGCCGGTAGCCGAGGCCACCTCGCCCGCCGTCATCGCGCCACCCTTCTCGAGCGCGCTTAGCACCGAGGTCTTGGTCGCCCCGGGTGCGGTGCGGGAGTTCGACCCCGTCGAGGCCGCAGCCCGCGGTGTCGTGCGCCGCGGGGACGACCTGCGGGTTGACGCGCGCGGCGCCGACGCGCGCGGCGCCGGACCCGAGTTCGAGCGCGCGGGCTTGGTCTTCTGCTCACGCGGGTCAAGCGCCGCGAGCGCGTCGCGAAGCTTCTCCGCCTCGGCCAGAAGCTGCTCGAGGCGCTCCTGGATCTCATGTCGAATGCGATCGATCAATGCCGCTCCTTCAGTTACTGGATTGTGTTTCGATCGTACACTCCCGGCTGCGTCAACCCGTTAACCGGAGCATGGAATGCCGTCTCGTTTGCCTGCGGCGGGGCCGCAAGTCAGTCACTTCGTGCTCCCGGTGGTCGAACGCGCGCCAGAAATTACCCGGCGCGCAGCGTCCTCTCGCCGAACGTGCTGGTGTCGGCGACAACCACCTTGCGGCTCGCGTGCCAGAGCATGGACGCGGGGTGCCCGTGGTCGCCGGGATGCGGAGTTATGTAGCTGACGCGGCCACAGCGCTCAGTGATAAACGTACTCGCAGACGGTGCTTGGGCGATCAATCTACGTCCCCTGCCTAGCAATCGACGCGAGCGCACACACTAAAGTTATTCCACATAGTGGTGATCCTAACAGGTTATGGGCTGACCAATCTGCAATCTGGAGCGTCGGCGGGGTAACCCTCACGGCTGCGGGGAAACATCTCTCCCAACGTCGGGCTTGACGCGTCAACGGGTGATAACCGCGGTCAGCTCTCGCGCAGCTCTGACGCGGCTCGCTCCGGAGCCGCGACGTTCAGGTTCAACCCGGCCCCGAGCTCGAGCCCGGCGATGTGGGTAAGGCGAGGAACGATGTCGATCCGCCACCCGAAGTGCTCGGCACCACTGGGCGCCGTCCGGATCCAGAGGTTGAGCGGGGGAGTGACCCCGAAGCGGCGGGCGAGGCGCCCGAGCGCGTCGTGGAGCATCGCCGCGGCGATGGGACCGTCGTCCTCGAAGCGCATGCGCGGAGTGCGTGGGGCGATCATGAGCTGGAACGGGAACCGAGATCCGAACGGCGCCATGAGGACAGATTCCTCATCGATGGCCACGATCCGCTCACGGCGGCGCACCTCTTCCTGCACGAGGTCGGCCAGCAGGTTGCCACCCATGGTGCGGGTGGCGTAGGCCCCGAAGCGCTCGCGCTCGCGCGCGATCATCGAGGGCACGAACTCGAGGGCGTAGAGCTGGGCGTGGGTGTGGGGAAGTGACGCCCCGGCTTCGGTGCGCTCGTTAACGATCAGGTGCCGGCAGGCCGCCTCGGAGTGGGCGCGCATGCGCTCACGCCACACCTCCATGGCCATGAAGCACTGCTCGACGGTCAGGTGGGCGAGCGAGGTGACGGGGTCCGGAGCGTTGATGATCACCTCGTGGGCACCGCGGGCGGGACCGGCCCAGAAGAGGTCGGGATTGGGTTGGGGCGGCGGCTCGGGCGCGTCCGGGGTCAGCGCCGGGTAGAGGTTAGGCACCACGCGGACGGCCCAACCCGGAGAATTCGGCGGGCCCCCACCCGGCCGAACGGCGTAGAGCTCGGGCGGCGTCAGGTCCTCGTGACCCTCGCTGAACGGGTCGGTGCTCGGATCCAGACGTGCCGCGGGCTCCACGTGGAACTCGCCCCCGGGCCGCTCCGCTCGCTCGGTGGCGACGATCGCCCGCTGGCCGCTCAGCGGGTCAACCCTGACCTCACGCAAGCCGGGTGCCGGGTCGGCGCGTACTCGCCCTCGTCCGCGGTCTCACAGCGTCTTCTCCATCGCTACGTGCTCGATCTCTGCCTCGACGAAGGGGCGGCCGCGGGCGCGGTAGCCGGCGCGCTCGTAGAGCTCGCGCGCGTAGGTCTGGGCGTGGAGGACCAGGCGCCGCGCGCCGCCTGCGCGGGTCTGGGCGTCGGCCTCCTCGAGCAAGGTTGTCGCGATCCCTTGGCGGCGGGCAGACGTGCGCACGGCGAGGCGGCTGAACTGGACGGTGGTGCCGACAAAGACGAGCCGGCAAGTGCCGAGGACGACGTCGTCGCGCACGGCCACGAGATGAACGGCGCCGCCGTCGCGCCCATCCACCTCCTCGTGCCGAGGAACGCCCTGCTCAACGCAGAAGACCTCATAACGGAGCGCGAGCAGGTCGGCGTACTCCTGATCGCCTCGAGCGGGGCGCACCTCGTAGGGGGAGACGACGGTCATTGCGGAAGACGGACAGCTTAGGGATTTCGGAGCCCCGCCCACCCTGCTTGGACGCCCGCACATCACGTCCTCTCCCCGATCTGCTTAAATACTGGACATCCTCCTCGTCGCGGGTTGACGCGGAGGCCCGCCTCCTGAGGGTATTCCTCGTCCCGGGTTCTTGCCGGGACCGCTGCCTGAGCCGCTACGAGTGTTGCCGCGGCTCGCATTTAAGACTCAACCTTCCAATATTGCATGGGTGCTGCCACCCCCCTTCCGAGTACTGACGCGATTGCGCGCGCCGAGAAGTTCACGCGCGAGCGATTCATCTACGAAGGCGAGACTGCCGCTGAGGCCCTCGCTCCCGGTTCCGCGCGCCGACGCGCCCTCGACGCGGCGCTGGCCGAGCTCGAAGCCGGCGTCAAGCAGCCGTCGGTCGAGTGGCGCCGGGGCTTCTCGCTCCTCCTCGGGCTCGAGCGCCTGCTCTCAGAAGAGGAGCCCCACCTCGTGGACGGGACCGTTCTCTCCGCCCACCAGGTCGACGCGCTCTCGGGCACGCTGACGGCGCTGCTGGCCGAGGCCCAGCAGCGGTCGAACGGCAACGGGAACGGTGGCGCGCCGGCGGCGACCTCCGCGCCGCCTTCCGAGCAGCCCTCCGAGCAGCCTTCCGAGCCGCCTGTGCTCGCCTCCACCGCGATCTCCGACGAGGAGGAGGACGAGGAGGAGCTCGACGAGGAGGTGGACGCCGACGAGGAGCCGCAGGACTGGCAGGACGAAGACGAGGTCGACACCGACGTCGACCAGGCCGAGCAGCCCGAGGACCCCAACGCCGCTCGCCGGTTCTGGTTCGAGCACGCGACGGGCGCGGGCAAGACGGTGGCAGCGCTCGGCTTTGTCGAGGCATCGCGCACGGGCGGCGTGCTCATCCTCACCCACCGGCGCAACCTCGTCGACCAGTTCCACGGCGAGCTCCGCGATCGCGGCTACTCCAAGCGGATCACCGCCGCGCTCCT
>JAXDGF010000006.1:0-9204 GCA_034665165.1 Solirubrobacteraceae bacterium | reverse complement strand
GCTCGATCACGATCCCATCTACCAGGACGAGGGCACCGCTCGCGCGGCCGGCTACGCCGGCATCCCGGCGCCCCTGACCTTCGCGGCCGCTTCGATGCACTTCCGCGACGACCTACCGCTATTCGAGTCGCTCGACCTCGACCTGCATCGCGTCCTGCACGGTGAGTCGTCGTGGGAGTACCTGGCGCCCGTGAGCGTCGGCGACCGGCTGACCGCCCGGCGGCGCATCGCCGACGTCACGACCCGGCCGGGAAAGCGCGGCGGCGACATGACGCTCGTGACCTTCGAGATCGACTTCGTCAACCAGAACGGCGACACGGTCCTCCGAGAGCGTGACGTCGTGATCCAGACGGGAGCGCGGCAGTGAGCACGACAACGACACAGATGCCGGTGGCGCCGATCGCGTTGGAAGAGGGGAGCTCAGGACCCGAGGTCACGGTCGGGCCGATCACCCGCTCCGACATCGTCCGCTACGCCGGGGCGAGCGGTGACTTCAACCCGATCCATCACGACGAGGAGTTCGCGCGAGCGGCGGGTATGCCGACCGTCTTCTCGATCGGGATGCACTCAGCGGGCCTGCTGGGACAATATGTGGCCCGCTGGGTGGGCCTGGGAAACGTGCGTCGCTTCGGCGTCCGGTTCACCGGGCAGGTCTGGCCCGGCGACGTGCTCACGCTGGCCGGGCGCGTTCAGCGCGTCGAGGACGCGGGTGACGAGCGGCTCGCGCAGCTCGAGCTCAGCGCGACACGGCAAACCGGCGACGTGGTGGTCAAGGGCAGCGCCACCGTCCACATCCGCTAGCAGCTGTACATCCCACTCCCGACCGGAAATTCGTTGTTGGTGACGAGTTCGTGACTGGGACGTGCGGCGCGGACGCGACGATCGGCGGGTGAGCGTTGAACGCACCATCTCGTCCGCTATCCGGACACAATCGTGCGTTCAACCGCGCAGGCCGGCGGTCTCGGCGCCGGCAAGCCCCCACGCGCGCAGCGCTTCCCCGGCGGACGGCGGATCGGCGATCGCCGGCGGAGTCCGGCTGAAGCGCGGCGCCGGCGCCGGCTGGAGCACGCCGTCAGCCTCCACGAACGTCCGTCGTGCCACGTTGTGCGGATGGTACGGACCATCGTCGAGCCCGAGAACAGGGGTGGCGCAGGCGTCTGCGGTCTCGAGCACCTCGGCCCACTCATCGCGGGTGCGGCGCAGGAACACCTGCGCGAAGAGCTCCTTTAGCTCCGGCCAGCGCGGACGGTCCCACTGCGGCGCCTCAGCGGGGTCGAGCTCCATCACCCGCAGCAGCTCTCCGTAGAACTGCGGCTCGATCGCCCCCACGGCGATGTGGCCGCCGTCCGCGGTCTCGTAGACCTCGTAGAAGTGGGCGCCCGAGTCCAGGAAGTTGGTCCCCGGCTCGCCGCCCCAGTGCCCCGAGGCGCGGAGCCCGTGAATCGAGGTGGCCAGCAAGGCCGATCCGTCGACCATGGCGGCGTCGATGACTTGGCCCTGACCCGAGGAACGCGCCTCGAACACGCCGCACATGATCCCGAACGCGAGCAGCATCCCTCCTCCGCCGAAATCGCCGACGAGGTTGAGCGGGAACATTGGTCGTTCGCCGCGGCGAGTGATGGCGCCAAGCACCCCCGCGATCGAGAGGTAGTTGATGTCATGTCCAGGCACCAAGGCCAGCGGACCGTCTTGGCCGTAGCCGGTCACGCGGCCGTAGACGAGCTTCGGGTTGCGGGCGAGCGCGTCGTCGGGCCCGAGGCCGAGCCGTTCCATGACGCCAGGCCGGAACCCCTCGATCAGCGCGTCAGCGGAGCTCGCGAGGCGCAGCACGAGATCTCGGTCCTCGTCGCGCTTGAGGTCGACGGCGACCGTCGCCCTTCCGCGGAAGACGATGCTCTCAGCGTCGAAGACGGTGCCGCTGCTCGCTCCTGACTTCGGGCGGACGAGGCGGAGCACGTCCGCGCCCATATCCGCCAGCATCATCGCGGCGAAGGGGCCTGGGCCGATGCTCCCGACCTCCAGCACCTTGAGTCCGTGTAGAGGGCCGGTCATGGCGTCGCTACCCCGCGGATCGCTCGAGCACGTATTCGCCCGGCGCCGGACCGAGCACCTTGTGCCGGCGGCTGCCGAGCTTCTGGGGCGCCGGCTTGGGCGGACCCGAGCGCTCGGCGAGCCACGCGCTCCAATCCTCCCACCACGTGCCCGGCTTCTTCTCCGCCGACGCCAGCCAGTCCTCCGGGCTCGCAGGGTGCTCGTCGCCGACGTGGTAACGCGCACGAGGGTTGCCCGGCGGATTGATGATCGCGGCGATGTGACCGCTGCTCGAGAGCACGTAGCGCGTCTCGCCCCCGAGCATGTTCACGGTCCGGTAGCAGCTCTGCCAGGGCGTGAGGTGGTCAGTCTCGGCGCCCACGGCGTAGGCGTCCACCGTGATCTTGGACACGTCGATCGGCGTGCCCAGCACGGACCACGCCCCCGGGTGCGGCAACGGGTTCGCGAGCCCGAACTCCACCAGGTCGCGGTGAGCGGCGGCGGGCATGTTCTGCGAGTCGGCGTTCCAGAACAGGAGGTCGAAGGCCGGGGGCTTCTTGCCCAACAGGTAGTTGTTGATGGCGTTGCTCCAGATCATCTCGTTGGGCCGAAGCCAGGCAAACGTGGTCGCGAGCTCGGTGCCCGCCAAGTAGCCCTGGCGCCGGGAGCTGGCGGTCGCCAGTGCCGCCGTGGCCGGCGAGACGACGGCCGGAACCGGGCCGGCACGCTCCGTGTCGAGCACGGTGACGTTGAGGGTGAGGCCCGCGACCAGGTCCCGCTCCCCGGTCTCGGCCAGGTAAGCGACGGCGCACGTCGACATGATGCCGCCCAGGCACAGGCCGGCCACGTGCACCCGGTCGGTCGAGCAGACCGCGGCGGCCGTCCTCAGCGCATCGATGATCGACTCCATGTAGGAGTCGAAGTCCCAGTGTGCCTCTGTCTTCGTCACGTTCTTCCAGGAGATCGTGAACACCTGCTGGCCCCGCGCGACCAGGTACTCGATCAGGCTGCGGCCGGGGGAGAGGTCCACGCAGTAGAACTTGCTGATCATCGGGGGGATGAAGACGACCGGGATCTCCCTCACCTCAGCGGTCACCGGCTGGTACTGGAGAAGCTCGAACTTCGGCTCGCGAGCGACAACAGCCCCTGGCGTAGCGGCGACCGTCTCGCCGACCACGAAACCGGTCTTATCGACGTTCGCGGGAATCCTCGGCGCCGAACTCATGTCGTGCGCCAGTTGCCTGGCGCCGACAACGTAGTTCCGCCCGCCCTGATCGATCGTGGCCTTCATGGCGGTCGGATTCGACCACGGGAAGTTTGTTGGCGCCAGCGCGTCGATCAGGTTGTCGATGACGAGTCGAAGCTGCTGGGCGTTCTTCCAATCGAGCTCGGCATCCTCGATCAGCCCGCGCGCCTCATCGGCGATCGTCAGGTAGCCCTGCGCCAGGCGCCGGAAGATCCAGCTCTCCGCCCACGCGGGATCACTGAACCGGCGGTCTCCCTTTGGAGGCGTCCAGTCCGACGATCCGACGGCGGCCCGGGTGAGCCCGATCGCCAGGCGTGTCGCCCGCCGAGCGACGCGCGGTGGCCGGCGGGCGAGCCCGAATAGCAACCGGGCGGCCTCGGGCCCGGGCAGCAGTCGGCGACGATTCCCGACCTGAGAAAGCAGCTGATCGAGGCCCACATCGTCGCCTCCCACGGTGGGCGCAGCTGGCTCACCGCGCCCGTTTGTCTCGGGGGCGCGGGGACGACGGTCCCGCAGCTCGGTGGTTCTCTTCGCGTCCATGGTTGTGGTAGTCAACTCGGCTCGCGCTGCCCCGTCATCGCCCGGATGGGGTGCATTCCTCGCCCTGTGGGAGGAAGCAGCGGTTGCTTGGCCTGGCTAGGGTCAAATCTTGAGCAACTTGATCAAAGAGACCCCGCCACCCTCGTCGGACTGGACGCCCTACACGCTCCGCGTCGGAGAGCTGGAGCTGCGTGTCGCCCATCGCGGCAACGGAGGTACGCCGCTGCTGCTGCTGCACGGGATCGGCGCCCACATCGACATGTGGGCTCCGTTCGAGCGGCTGCTGAACGGCCGCGAGGTGATCGCCTTCGATGCTCCCGGCACGGGCGGATCGCCGTCTCTGACGCGGCCGCGACGGATGGACGGCCTGGCGAAGATCGTGCGCGACCTGGTCGACGCGCTCGGGCACGAACGAGTGGATGTGCTGGGCGTCTCCTTCGGCGGAGCCCTGGCGCAGGAGTTCGCGCGCCGGTACCCGGATCGCGTGCGCCGGCTGATCCTGTGCTCGACGAGCGCCGGACTCGTCTGCGTGCCGCCGAAGCCGTTGCCGTTGCTCTTGGTGATGAGCCCGGCGCGCTACTACCACCCCGCCCTGTTCCACTTCATCATGCCGCGGCTCGCGGGGGGACGGACGGCGCGAGATCCCAGTCGGCTCGAGGAGCAGCGCGAGGCGCGCCTTTCCCGACCGCCGAACCTGCTCGGGTACGCGTTCCAGCTCTACGCCGCCAGCGGCTGGACGAGCGCTCACTATCTGCACCGGCTCTCGCCGCCGACGCTCGTGATCGCCGGCGACGACGACCGGATGATCCCGCTCGCCAACGCGCGCTTCCTCGCGCACCGGATTCCCGACGCGAGGCTCCACGTGGTGCCAGGGGGCGGCCACGCGTTCCTGCTCGACGAGCCTGAGAGCGTCGTCGAGGAGATCGAGGCCTTCCTCGATGACGACTGACCGTCTGCTGTGTCCGGTCCCCCCACCCTGATGACCAACGCCGCGTTCGGGCTGAGCGACGACCAGCGCGAGATCCTCGCGCAGGTTGATCGGTTCGCGCGCACCGAGCTCTATCCGCTTCAGCAACGAATGGACGACGAGGAGTGGTGGCCCGAGCACACCTTCGGACTGTTCGGTGACCACGGTTACCTCGGCGTGACCGCTCCCACCGAGCTCGGTGGCGCGGGGCTGGACTTCTTCGTCTCCGGCCTTACCGTCCAGGCGGTGGCACGCTGGAACCCGGCGATCGCGCTCTCAGTCCTCGTGCACGAGAACCTGTGCATGAACAACATCCTCGCCAACGGCAGCGAGGACCTGTTGCGGAGATACATCCCGGGGATGTGCGAAGGGCGTCTCGTGGGCGCCCTCGGGCTGACCGAGCCCGAGGCGGGCTCCGACGCCCTCGGTGGGATGAGCACCACCGCACGTAGCGACGGCGAGCACTACATCCTCAACGGCACCAAGCTCTTCATCACCAACGGTCCGATCGCCGATGTCGTGCTCGTGTACGCGAAAACCAATCCGAGCGCCGGTCCGCACGGCATCTCCGCGTTTGTCGTGGAGGCCGACACCCCCGGCTTCTCGGTCGCCCAGAAGCTGGTCAAGATGGGGCTGCGCGGCAGCCCGACGGCAGAGCTCGTGTTCGAGGACTGCCGAGTGCCGGCGGCGAACCTCCTCGGCCGGGAGAACGGGGGCGTCGCGGTGGTGATGAGCGGACTCGATCTGGAGCGGATCGGACTGTCGTTCCTGATCATCGGCATGGCGGAGCGGGCGTTTGAGCTGAGCGTCGAGTACGCGCGCTCACGCCGTCAGTTCGGCCGCGCCATCGGCGAGTTCCAGCTCGTTCAGGGAATGGTGGCCGACATGTACGCCGACCTCGAGGCGCTGCGCAGCTTCACCTACGTGGTCGGCGCCGAGGTCAACGCGTTGGCCCATGGAGCATCGCGCCGGCACGTGGCCAAGCGAGCGGCGGCGGTCGTCCTCAAGGCGGGGCGCACCTTCACGGCAATCGCCGACAAGGCGCTCCAGATTCACGGCGGCGCCGGCTACATCTGGGAGACCGAGATCAACCGTCTCTACCGTGCCGCCAAGCTCTGGGAGATCGGCGCCGGCACCACCGAGATCCGGCAGCTGATCATCGCCCAGGAGGTGCTGGGACTATGAGCCCGGATGTCAGGCTCGCGGTCGCCGACGGGGTGGCGACCGTCACGCTCGCGAAGGTGAAGGCGAGGAATTCGATCGACATCCCGATGTCCACGGAGATCTACGCCCGCGTGCACGAGGCCGCGGGCCGCGACGACGTCGGCGTGATCCTCGTCCGCGCCGACGGTCCCGCCTGGTGCGTCGGCGGCGCCATCGACGCGTTCCTCGAGGTCGGCGACGGCATGCACGCCTACATGCTCGAGCTCGGCAAGTCGATCAACGCGCTCGTGCGGACGCTCCACGAATGCGACAAGATCACGATCGCCGCCGTCCACGGCGCCGTCGGCGGAGGCGGCCTCGGGATCATGCTCGCCCACGACATCGTGCTCGCCCAAGAGGGCACCGTGTTCGCGCTCGGCTACTCGCGCATCGGCACGAACCCGGACGGCGGGAACTCCTACTTCCTGACCCGCGACGTCGGCTACCGGCGAGCGCTCGAGCTCTATCTCCGCAATCAGAGGCTCGACGCCGCCGAGGCCCACGAGCTCGGGATGGTCAACCGCGTGGTGGCGGCCGGCGAGCTCGACGCCGCGGCGGGCGACCTCGCGGCGGAGATCGCGGCCGGCCCGTGGCGGGCACACGCGGCGGCCAAGGCGCTCCTGCGCCGCGCCCAGGACGGTCTGCTCGAACGCCAGCTCGACGACGAGATCAGGATGTTCGCCGACAACACCCGCGAGTCGGACTTCAACGAAGGCCTGAGCGCGTTCCTCGAGAAGCGCGCGCCGCGGTTCGGCACCGGAAAGGGCGGCTGATGTTCGACTCGGTCCTCGTCGCCAACCGGGGAGAGATAGCCGTCCGGGTGATCCGCACCCTGAACGCGCTCGGAATCCGCTCGATCGCGGTTTACTCCGACGCCGACGCCGATGCCCCCCACGTCAGGCTCGCGGACGAGGCGGTTCGAATCGGACCGGCGGCGCCGGCCGAGTCCTACCTCTCGAGCGAGCGGGTGATCAAAGCCGCGCTCGAGGTCGGCGCCCAGGCGATCCACCCGGGCTACGGGTTCCTGTCCGAGAACGCGGCCTTCGCGCGCGCGTGCGCAAACGAGGGGATCACCTTCATCGGCCCGCCGCCGGAGGCGATCGAGCTCCTCGGCGACAAGGTGCGCGCGAAGCTCGCGGCCCAGGAGGCCGGCGTTCCGATCCTCCCGGGGCTCCAGCGTCAGGGTCTCACGGACGAGGAGATCCTCCGCTTCGCGGCCGGCGCCGACCCTTTCCCCCTGATGGTCAAGGCGGCCGCCGGCGGCGGCGGTCGCGGGATGCGGATCGTCCGCGAGCACGGCGAGCTGACCGACGCGCTCGCCGCCGCCCGCCGCGAAGCGCTCGCCGGGTTCGGCGACGACGCCCTCCTCGTCGAGCGCTACGTCGAGCGGGCGCGCCATATCGAGGTGCAGCTCCTCGCCGACGCGCACGGCACCGTGCTCCACCTGGGCGAACGAGAGTGCAGCCTCCAGCGTCGCCACCAGAAAGTGCTCGAGGAGAGCCCGTCACCGGCGGTCGGTCCCGAGCTGCGAGAGCGCCTCGGACGCGCCGCGACCGACATCGCGCGGCGCGCCGGCTACGTCGGCGCCGGGACCGCCGAGTTCCTCGTCCCCTTCGACGACCCGGACGCCTTCGCGTTCCTCGAGGTCAACGCGCGGCTACAGGTCGAGCATCCCGTCACCGAGGCGGTCACCGGTCTCGATCTCGTCGAGCAGCAGCTTCGGGTCGCGGCGGGCGAGCGGCTCGCGATGACCCAGGACGATGTCCGGTTGACCGGCCACTGCATCGAGGTTCGCGTCTGTGCCGAGGATCCGGGGGTGGGGTTCTTGCCGGCGACGGGGCGCATCGTTGCCTACCGCGAGCCGCGCGGACCCGGTGTCCGGGTCGACAGCGGCGTCCGGCTCGGCTCCGAGGTCGGCGGCAGCTACGACTCCCTCCTGCTCAAGCTCATCGCGAGCGGCTCAGACCGGGAGGAGAGTCTCGAACGCCTGCTGCGCGCGCTCAAGGATCTGCGCCTGCTCGGCGTCACGACCAACGCCGGGTATCTCGCGCGCCTCGTCGCGGCTCCGCAGGTCCGCGCCGGGGAGCTCGACACCGGTCTGCTCGAGCGCGGCGTCGCCGACCCGCTGCCGTCGCGCCAGGAGGCCCGCGAGGCGGCGATCGCAACGGCGGCGATTGAGACCTTGGCCCTGGCCGGCCGGGGCGCCGGCGGCGACCCGTGGGACGCGCTGCCGGGCTGGCGGATCACCGGCGAGGCCGGCGTCGAGTGGCAACTCGAAGCCGCCGGAGGCAAGGACACGATCTCGGTGCACGTACTCGGAGACCCCGGCCGCGCCCGCGTCCGGACCGGCGGCCAGGAGCTGCGGATGTCAGCCTCGGACGCCGGTGAAGGTCGCGTGCGGGTCGAGCTCGACGGGCGGTCGCGGATCTGGGACCACGCGGTGCTGGGCGACGAGCGCTGGGTCGCGGCCGGGCCCGACGCGTTCGCCCACCGGCTGGTCGAGCTCGTCGTCGAGGGCGCATCGGCCGAGACCGACGGTGCGCTCGAGGCGCCGATGCCGGGATCGGTTCTCTCGGTCCGCGTGACGGCCGGAGATCAGGTTCACGAGGGCGACGTGCTTGTGGTCGTCGAGTCGATGAAGATGGAGCTGACGCTGACCGCGCCCCACGACGCCACCGTGCACGAGGTGCGCGTGTCAGCAGGAGACCAGGTGACCCAGGGACAGTCGCTCGTCGAGCTCGAACCGGTAGGCGCATGAGCACGGTGTTGCGAAGCCAGGTGGACCCGGCGAGCGAGCCGTTCGAGGAGAACCGCCGGGACCACGCACGGCTGGCCGCCGACCTCGACCGCCAGTTCGCGCGCGTGCTCGCCGGCGGCGGACCCAAGGCGGCTGAGAAGCACGCCGCACGCGGCAAGCTCCTCCCTCGCGACCGGGTCGCCAGGCTCCTCGACCGCGGGTCGCCGTTTCTCGAGCTCTCGACGCTCGCGGCGCACGGGATGTACGAGGACCAGGCGCCCGGGGCCGGGATCATCACCGGGATCGGGCGCGTGTCGGGGAGGGAAGTGATGATCGTATGCAACGACGCGACGGTGAAGGGCGGGTCGTACTTCCCGATGACCGCGCGCAAGCACACGCGGGCGCAGGAGATCGCCCTCCAGAACCGGCTGCCGTGCGTCTATCTCGTCGACTCAGGCGGCGGCTACCTGCCCCTCCAGG
>JAXDGF010000005.1:0-15465 GCA_034665165.1 Solirubrobacteraceae bacterium | reverse complement strand
GAGGGCGGGGTGTCGAGCACGAGCAGGTCGAAGTCGTAGTCCCGGTCGAGCTCGTACAGCTTCGAGACGGCCGTGAACTCCTGGGACCCGGCCACCGCCGTCGACAGCTCGCCGTACACGCGATTGGCGAGGATCTCGTGGGCGGTGCGCTCGTCGGGAGCGAGACGCTCGATGAGCTCATCGAAGGTCCGCTTGGGGTCGAGCATCATCGCCCACAGCTCACCGCGAACCTCGAGGCCCCCCGACCGAAGGCGGTCCGGCTCTACGAGCCGGGGCTCGTTCCCGAGCTCCTCGAGGCCGAGGGCGTTGGCCAGCCGCTTGGCCGGATCGATCGTCACGACCGCCACCTTCGCCCCCTGGGCCGCCATTCCGAGCGCGATGGCGGCCGAGGTCGTCGTCTTTCCCACCCCGCCGGAGCCGGCGCAGACGCAGATCCGCTTGCCCTCGAGGAGATCCTCGACGGACACTAGGCGAGCTCCTCGACGGACACTAGGCGAGCTCCTCGGCGGCGCGCGCGGCCCCGGTCCGGGTCCTGGCGGGACGGCGGCGCGGGTTCGTCGCCCGAGGCTCACGCGCGAGCCCGGCGCCGAGCGCGTCGGCGAGGCGGTCGAGCTCGGGGCGATCGAGATGATCGACGAAGATGAACGGCAGCTCGACGAGCCGGTCGCCGAGGCCGGCAGCGAGCCGCTCGAGCTGATGCTGCTGGTTGGCCGCGCGGGCACGCGCGGACAGGGCGGCGCGGATGGCGGTCCGCTCGAGCGGGGAATCGGCGTCCGCCGCCGCCTGGCGAAGCTGCTCGACCTCGCGCGCCTCGAAGCGCTGCGGATACACCGCGTTGACGATCACGTCGTGGAGCGCCATCCCGTCGCGTGCGAGCGCATCGCGCAGGACCAAGGTCTCGGTGACCGGCATCTCTTCCGCCCTCGCGACGGCGACCACGGCGGTGAAGGCGGGATCGGCGATGGTGGTGGCGATCGCCCGCCCCTGGTGGGCGATCGGACCGACGCGGGCGATCTCGGCGAACGTCCGCGGCGTATGGAGGATGGCGAGGCCGTGACCACTCGCAGGGGCGTCGACGACGACGAGGTCATACGGCGCCGCCCCGCGCGTCCGCCGCTGGAGCTGAGCGAGCTCCCACACCTTGCCGATGGTGAGCAGGTCCCGCATGCCCGGGGTGGCCATGGCAAAGGCCTGGAAGAGCTTGCTCGAGCCGAGCATATGCCCGACCTGGCCCGCCTTGACCCGCAGGTACTCGTCCATCGCGTGCTGAGGATCGATCGAGATCGTGAACAGCCCGGGGGCGAGCTCCTGCTCGACGAAGGTCTCGCCCCCGTCCCCGTCCCCGTCCTCGGTCAGGGCCGAGCGGATCCGATCCTGGGCCGCGAGCTCGACGACGATGGTCCGCAGGCCCGAGCGGGCACCGTGGAGTCCGAGTGCGATCGCGACCGTCGACTTGCCGACGCCGCCTTTGCCGGTGACGAAGATGAGGCGTTTATCGAGGAGGCCGGGCACAGGAGGGAGGGGGTGGTGCGAGCGCGCTTGCGAGCACGCCTCAGGCCACCGGTAACGAGTCTGCGGAGCGGAGGGCGGCAGATCCGGGCCGCCGGCTCAGCGCATTTTACCGGCGGGGCCCCGGGCGGCGATGATCGCGGTAGGCCGCGCCCGCGGAGGATTTCCGCCTGCTCGTGCGAATAGAGGCTCGTATGCGTTCCCCAAGCCATCGGAGCGAGCAGTGACCGGCACCGCGAAGGTGATTGCGTTCGCCAACCAGAAGGGCGGCGTCGCCAAGACGACGACGACCCTGAACCTGGCGGTGGCGTTCGCCGAGGAGGGCCACCGCGTCCTCTGCTGCGACATGGACCCGCAGGGCAACCTGACGATGTCGCAAGGGATCGATCCCGACGCGGTTGACAAGTCCATGTACGACGTCCTCGTCCACAAGATCTCGATCCGCGAGGTGGTCCAGAAGCGCGAGATCGACGTCGCCTGCGCCTCGATCGACCTGGCCGGGGCGGAGATCGCGATGTCGACCATGATCGGCCGCGAGCGCTCGCTCCAGAAGGCGCTCGCCGAGGTCGACGACGACTACGACTTCGTCTTCATCGACACCCCGCCGAGCCTCGGGCTGCTCACCATCAACGCGCTCACCGCGGCCCACAAGGTCATCGTCCCCGTCCAGTGCGAATATCTGTCGATGCGCGGCCTGGTCCAGCTCCAGAACACGCTTGCGATGATCCGCGAGAACCTCAACCCGAATGTCGACATCGAGGGGATCCTGCCGACGATGGTTGACTCTCGGACGCTCCACGCCAAGGAGGCGATCGAGCTCCTCGAGGAGAACTTCGGCGATCGCGTCTTTGCCTCGCGCATCAGAAAAACGGTGCGTTTTGCGGAAGCACCGGTGAAAGGCATGTCGGTGCTCAAGTACGATCCGGACGGGATGGCTGCCCACTCCTACCGGCAGCTCGCGAAGGAGGTTCTCTCAAATGGCACCACCCGGTAAGCGCGCGAGTATGCGGGACGGTCCATTGGCGGCCCTCTTCCGCAAGACGACGGAGGACACCGAGGCGAACGCGCCCGCGCGTGAGCCCGGCGAGGAGCGCGAGCCCGAGGAGGTGGTGGCGCCGGCCGGAGAGGTCGCGGCGTCCACGGCCGAGGAAATGGCGCCGGCTCCCGAGGCCACAGTCGTGCCGGCCTCTGAGTCCGAGCCTGATTCCGAGCCTGTGTCCGACCTCGAGATCGCGCCGCAAGCCGCGTCACCGCCTTCGCAGGGCCCGACCCTCGCCGAGGCCCAGGCCGCCGCGGCGTCCGAGGCCGCGGAAGCGGCTGAGGCGGCCCAGACCGCATCAGCGGCCGAGCGCCGGTACCCGTCGCCCCAGGAGCGGCTGCGCCAGGTCTTCTCCTCCGACATCCCCATGAACCTGCTCGACCGCATGACGGTGGAGCCGGTCGAGGCCCCGCCCGATGTCTATGCGCGCCCCGAGCGCGCGAGCGACGTCTTCGTCGCTCAGCGGACCGTCGGTTCGCCGGTGCTACGCGTCGTCGGCGTCGGTGGTGCGGGAGTCAACGCCGTCAATCGCATGGTCGAGGCCGAGATCGAAGGGATCGAGTTCCTCGCGATCAACACCGACCTACAGTCGCTGCAGGTGTCGGCGGCCCACGAGACGCTCCACATCGGTGACGGGGTCACGCGTGGACTGGGCTCCGGCTCCAACCCCGAGCTCGGTCGTCAAGCGGCGGTCGAGGAGCACGACCGCATCAAGGACATGCTCAGGGGCTCGGACATGGTCTTCATCGCCGCCGGAGCGGGCGGCGGGACGGGCACGGGCGCGGCGCCGGTGGTGGCGCAGATCTCACGCGAGCTCGGCGCCCTGACCGTCGGCATCGTGACGCGCCCCTTCCAGTTCGAGGGCACGCGCCGTCGCGAGCAGGCCGAGGTCGGGATCGCGGCGCTGGCCGAAGAGGTCGACACCCTGATCGTGGTCCCCAACAACCGGCTCCTGTCGGTGCTCGACCGCAACACCTCGATGGTGGAGGCGTTCCGCGTCGCCGACGACGTGCTCCGCCAGGGAGTGCAGGGGATCTCGGACCTGGTGACGCTGCCGGGCCTGATCAACCTCGACTTCGCCGACGTGCGCACGATCATGTCCGACGCGGGCAACGCGTTGCTCGGCATCGGGCTCGGTACCGGTGACCGCCGCGCCATCGACGCCGCCGAGCAGGCCGTCTCCTCGCCCTTGCTCGAAACGAGCATGGACGGGGCCCACTCGATCCTGCTCTCGATCACGGGTGGTCACGACCTGTCCCTGTGGGAGGTGAACGAGTCGGCCAAGGCCGTCGCCGCGGCGGCTCACCCCGACGCGAACATCATCTTCGGCGCCATGGTCGACGAGAAGCTCGAGGACCAGGTCTGGGTGACCGTCGTCGCCACCGGGTTCGGAGACCGCAGCCCGAGCAGCCGCCGCGAGGAGCGGGGTTCCACTCCGCTGCGCGCGACGCCCGAGCGCGATCGCGGCCGGCCACGGTTCGACGACCGCGACCGGAACCGTCCGCGGGTCGACGACCGCGACCGGAACCGTCCGCGTGTGGATGATCGCGAGCGCCCGCCCCTGCGCGAGCCGCGCGGTGAGCCGCGGGTGACGCGCACACGCGACCGGTCCACGGCGACGGCCTTCGACCTCGACGTGCCTGAGTTCATTCCGCGCCGCTGAGCTCGCCGCATCCGCAGCTCGGCGTCATCGCCGCCGGACATCCGCTGACCGCGCGGGCCGGGGCCGACGTCCTCGGCGCCGAGGGCAACGCGGTGGATGCGGCGGTGGGGGCGATGCTGGTGTCGTTTGTGTGCGAGCCCTTGCTGACCGGGCTCGGGGCCGGCGGCTACATGCTCGTCGCGCCGCCGGAGCAGGCGCCCGTGCTCCTGGACTTCTTCGTCGAGGCGCCCGGTCGGGGGCCGCAGGCCGCCCGCCTCGCGGAGCTGATCCCCGTGACGGTCTCCTTCGGCGACGCGGTCCAGGTCTTCAACATCGGCGCCGCCTCGGTCGGCACGTACGGAACCCCGGCGGGATTGTGCGAAGCCGCCGCCCGCTTCGGCCGGATCCCGCTTGCCCAGCTCGTGCAACCGGCGGCGACGCTGGCCCGGGACGGGGTGGAGCTCAATACCGAGCAGGCATACGTGCTCGAGATCCTCACCGGAGTGGCGACCGCCACGCCGGAGGCAGCCGCCGTGTTCGCCCCTGACGGGCACGTGCTGCGCGCGGGGGACACGATCCGCCAGCCGGACCTCGCGGACGGGCTCGAACGGCTCGCGGCCGAGGGTCCGGCGCCGTTCTACACCGGTGAGATCGCGCACGCGGTGGCGGCCTGGATCGGCGAGCGCGGCGGCATGCTCACGATCGAGGACCTGGCCGCCTACGTCGTCCGCGACCGCGAGCCCATCCGCGTCGGTTACCGCGGGCGCGAGGTGCTTACCAACCCGCCACCGTCGGCCGGGGGGATCCTCATCGCCTATGCGCTCGCCCTGCTCGACGCGGACCCACACGGGCCGAGCCTCGTGCGGCTCGTGGAGGTCATGGAGCGAGCACAGAGCGAGCGCACGCCCGAGTTCCTGGCCGGGCTCGACGAGCCCGGTTTCGCGGCGCGCTTCCTGGCCTCGCGCGGCGTCTCCGCGGGACCGCTCGGTTCGACGACGCATATCGCCGTGCGCGACCGGGACGGCTGGGCATGCTCGGTGACGTGCTCGAACGGCTCGTGCTCGGGCGAGATCGTCCCCGGCACCGGGATCCACCTCAACAACATGCTCGGCGAGCAGGATCTGAATCCGCTCGGCTTCCAACGCCACCCGCCCGGCCGGCGGCTGCCGAGCATGATGGCTCCGACCGTGGTTCTCCGCGAGGGCTCGCCCGAGCTCGTGCTCGGGAGCGCCGGTTCGAACCGGATCCGCTCGGCCATCCTCCAGACCATCATTCGCGTGGTCGACGAGGGTATGCGCGCGGGTCCCGCGGTTCAGGCGCCGCGCGTCCACTTCGAGGACGGCGTCGTCTACGCCGAGCCGGGCATCGACACGCGCGAGCTCGAGGCCGCCGGGCGGGCGATCGCCCGCTTCCGCGACCGCAACCTGTTCTTCGGCGGGGTCCAGGCGGTGGAGGGCGACCCGGCCAGCGGCTTCTCGGGCGGCGGCGACGAGCGGCGCGGGGGAGACGCGATCGTCGTCGCGGGATCCGGCACGATGCGCGCGTGCGACGGGTAATCGCCTCGGCGGTGCTCACGGCGGCGGTGCTCGCGGCGGCGGTGCTCGCGGCGGCGGCGCTCGCCGGCTGCGGGCTCGACGTGCAGGGTCCTGACCTGTTCGCGGTGACGAAGACCGGGCAGGGTAAGTCGCTCACCATCATCGTCAACGATGCGGGCACCATCGCCTGCAACCGGCGCCGGCCGAAGCCCCTGTCCGACCGGCTCCTCGTCGTCGCCCGCTCCCTGGTCGGCCAGCTTGATCCGGACGCCAGGAAGAACCTCGGTCCCGCGTCGCCGCCGGGCAGCGTCTTCCGCTACACGGTCCGCCTGGAGAAAGGGACGTTCTCGTTTCCGGACACCTCGGCGGCGAACCGGCCCGAGCTCGCCAAGCTCGAGCAGTTCGTGCTTCAGGCCCAGCCGAGCTGCGGCAGCGGCGGTTAGGTTGGCTTTAGGCCTGGGACGGTAGGGTTCCGCGCTCTTGTTCGCGGCCGCGCTCGCCACCGTCCAGCATTCTGATCCGATCACCACCTTCCAGGCGGTCGTCCTCGGCGTGCTCCAAGGAGTGACCGAGCTCTTCCCGGTCTCGAGCCTCGGGCACACCGTCCTCTTTCCGACGCTGTTCGGGTGGGACAACCTCGTGCGGGCGCAGTCCCGGCCCGAATCGTTCTGGCTTGCGTTCGTCGTCATGCTCCACGTCGGGAGCGCGATCGCCCTCTTGATCTACTTCTGGCGGGACTGGATCGAGATCATCACCGCCTTTTTTCGCACCCTTCCGAAGCGGCGCATCGACACTCCCACCGAACGGCTCGCGTGGCTCATCGTCGTGGCGAGCATTCCCGTCGGCATCCTTGGCGTCGCGCTCGAGCACACCGTGCGGGTCGCCCTGGCCAAACCGACCGCGGCGGCGATCTTCCTGATGGTCAACGGCGTGATCCTCCTGGGCGCCGAGCGGCTCCGCCGGGGCGCCGAGATCCGTGCGCTCGCCTTACGCGAGGGCGCCAAGGCGGACGGCGGCCGCAAGCTGGAGACGCTCGAGTTCAAGGAGGCGGCCGTCATCGGTCTCGCCGAGGCGAGCGCCCTGGTCCCGGGTATCAGCCGCGACGGCGTCGCGATGTCAGCCGGCCTCGCCCGCGGCCTCGACAACGCCGACGCCGCCCGTTACGCCTTCCTCCTCGCCACCCCGGTCATCCTCGCCGCCGGGGTCTACAAGATCGGCGACCTCACCGGGCCGCTGGGCGATCACGGCGTGCGCAAGGAGGCCATCATCGCCGCCGTATGCGCCGCGATCGCCGGCGTCTTCACCGTGCACTTCCTCACCCGCTACTTCCGCACGCGGAACCTGGTCCCGTTCGGGATCTACTGCCTGCTCTTCGGGGTGGCGATGGTCATCTACACGCAGACTTAGTGGTCGTCTTTCAAAACATGCGGCGCGTTTGAAGAGTTATCAACTCTGGGACCGAGGTTTTGGCGGCGGTGGAGGGTGTCGCAAGACTTGGGTGTCGGTGATGGGGTTCGCTGCTTGGGCCGGGGTTGCGGGTTGATTGGCTGGTTGCGTGGCGGCTTGTTTGTCTGGCTGGCTTGGAAAACCGTCTCCCCGGGGGGGCGGCGGTCCGGTGGGTTCCGGCGCGTGACCCGGTCTATCTCGGAGGGTGTGCGAATAACGGTCGCCCTGGTACCGGAATTCGCACACCCTCGCCCGGCGGTGACCCGTGCTGCCGGCGGCGACCCGTGCTGCGTTTTGACCGCATGTCGATGCATTCGCAGCACACCCCCGCAGCCGCGGGCCCGCCGGCCAAAGCGGGATGGCGGGGGCGCCGGGGCGCCGGACCCTCGGCCCAAGGTCCCGTTGACGCTCCTGACCTGCATCTGATATATCACTGGTGATGGTTGCCACGGCGGAGTCCTCCCGGCAGCTGCCGTCCTCCCAGCGCGTCGTGATCATCGGGGCCGGGATCGTCGGCAACAGCCTCGCCTACCACTTGACCGAGCTCGGGGTCACCGACGTCACCGTGCTCGACAAGGGTCCCCTCCCCAACCCCGGCGGCTCGACCGGGCATGCCTCGAACTTCATCTTCCCCGTCGATCACTCGAAGGAGATGACCTCGCTCACGCTCGAGAGCCTGCGCCAGTACAAGGACCTCGGGGTGTTCATCGAGAGTGGCGGCATCGAGATCGCCCGGACCGAGGCGCGCATGCAGGAGTTCGCGCGCCGGATCGCCTCGGCGGGCGCGTGGGGAATCGAGCCCGTCTCGCTCCTGACCCCGGACGAGGTCAAGGAGCTCGTGCCCTTCATCAACGAGGAGCTGATCCTCGGCGGTTTCTACACGCCGGGGGCGGGGGTCGTCGACTCGCTGCGCGCGGGCACGCTGATGCGCGAGCGTGCGGCCGAGGCGGGCCTGACCGTCGCCGCCAACACCGAGGTCCTTGGCTTCGACATCGCCGGCGGCCGGGTGCGGGGCGTGCGTACCACGCGCGGCGACATCGAGGCCGAGCAGGTGGTGATCTGCTGTGGCGCCTGGAGCCCGCGCCTGGCCGCCATGGCCGGGACGTCGATCCCGCTGACGCCGATGATCCACCAGATGATCGACATCGGCCCGGCGCCGCGCTTCGCCGATGCCAAGGGCATGATCGAGTACCCCATCGTCCGCGACATGGACACCAACATGTACGAGCGCCAGGAGGGCACCGGCCTTGAGATCGGGTCCTACGCCCACCGCCCGATCACGCTCGACGCCGACGAGATCCCGTCGATCGAGGAGGCGGCTCTGACCCCGACCGAGCTCCCGTTCACTCAGGACGACTTCGACCCCCAGATGGAGATCGCGCTCGAGCTCATGCCCGAGATCGTGGGCGACGAAAGCGTCGGGGTGAAGTACGCCATCAATGGGGTGCTCTCGGTCACCCTGGACGGGATGCCGCTGCTCGGGGAGACCCCCGAGGTCGCCGGGCTGTGGTCGGCCGCGGCGATCTGGATCAAGGAAGGGCCCGGAGCGGGCAAGACGGTGGCCGAGCTGATGGTGAACGGCGAGTCCGAGATCGACGTCTACGAGTCCAATGTCGCGCGCACCTACCCGTGCCAGCGGACGGCGGCGCACATCAAGGCGCGCGCATCGGAGGGCTTCAACAAGATGTACGGCATCGTCCACCCCGCCGAGCAGTGGGAGTCGGACCGCGATGTTCGCCTCTCGCCCTTCCACGCCCGCGAGCGCGCGCTCGGCGCCGTCTTCTTCGAGACGGTGGGCTGGGAGCGGCCCCAGTGGTACGAGTCGAACGCCCCCCTGCTCGACGAGTTCGGTGACCAGGTGACCAGGCGCGAGGCGGAGTGGGAAGCGCGCTGGTGGTCGCCGATCATCAACGCCGAGCATCTGGCCATGCGCGAGCGCGCCGCCATGGTCGATCTCACCGCCTTCGCCGTGTTCGACATCACCGGCCCCGGTGCCCTCGACGCCGTGCAACGGATCGCGATGCGCCAGATAGACGTGGCCACGGGGCGCGTCGTCTACACCCCGATCCTCACGCCCTCGGGGGGCTTCAAGGCCGACCTCACCATCATGCGCCTCGACGACGCCGTCTTCCGCGTCGTGACGGGCGGCGCCTACGGGATGTCCGACCTCAAGTGGTTCGCCGATCATCTGCCCGCGGACGGCTCGGCCCAGGTTCACGACCAGACGAGCTCATGGTGCACGCTCGGGCTGTGGGGACCGCGCGCCCGCGACATCCTCGCGAGCGTGACGAGCGACGACGTCTCCAACGAGGGCCTGCCCTTCGCCCGCTGCCGGACGATCGAGGTCGGGCCGCTGTCCGTCCTCGCCTCGCGCATCTCCTACGTCGGCGACCTGGGCTGGGAGCTCTACGTCCCGATCGAGCAGGGGGCGCGACTGTGGGAAATCATCGCCGACGCGGGGGCGCCCCACGGCGTCGTGCCCGCGGGGATAGGCGTCTATGGGACGACCGGTCGCCTCGAGAAGTGCTACCGGGCCTATGGGGCCGAGCTCGAGGGCGACTTCAACGTCGTCGAGGCGGGGATGGCGTGGGGCAAGGTCAAGGACGAGGACTTCATCGGCAAGGAAGCCCACGTCCGCCACCGCGAGGAAGCGCCGGTGGCGACGATGTGCACCCTTACCGTCGACGACCACACCTCCGCCTCCGGGGTCAAGCGCTACATGATGGGCGGCGAGCCCATCCTCACTCCCGACGGCGCCCCCGTCGTCGACGCCAAGGGGCGCCGGTCCTACGTCACGAGCGCGGGCGCCGGCCCGTCCGTAGGCAAGCACATCCTCATGACCTACCTGCCCCCCGAGCACGCCGTGGAAGGCGAGCGACTCGTCGTCGAGTACATGGGCGAGCGCTACCCGGTGACGGTCGCGGTGGCCGGCTCGACGCCGCTCTTCGACCCCGAGAACGCCCGCGTGCGCTCGTGAACATCCTTGTGTGCGTGAAGCGGGTGCCGCTGACGGGAGGGAAGATCGTCCTCACCGACGACGAGCGGGCGATCTCCACCCGGCATCTCGGTTTCACCATCAGCCCGCACGAGGAGTGCGGCGCCGAGGAGGCGATCCGGATCATCGAGGCGCACGGGGGAACGAGCACGGTGCTCACGCTCGGGCCTCCCGAGGCCGAGGAGCAGCTGCGCGACATGATGGCGATCGGCATCGACCGCGCCGTGCACCTGGTCACGGACGGCGGCGAGTGGGATCCGCAGGCGACGGCGGCCGCCATCGTCGCGGCGATCCGGGCCGAGGACGAGCCCTACGACCTCATCCTCTTCGGCAACGAGTCGGCCGACGCGGGGAACTACCAGGTCGCCATCCGCGTCGCCCATGCCCTCGGGCTGCCGTGCGTCACCGGAGTCAAGGGTCTCGGCGTCGACGGCGGGTCGCTCCGCTGCGAGCAGGAGGTGGCCGGCGGTCGCGACGTCTTTCTCGTGCCCATGCCCGCGGTCGTGACGGTCAAGGAGGGCCTCAACCTGCCGCGCTATCCCTCGGTGCCAGGCCGCCTGCGGGCCAAGCGCAAGCCGCTGGCGGCGTCGACTCCTGAGCGCCCCGATCCGCAGCTCGAGATGATGCGGCTCGTGCTCCCGCCGGGCTCGGGCAAGCAGGTCGAGGTCCTTGGCCGCGGGCCCGAGGCCGCCCCCGCCGTGGTCGGGGTCCTTCAGGAGCTGGGGCTCGTATGACGGCGCTGGTGTTTGTCGACGGCGGTGACGAGGAGCTGTCGGCCCAGGCGCTGACCTTCGCGCGGGGGCTCGGGGAGGAGCTGCATGCCGTGGTCGTCGGCGCGCCCGCCGCTCCCGAGCGCCTCGGCGAGTTCGGCGTCTCCGTCGTGCACCTGGCCTCGGGGCTCGAGTCGTACGCGCCGGCGGCGTGGGCGCAGGCGGTCGTCGAGCTCATCTCTCGCGTGGTTCCGGACGTGGTGGTGGGCCCGGGGACCGAGCGCGGGAACGAGGTCCTCGCCCACGTGGCGGCCAAGACCGACCAGCCGATGGCCGCCAACTGCGTGTCGGTCTCGCCCGGTGGCACCGCGACCGTCACGCGAGTGCGCTGGGGCGGCAGCCTGCTCGAGGAGGCGCGCCTACACGGCTCTCCCTTGCTCGTGACCGTGGCCCCCCATGCGGTCGCTGCCGAGACGATTGCCGGCGGCGCCGACTCGCGTCCGGCCGCGATCGCCGAGTTCGCGCCCACCGTGGCCGAGGCGGATTTGGTCGTGCGCGTGTCCGAGCGCATCGGCGCCGCCGCGTCCGGGGTCTCGCTCTCCGACGCCGACGTCGTCGTCTCCGGCGGTCGCGGCGTCGGCTCGGCCGAGGGGTTCGCCGTCATCGAGGAGCTGGCCGAGCTCCTCAGCGCCGCCGTAGGCTGCTCGCGAGCGGTGACGAGCGCGGGCTGGCGGCCCCACACCGATCAGGTCGGCCAGACGGGGACGAAGATCTCGCCCGAGATCTACATCGCCTGCGGGATCAGCGGCGCGACGCAGCACATGGCCGGATGCAAGGGCGCCAAGAAGCTCCTCGCCATCAATCCCGACGGCGAAGCGTCGATCTACGCCCATGCCGACTACGCCGTGATCGGCGACCTGCACGAGGTCGTGCCCGCCATCTCGGCGGCGATCCGGAAGGCGAGGGGAGCATAGTCTCGCCCGTTGCCGCCGTCGCCCTCGCCGCCGCGATCGCGGTGAGCGGGACGCTGTTCGCCCAGCGCGTCCGTCTTCTCGTCCGGCTCGTGCGCGCCGGCGCACCGGTCCAGCGCACGAGCGATGTTGCCCGGCGGGCGCGCAACGAGGTCGCGATCGTCCTCGGTCAGCGCAAGCTCCTCCAGCGGCTCGGTCCGGGCCTGATGCACGCCTTCATCTTCTGGGGCTTCCTCGTGCTCGCGCCCACGATCATCATCGCCCTGATCGGCGTGGTGGACAAGCGCGCCACGCTGCCCTGGCTGGGCCATCAGGGCTGGTACGCGCTCCTCGTCGACATCTTCGCCGTGCTCGTGCTCGTCGGGGTGGTGGCGGCGCTGTGGATCCGGAAGGTCCAGCGCCCGCGGCGCTTCGAGGGCAGCCACCTGGGCGAGGCGGATCTCATCCTCGGGCTGATCGCACTCATTGCCGTGACGCTGCTGCTGTGGCACGCGACGCGGATCGCCCTGGGGCTGAACGAGTGGCCGCGGGCGTGGTCGCCGGTGGCGAACGCGCTCTCAGGCTTGTTCGGGCGTGACGACGCGACGCGCGTGCTCGAGCGCGTGTTCGTGTGGGCCCACGTCCTCACCATCCTCACCTTCCTCGCCTACCTCCCGCGCTCGAAGCACCTCCACATCGCGACGGCGGCGATCAACGTGTGGTTCGGGCGCACGGGTCCTGGGGGCCGGCTCGAGCCGCTCCGCTTCGACGACGAGAACGTGCCCGAGGAGGAGATCCGCTTCGGCGCCGGCACCGCGGGAGACCTGACCTGGAAGCAGGTGCTCGACACCTTCTCGTGCACCGAGTGCGGGCGCTGCCAGGATGTGTGCCCGGCCTTCGCCACGGGCAAAGAGCTCTCACCCAAGCTCCTGATGATGGGGCTCCGCGACCAGGTCTTGGCCGAGAATTCGGACCCGCCCACCCCGCTCGTCCCCGGGGCGGTGAGCGAGGAGGTGGTGTGGGATTGCGTGACGTGCGGGGCTTGTGTCGAGGCCTGCCCGGTCTCGATCGAGCACGTCGATCACATCGTCGACCTCCGGCGTCACCTGGTGATGGTTGAGTCGAGCTTCCCGGCCGAGGCCGAGCCCATGCTCAGGGATGTCGAGCGCGCGTCGAATCCGTGGGGCAAGGCCCAGTCCGAGCGCGCCGACTGGGCTTCGGAGCTCGGCGTGCGTGTCCTCGAACCCGGCGATCCGGCCCCCGAGTATCTCTACTGGGTCGGGTGCGCGTCATCCTTCGACGAGCGCGCGCGCAAGACCGCCGAGTCGACGGCGAAGCTGCTGACGGCCGCCGGCGTGGACTTCGCCATTCTCGGCCCGCGCGAGGCATGCACCGGGGATCCCGCTCGCCGCATGGGCAACGAGTACGTCTTCCAGGGCTTCGCCGAGCAGAACGTCGCCACCCTCGAGGAGGCGGGCGTGAGGAAGATCGTCGCCAACTGCCCCCATTGCTTCAACACGCTCGCCAACGAGTACCCCGACTACGGCGGCAACTACGAAGTGATCCACCACTCCGAGCTGTTATCGAGGCTTGTGGCCGAGGGCAAGCTCGTGCCCCGGCGCTCGGACAGCCTCTCGATCACCTACCACGACTCCTGCTACCTCGCGCGCCACAACGACGTCCTCGCCCCGCCCCGCGACCTCGTCTCCGCCGTCGGGCAGCCGATCGAGATGGCGCGCTCGGGCAAGAGCACCTTCTGCTGCGGCGCAGGTGGCGCCCACATGTGGATGGAGGAGCGAGGGAGCGCGATCAACGCCGAGCGCGTGCGCGAAGCGGCGGGTACGGGCGCCGGCACGCTCGCGGTGGCGTGCCCGTTCTGCACCGTGATGCTTGATGATGGCGTGCAGAGCGCGGACGCGGAGATGCGCGTGGTGGATGTGGCGACGCTGCTGGTGGAGGCGCTCGACGAGGAGTGAGCGCGACGCGCCCGGGGCGTATAGGGTCAGAATGACCGGAACCCGGCACATCGAACGACAGAGGAGCCACGATCAATGGTTGCACGTGTGACGACGTGGGAAGGCGGGACCGCCGACGCAATCCGCGCTGCCTCGGCGGAGATGGGCTCGAGGGTCGCGCAGGGGCCACCGCCAGGGGTCAAGAGCACCGGCTTCACCATGCTTGCCGATCCGGAGGGCGGACGCGTGTACATGATCGGCCTGTTCGCCAGTGAGGAAGACCTCGCCGACAGCGAAGCCGCGCTCAAGGCCATGAACCCGCCCGAAGGCCTCGGCACCCAGACCAAGCGCGAGGTCTTCGAGGTCGCCGCCGACGTCAGGATGTAGACACTCGCGGATTTTCGCGCACTAGCTCGCGGTCCTGACAGCCCTCGTGCAGACCGGCGGCCATCGGCCGTGACGGGGTTCCGGCGGCCATGGTCTTGTTACCGTGGCACGCCAGGAGCCCTATGGCAGCAGGCAAATTCCGCACCGGGCACGGTGCCCGCAGCGCTTTGATCGCCGGTCTCGCCTGCGCGGCCGTGCTCGGCGCCGCGCTGCTCGGCGTCGTGCTTTCGAGGTCGGGCAGCGCCCGGGCAGCCGGGCTGTCGCAAAAGATCGGCTCGGCTCAGTCCCGGGTCGGCGGGCTCTCCCAATCGGTGCACTCGGCCTCGCAACGGATCGGCGCGCTGGGCGGATCGATCGCGACGTTGCAGCGTCGACTGGCCGGGATCCAAGCGAGGCTCTCCGCCCAGATCGCGCAGCTGCGCCAGGTCCAGACCGAGTACGAGGCGGCCCGCGCTCACCTGCTCAAGCTCGAGCGCTACCAGGCGTACGCCGAGGGGGTCCTCCGTCGTGCCCTCGTCGGCGCCTACGAGTCGCCGCCCCCCAACCTGATCGAGGTCATCCTCGAGTCCAAGGGCTTCCGCGACCTGCTCGACCGGCTCCGGTTCGTACACGCCGTTCAGCAGAGCGACACCCGCCTGATCACCAATGTCCGCGCCGCGCGGGGGCGCGTCGCGGCCCAGGCGACCCGGCTGGGAGCCCTGCAGGTTCGCGAGCAGGCGCTCACGAGCCAGATCCTCGGTGAGCGCGATTCCGTCGCCGGCACCCAGGTGGCCCTCGTCCAGCGCCGCAACGGCCTCCTCCGCGCCCGGGGCTTCACCGCGGCCAAGCTCGCGGGCGCCCGCGCGCACCTGGCGAGCCTCCAGAACGATCTCGCGCGAATCCAGGCTGCGGCCCGCCGCGCCGCCGCTCAGCGGGTCGCGGCTCAGACGCTGCCGTCGTCGAGCGCCCCCGCCGGTGCCCCGCCCGCGAGCGGTCCGCCCGCGAGCAGCGGCAGCTTCACCTTCCCGCTCCCCACGTCAGCGGCGTCACCCCCTGGCAGCTGGTCGCTCGATCAGGGCGTCGACATCTCCGCCTCGGGCGGAACGCCGGAGTATGCCGTGTGTGCGGGGACGATCGTGCTCCACGGCATTGGCGGCTTTGGCCCTTGGGCGCCGGTGCTCCACTGCGACAGCCCGCTCGACGGCTACAGCTACGTCTACTACGGCCACGCCGGTCCCGCCAACCAGTTGCCGGTCGGCACCCACGTAGGCGCGGGGGCGGTGATGAGCGAGGTCGGTCCCGGGATCGTCGGCATCTC
>JAXDGF010000004.1:0-7797 GCA_034665165.1 Solirubrobacteraceae bacterium | reverse complement strand
TCGCCAGCTACGGGTACGTGCGCCAGGACAGCGTCCCCGATCACTTCCGCCTCGGTGAGGCCCTGATCGGGCAGGCGGCGCTCGAGCGCCAGCAGATCCACATCAGCGAGGTCCCCGAGGACTACATACGCGTGAGCTCGGGCCTCGGCAACCGGGTTCCGGCGAGCATCCTCATCATGCCGATCCTGTTCGAGGACCAGGTTCTAGGCGTGATCGAGCTCGCGTGGCTGCGCCCGCCGAGCGGGATCCACCGGACCTTCCTCGAGCAGCTCATGGAAACCCTGGGCGTGGTCCTGAACACGATCATCGCCAACATGCGCACCGAGGAGCTCCTGCAGCAGTCCCAGTCGCTCAACGCCGAGCTCGAGCAGCAGGCCCAGCTGCTGGAGGAACGCAACCGCGACATCGAGACGAAGAACCGCGAGATCGAACAGGCTCGCCTCGGCCTCGAGGAGAAGGCGGCCCAGCTCGCGCTCAGCTCGCGCTACAAGTCGGAGTTCCTGGCCAACATGAGCCACGAGCTCCGCACCCCGCTCAACAGCCTGCTCATCCTCTCGAAGCTCCTGTCCGACAACGAGTCGGGCAACCTCACCGCCAAGCAGCTCGAGTTCGCGCGCACCATCAGGGCCGCGGGCACCGACCTCCTCGAGCTCATCAATGACATCCTCGACCTGTCGAAGATCGAGGCCGGCAAGATGGACCTCCTGTTCGACGCCATCCGCCTCGACGACATCTGCGCCTACGTGCGCCGTACCTTCGAGCCGGTTGCGGCCGACAAGGGGCTGGCCCTCGACATCGTCCTCGCCGAGGATGTGCCGAGCGCGATCGTGACCGACGAGCAGCGCCTGCAGCAGATCCTCCGCAACCTGCTCTCGAACGCGTTCAAGTTCACGGCCGAGGGTGGCGTGACCCTGCGGATCGAGCGCGAGGACGAGGAGGGCTTGACCTTCGCGGTCATCGACTCGGGCATCGGCATCGCCGAGGACAAGCTCCAGGTCATCTTCGAGGCCTTCCAGCAGGCCGACGGGACGACGAGCCGAACCTACGGCGGGACGGGTCTCGGACTCTCGATCAGCCGCGAGCTCGCGCGGGCGCTCGGCGGCGAGATCGAGGTACAGAGCACGCTCGGGCGAGGGAGCGTGTTCAAGCTCCGGCTCGCGCTCGACGGCGTCCAGCGCGCGCGCGCGATGGATGCCGATTACCGCGGCGGCACGCTGGCGGCGCTGCACCCCGCGACCAACGGGTCGACGGCCCTGGTCGGGCGCGCGGCCGCCACCGAGCTGTCACTCGAGGCCGGTGCCGCCGAGCCAGGCGGAGCGCCCCTCCGGCGCGAGCGCCGGCGCGCAGCGACGACGGTCCGGCGCCTGATCGTGCTCGATCGCGGTGGCCTCGCCCTCGCGGCGGTCCGGCGCGTGGTCGGCCGGGATCACGGCGTCGAGCTCATCTGCCCCACTGAGCCCGAGGGGGTTCTCGAGGCGCTCGACCAGGCCCCGCCCGACTGCGTGGTCATCGGATCCGGAATCTCCAAGAGCCGCGTGTTCGCGCTCCTCGATGCGCTACGCGAGAGGTCCACGCTGCACGAACTGCCCGTCATCCTCCGCCTCGATCGGGTCGTGACCGACCGCGACGAGGCGCGCCTGGACCGTTACGCCCCGGAACTCGAGCCCCGCGTCGTCGCGAGCGACGAGGCCCTCGCGGCGGAGACGGCTTTGATTCTCCATCCGGCGGCCCCGGGGGACAACGGCGGGCACAGCGCCGAGCGGGCGGAGGCCGCGAGCGAGGGCGCCGTCTCCGATGACTCGAGCATCAGCGGGCGACGCATCCTCCTCGTCGACGACGACGTCCGCAACCTCTTCGCCCTCGCGAGCATGCTCGAGGACCGCGGGCTGGAGGTCGTCTTCAGCGAGACGGGCAAGGAGGCCTTGAACATCCTCGGCAAGGACCCGACCATCGACCTCGTACTGATGGACATCATGATGCCGCAGATGGACGGGTACGAGACCATCGGCGCCGTGCGAGCGATCCCGGCCCTCCGGGACCTCCCGATCATCGCGGTGACGGCGAAGGCGATGCAGGGCGACCGCGAGAAGAGCATCGCCGCGGGCGCCTCGGACTACATCACCAAGCCCGTGGATCCCGACAAACTCATGTCGCTCATCCATGGCCGGCTTCAGGCCTGACGGCCTCCCCGAACGGGGGGCAGCCGGCGGCCCGGGCTCGACCGGGCTAAGCCAGGTGCCCGGCCCGGAGCTGCGCCCCGAGGTCGAAGGAGCGATGCTCTCGATGCAGACCGAGCTGCCCGAGCATCGCGCCGGCATCCTTCTCGTCGACGACCACCGCGAGAACCTGACCGCGCTCGAGGCTGTGCTCGAGCCCCTGGGCGAGCGGCTCGTGACGGCACAGTCGGGCGAGCAGGCGCTACGCGCGCTCCTGCACGAGGAGGTGGCGGTGATCCTCCTCGACGTGCGCATGGCCGGCATGGACGGGCTCGAGACGGCGCAGATCATCCGTTCGCGGCCCCGTACGCGGCACATCCCGATCATCTTCCTGACCGCTCAGGCGAGCGACCTCGAGGACGTCGCCCTCGCCTACGCGACGGGGGCTGTCGACTACGTGGTCAAGCCCTTCGAGCCCGACGTGCTCCGGGCCAAGGTGGCCGCCTTCGTCGCGCTGAGCCGCGAGCGCGCCGAGCGTGTGCGCCAATCCCGAGCCCGGGCCGAGGCCGAGGCGGTCGCCGACACCGTACGCAAGCTCCAGATCGTCAGCGACGCGGCGCTGGCCCACCTCGAGCTCGACGAGCTCCTAGCCGAGATCCTCGAGCGGGCGACGACCCTGTTCGACGCCGACGCCGCCGGCGTCCTCCTCCGCGACGACGACGGCCTCGGTCTGTCGCTGCGCGCCAACCAGGGAGAGCCGTTCCCCCTCCCCGAGGACGGGCGCGTGAGCTTCGGCGAGGGCGCGCTCGGGCGACTGGCGAACGAGCGACGGCCCGCGCTGCTGGCCGGGGCCGAGCTCTCCGCACAACCCGGCGGGCGCGCGGCACGGATCGACAGCTCCCTCGTCGTGCCCCTCCTGAGCTCGGGGAGCCTGATCGGTCTGCTCTACCTGGGCGCGCGCCCCGGACGCCGGTTCGGAGGCGCCGACCTCGAGCTCCTCGCGCTCGCCGGCGAGCGGGTCGCGATCGCGATCGAGCACGCCCAGCGCTACGAGCACGGGCTCGAGCTCGTGGAGATCCTCCAGCGCAGCCTCCTCCCCGAGAGCCTGCCCGCCCACCCCCGTCTCGAGCTCGCCGCCCGTTACCGGCCGAGCGGCTTCGCCGCCCAGGTGGGCGGCGACTGGTACGACGCCCTCGTCCTCGACGACAACCGCATCGGGGTCATGATCGGCGACATCGTCGGACACGGCGTCCGCGCCGCCACGACGATGGGCGAGCTCCGGAGCGCGCTGCGCGCCTTCGCCATCGAGGGTCACTCTCCGGGCGAGGCCCTGCGCTGCCTCGACCGGGTCGTGCAGGCCACGCTGGGCCCCGGGATGGTGGCCACGGTGATGTTCCTCATCCTCGACGCCGAGGCGGGAACGGTGACGGTCGCGAGCGCCGGCCACCCCCCTCCTGCCCTCGTCAGCGCCGACGGGACGGTGCGCTTCCTCGAGACCACGCCGTTCCTTCCCCTCGGCGTCGACGAGCACGCCATCGCGACCGAGCGCGTTCATCCCCTCGCGGCGGGAGACACCCTCCTGCTCTACACCGACGGCCTCGTCGAGCGCCGTGACGAGTCGATCGACGTCGGCTTCGAGCGCCTCCGCGACGCCCTCCGGGACGCCCCCGGCGACGTCGAAGCGCTCTGCGACCACGTTCTCGATCGCACCCTCGGGGACCATCCCGGCCAGGATGACGTGGCCGTGCTCACCGTCCGTCTCCTCGGGCAGACGGGCGGTCCCATGGCGCTCACGCTCCCGGCCACGACCGACGCGGTCACCGTGGCCCGGCACCGGCTGCGGGCCTGGCTCGGCGCCTCCGCTCCCGAGCTCGACATCGGCGTCGCACGTGACCTCGAGCTCGCCTGGAGCGAGGCGTGCACCAACGCCGTGCGCCACGCCTACGGTCCGGGTGACGCCACCTTCACGCTGAGGGCCGAGCGCGCCGGGAACGAGCTCGTGCTCGAGGTTCGCGACCACGGCCGCTGGCGGGAGCCCCTCGGCGCGCGCGGCGGCTGGGGTCTGCGCCTCATCCGGGCCGTCTGCGAGTCGGTCGACATGGAGCAGGGGGCAGACGGGACCCGCGTTGTCATGCGCCAATCGGTGTCGGCCGAGCCCGCCGCCGCCGGCGCCGGCCCCGCCCTCGGAACGAGGTCGGAAGCGTGAGCTCCCCCTCCCCCGCGTCGCACCGGACTGCGCCCGGCGCGCCCGGCTCGGCGCCGCTTGCGTCCGTGACCCGGCGCGAGGATGACGGCCTCATGATCGCCATCGTCGAAGGCGAGGTCGACGCCTCGAACGCGACCGAGATCGGGCGCGAGCTCAGCGACATATCCAATCGCGCCCTCGGTCTCGTCGTCGATCTCGGCCGGGTCGGCCATCTCGACAGCACCGGGATCGCCCTCCTCTACGAGCTCCACATTCGCCTCGGGCGCCGCGGCCAGGGCCTCGCCGTGGTGGCGCCGGCCGGCGGCGCCGCGCGCCGCGTGCTCGAGCTCACCGCCTTCGACACGCGGACCTCGGTGACCGAGGACCTGGATGGAGCCGTCGCCGCCGTGCGCTCGAACGGGAGCGACTACTCGCCCGAGACGGCGTAGGACCCGCCGGCGGGGGGCGCATCACGCGCCCCCGAGGCGGGCGGATTCGACTAGAGACCGAAGGCGCCGGCCGGCGCAATCGTTGGAGGTTCCGCCCTCACCCTCGTCCCAGGTGATGAAGAGGGCGGTGTTGCCCGCCTGGTACTCAGGCGAGCCCAGGATGGTGGGGACGTTGGCCGCGAGCCACGCGTCGCCCTGCGCGATCGTCCCGTCGTGCATGTCGTCGATCAGGTTCGGGGTGACGAACGAGAACGCGGGGAGGTTGCCGGCGGCGAGATCGGTCGCCAGCTGGGGGTAGGGCACGTCGTTGGTGGCGCAGTTGGTCAGTGAGGTGTAGTACGGCCCGGGGTTGTGGCGGACCGCATACTCACCGCTGTTCTTGCGGTAGCAGTTCGACGGCATCGATTCCTCGTAGGCCTTCCAGCTCGAGGTCTGGCCCATGATGCTCGGCGCGGAAGTGCTGCACCTGTGCGACGGATTGCAGTCGTTCGTGAACGGGCTCAGCGACGCGAGCGGCAGTCCGGAGGTGACGGCGATGTAGTTGGGCAGGCTGGGGTGGCTGATGTTGTGGTAGTTGGTCGCCAGGCCACATTGGCCGGCGAGGCTGTTGATGTACGGAGCTTGCGCCGTGTTCCCGATGATGTCGCCGTAGGGGTGGTTTTCCATCATGATCCAGATCACGTGGGTGTAGTTGGCCGTGGTGGACGTCCCGCAGGGAGCGGTGGCGGCCTGGGCGGTGCCGGCGCCGCCGGCGGCGATGACCCGAGCCCCGGCGTGGAAGGGCCAGCCGTGGTCACTTGTGGTGAATAATTCACCAAAAGTGACCACGATCCCCGCCGTGGCCGAATGCAGTCCAAGCGAGCGCCGCCACTCCCGCCCCGAGGTAGCGGTGGTGCGCTATGCGCCGGTCAAGGCGCGGTCGCCGGGGGCGCAGCCTGCGACCGCGCGGCGCCGGCCTCGGAGCGGCCCGGGTCGGCCTCGGAGCGACCCGGGTCGGTCAGGCGTGGGCGCAGGCAGGCATAGGCGATCACCCCGCCGAGGGAGGGGATCCAGAAGGCGACGGCGTGATAGACGAGCACGGCCGCGACGACATGAAGCGGTGAGGCACCGTAGAGAAGGAGCGCTCCCGCGAGGCCGGCGTCGAGCACGCCGATCCCGCCGGGGACGGGCGCGCTGTTGGCGAGGTAGCCGATCGAGTAACCGAGGACGAGGGCGGGAACCGAGGGCGGCTCCCCGACGGCGGAGAAGGCGACCCAGAGCACGGCGATGTCGAAGCCGAGGTAGCCGAGCGCGCCGAGGAGGCGCCAGCTCGGGCGCAGCGCGGCACGCCACGCGTCGGTGATGCCGACGATCAGGGCTTCGAGGCGCCCCGCCCCGCCCTCGCGGCGGCGCGCGACCACGGGCAGCGAGAGGACGACGACCAAGGCCGCCCCGGCGAGGAGCGCGGGCAGCGCCGCGCGCCCGAAGTCGTGCGGGCCGGACACGCCCGCGACGAGCAGGAGCCCGGCGATGATGATGGCCGAGGCGTTGATGCCGCTCGTGAAGAAGAAGAGCCCGCTCGAGCGGCGCACGATCCAGCGCGTCGGGACGCCGGTGAGATGTGCGAGCCAGCCCCCGACCGCGTATCCGCCCACGCCGCCGCCGGGCAGGAGCGCGCCCGAGGCCATCGAGGTCCACGCCAGCGCGCGCGCGTCCCGTGCCTGCACGCGATCGAAGAAGAGGCGAAAGACGATCACGAAGCTCACGCACGAGGCGAGCTCGAGTGCGATCGCCACCACGACCCAGAGCGGGTCGATCTCGGCGATCGCGCGCACCACGGGACGGAGCCCCGGCACCGAGAGGAGGAGCGAGATGGCGAGGGCGATGAGCAGACCCGCGGTGGCGACCCGGCGGCCGATGGCGGGGCGGGCGCGGCCGGTGCCCTCCGCGACGGGCTCCTCGACGCGCGCCGGCTCCTCCACACGCGTGGGCTCCTCGACGCGCGCGGGCTCCTCGACGGGCGCCGGCTCCTCCAGCGGGCGCGGCCGCGCGCTGTCGCCCTCCGGACAGCCTCCGCGGCGGTCCTCGGAGGGGCGCCGGCGGGTGCGGCGGGGCGGAGACGGAGCGCGTACGGACATCAGCTTCACGCGGCGATCGGGAGCTCGGCGAGGGTCTCGCGGGCGGCCGCGTGGCAGTGACCGATCAGGCGACTCGAGTGGTCGAAGTCGGTGGGCTGGACGTGGTCGCGGTTGATGGCGGGCAGGACGATGAGCTCGGCGCTCGCGGCGTAGCGCGCGAGGTCGGCCTGGAGACGGGCGCCGACGAGCAGGGTGAACGCGTGCACGGCCGCGTCGAGCGCACCCCGAGGCCCTTCGGGCAGCGACCGGGCCTCGGGGTCGTCGGTGGGGAGCACGTAGATGCGCTCGGCGCCCAACTCCACCGCGTGGGAGATGGGGGTGTTGTTCACCACGCCGCCGTCGACCAGGAGGCGCTCGCCGCGCCGGACGGGTGGGAGGACGCCTGGGATCGCCGCGGCGGCGAGCACGGCCTCGAGCGCAGGGCCGTCGGAGAGCCGGACCTCGTGCCCGCGCACCAAGTCGAACGCAACCAGGTGCAGCGGGATCGCGGCATGCTCGAGACGCGTGAACTGGAGATGCCGTCCCGCGACCCGGCGCAAGCCAGTGTCGGGGACGAGATGGTCGCGGTGGTTGGCCAGTCCCGCGATCACGGTGCGCGGACTGATCGGGAAGATGTCCTCGCGGTGCAGCCCGCGCCACACGTGGGCGAGCTCTTCCGCGGTCGCGACGGTCGCCGGCCGGCTCGCGATGAAGGCGGCGTTGAGAGCGCCGGCCGACGTGCCCACGAGCAGATCGGGCGTGATCCCCTCCTCGTAGAGCGCTCGCACCATCCCGGCTTGCATCGCGCCGAGGCTTGCGCCGCCGCCGAACACGAACGCTGTGCGCGGTGCGCTTGGCTGGCGATCGGGCGCCGCCGGTACAGCCTGGATCGGATCGAGCACGGTCGCCAC
>JAXDGF010000003.1:0-6936 GCA_034665165.1 Solirubrobacteraceae bacterium | reverse complement strand
GAGGTCCGCGCTCAGCCGGTTGACGGGCGAGCTCGAGTTGGCCGCCGAGGCCACCGCGAGGTTGATGGCGCCCGAGATGTCTCCGGCCGCCGCGAGCCGGTCGATGTGGGCGCTTTGCGTCCCGTAGGACGCGATCGCGCTCGCGAGGTCGGCGTGCGCGACCTGAGCCAGGAGCGGATCGCCGGGTGCGAGCTCTCGCATCACGGCCGCGAAGTCGACCGGGCTCGCCGCGTCGCTGCCGCGGTTGACGAGCGTCAGGCTCTCGTCGCTCTGCGCCCGCGAGAGGAGGATCCTCGTCGTCGAGAGCACCTCGACCGGGTCAGAGCCCCGCTGCTGCGCGTCGGCGAGCGCATTCTGCTCGGCGACCAGCCCCGAGAGACCCCAGACCGCCACGGCGAGGAGCGCCACGGTGGCGGCGAGCATGGGGACGTTGAAGACGCGGCGCGTCGTCCTCCACACGTGCCACTGGGCGAGGAGGAGCAGCGAGAGCCCGGCGGCGACAACGAGCGCGAAGGTGACGAGGGCGGCCGATCCCGTGCCCGAGGCGAAGTCGCCACCAAGCCCAGTCGCCTCGGCGCGGTAGAGGTCGCGAGCCGCCGGCAGCACCTGGCCACTCAGCAGCTGGGAGGCCTCGCGCAGGTAGGCGGCGCCGACCGGGAAGCCCTGCCGGTTGTTGGCCCGTGCGGACTCGACGAGCCCGGTGTAGACAGGAAGCTGGTCGGCGATCGTCGTCACCGCCGCGCGCGCGGCCGGGGCCGAGCCCAGCTCTCGGGTCAGGGTGGAGAGGGCGGCGCTCGCGCCGCGGAGGTCGCCGAGGTAGCGCGCCCGGCGCGCCGCCGGTTCGAGTCCCCCGGTGAGGAAGGTCGTGGTCGCCGTCGCCTCGGCGTCGGAAAGCGAGGTGTAGAGGGAGACGGCCTGGACGAGGAGCGGCTCGGTCGCCGTCCGGGCCGCCTGGGCCGCGCGGTCACGCGAGCGCTCCGCTGCTCCCCCGATGAGGGCGAAGGCGACCGCCCCGACAACGACCGCGACTGAGATGAGCTCGAGCCGCCCCGGGGTCGTCCGCAGGCGCTCGCGGATCCAGCCCCAGGCCGCGGCCCGAGGTGCCCACCTGCGGACGGGCGAGGCAGGGGGGCTCGGTTCCGGCGCGATCGGTTCCGGCGCGCTCGGGCTCAGCTGCGGCTGGGTGACCATGCCCGCCATTCTGGGTTGTGGCCGCGCTCATGTGGGCCACCCAGGGTGTTGGGTTCCACACCCTCGCCGCTCCCTCGTCTCATCAGCGCACCCACCCTCGTCGACCCCCGGTCGCTTGAGTGGGTGGGAATGTACTCCGGACCGTTCGCCGTTACCAGGTGCGTGTGAGCCGGCGGGCAGCGACCCGCTCATGCACGAAAGCCAGCTTCTCGATCACCGTCGGCGCCAGCGTGAACGGGTAGAGGTCCTCCTGTCCCATGCTCCGGTTGACGGCGTTGAGCGCGTAGGTGAGCGGGAGCCAGTCGGCGATGATCGCCTCGAACGGGCGCTGGCTGGGTTCGGTCACCGGTACGGATGAGAGCGAGTCGTCATCGGACACGCCGGGGCCGGCGACGACGAGGCCGAAGGCCGCCGCGGTCTGGAGAGTGTCACAGATGTGAAGGTAGTGGGCGAACGTCTCGGCCCAGTCCTCCCACGGGTGCATGCTGGCGTAGGCGCTGACGTAGCGGTCGCTCCAGTCGGGCGGGGGTCCCTGGTCGTAGTGGCGCTGAAGGGCCTCCTCGTAGTCGGCGCGGTCGTCCCCGAAGAGAGCGCGCGCGCGCTCGAGCGCGCCGGTGTGCTCGACGAGGATGGGCCAGTAGTAGTGGCTGATCTCGTGGCGGAAGTGACCGAGCATGGTGCGGTAGGGCTCGCCCAGCTCGGCCCGTCGCCGCTCGCGCCGGGCGTCGTCAGACTCGGCGAGGTCGATGGTGATGACGCCGTTGTCGTGACCGGTGATGACCGGTCCGGTACGGCTCGAGAGGAGATCGAAGGCGAGGTCCTCGCCGATCGGCAGGCCGAGGTCGAGGAGCTGGTACATGAGCCTTCGCTGCGCGCCCTCGGCCTTGGCGAACGCCGCCAGGCCGTCGGGATCGTCATCGGCCGGACGCGTTCGCGTGAGGCGGCAGCTGCGGCATAGGGGACCCGGGTCGCCCTCCTCGAGCACCCAGTTGCATTGGGCGAGCCCGGCGTTGGCGCAGCGGCGCAGCCCCGAGGCGCCCGGCTCGTCGAGGACGACGATGTCGAGCCGCGAGGGCACGAAGCCGAGGGGAGCCGAGCAATGCAGGCACCGGCTGTTCTCGAAGAACAGGAGCTGACCGCATCTGCCGCAGGTAAAGGCGCGCATTTCCCCTCAGACCTATACCGCGATCGGAGCGCGGCTAATCGGGGAGGGCGACGACATCGACGAGAACGCGCAGGCTGTCGGTCTTGCCCTCGGTATAGATGACGCCGTTGAGCGGGGGAACATCGTTGTAGTCGCGGCCATAGGCGGTCATAACGTAGCGGCTGCTCACGAGCTGATCGTTGGTGGGATCGACGTCGAGCCAGCCGGCATCGGGAACCAGGACCGACAGCCACGCATGGGAGCCGTCGACGCCGCTGAGCTTGGGCCGCCCGGGCGGCGGGTTGGTCTCGAGGTAGCCGCTGACGTAGCGCGCAGGTAACCCGATCGAGCGCAGGCACGCGATGCCGACATGGGCGAAGTCCTGACACACCCCTTCGCGCTGGTCGAACACCTCCGCGAGCGGGGTGGCGACGGATGTCGATCCCGGCGCGTACGCGAAGTCGGCGTGGATCCGCGAGCACAGCGAGGTGACCGCGTCGAGCAGGTCACGGCCTGCCGTGAACGACGCGGCGGCGTACTCGCGGTAGGCGTCCGCGACCTCGACGAGCGGCGAGTCGAGCACGAACTGGGCGGCGTCGACGGGGTCCGCGACCGCCCCGCAGCGGACCGCGTCGCGCGCCTCCTCCCACGGGCGCTGCCCGAACAGCGACAGGTCGTGCGGCCGCTCGTCGACCTCGACGACGCTGGTGGCGGTCACCGTCAACGCGCGGTGCGGATGGTGGATGGCGAGGAAGACGACGCGGTTGCCGAAGAAGTCGCGGCGCTCACGGTAGTCCTCGGGCGAGGGGACCACGCTCACCGCCGCTGTCCGGCACCGCTGGCCCGGGAGGTCACGGGGGAGCAGGTGCAGCTGGCTGTAGCTCGTGGACACGTCGGCCTCGTACTCGTACTCGGTGCGGTGGGTGACGCGATAGGCGGTGCTCATCTCACGCCGCCCGGCCGATCGAGGGGTCGGCACCCGCAGGCCCAACGAGCGAGTAGACGGGAACGAGGTGGGTGAAGTGGGCACGGTCGACGGCATCGGCGGCGAGGAGCAGACCGTCCTGCAGGCGCGCGAGGAACTCGTCGAGCGCGGACCGCTGCCCGCCGTCCTGCGCGACCACGAGCGCGCTCAGGTCGGCGAGGCGGAGCGCCGTCGAGGCTTCGAGGACGAGGCGCTGCTCTACTCGCAGCCGCCGCTCCGACGGGATCGGGAGCGCGTCGAGGTCGGTGGTGAGCCGGTCGAGCTGGTAGGCAAGCGAGCGCGGGTTTCCGGCGTCGAGAAGGAGCAGGTCGAGCAGCGTCTCGAGCTGGGCCTGCGAGCGGTAGCGGAAGCGGTAAGTGATGATGCTCTCCGCGGCCGTGAGGACCGACTCGAGCAGGAGGCTGTCGGTGGCGGTGCCGCGGGCCTCGGTCACGGTGGCCCGGAGCAGCGACAGGAGCTGGATGCTGCGCTCGATCCGGCGGCCGGCGTCCATGAAGCGCCATCCGAGATCGCGCACCATGCTCTCGATCCCGAGGCCGCCGAGCGCGAGGAGGCTCTGCATGACCTGCTGGAGCGCGCCCTGGACACGCGCCTGCTCGTTCGCGGCGGGACCCCTCAGCTCGTAGATGGCGCGGTCGAGAGGCCCGACCACGAGCCAGGTGTCGCTCGAGAGCTGGTCGCGCACGGCGTAGGCGGCGTCGATGAGCGAGCGCACATCGTGGGCGAGCGTTCCTGGACGCTGGTAGTTGATCACGAGGTCGAGGAGCTCCCGCTCGGGCGTGGCCAGCCGCTCCTGCGCGCCCTCGCCGACGAAGCCGGGGTAGGTCGAGGTGATCGTGGTCAGCGCTGCCAGCAGCGCGCGCAGCGAAGCAACCCCGGCCGGATTGGCGCTGCCCTGGAAATCGCCCTGGCGGTCGTGGACGGTTCGCAGCAGCCGCGTCAGCGCCTCCGCGCGCTCGGCGTAGCGACCAAGCCACCACAGGTTCTCCGCCGCGCGCGAGGGGATCGAGGACATCGGATTGATCCCCTCGACGGCCGGGCCCGACTGGAGCCAGAAGCCGGTTTGGCGCTCGGGCTCGGAGGCGAGCACCCAGGTGTCCTTGGCGATGGCCCCGGCCTGATTGGAGATGCGGCCGCTGCTGGTGTTGGGCGCGACCCGAGTCAGTCCGCCCGGCATCACCACGTAGGAATCGTTGCGGGCGACGGCGAAGGCCCGCATCACGCTCCGCCGCGACTCGAGCCCCCCGGCGGTGAGCGTGGGTGCCGACGCCATCGCGAGCGCCTCCTGCCCGACCCAGGCGAAGGGGCGGTGCTCGATCCGGCGCCTAAGCTCGGCGAGCTCGGCGGCGGAGCACTCCCATCCGAGCACCGACCCGGCGCCCGCCTCAGGCGAGACCGGGCGCATGATCAAGCGCTCGAGATGTCCGAGGACGTGGCGCCGGCCCTCCTCTTCCCCGCACCACCAGGTCGGCACGTTCGGGAGGCGAAGCGGAGTTCCGAGCAGATGCTCGCTGAGGCGCGGGAGGAAGGTCATCAGGGCCGGGCTTTCGAGCACGCTGGAGCCGAGGGTGTTGACCACCGACACCGATCCGCGGCGGGCCGCTTCGAGGAGGCCGGGGACCCCGAGCCGCGAGTCGGGCTTGAGCTCGAGCGGGTCGCAGTACCAGGCGTCGACCCGGCGCAGGATGACGTCGACGGGCTCGACCTGTCCCACCGACCGCATCCACACCCGGCCGTCCTTGACGGTCAGGTCGGACCCCTCGACGAGCGAGTAGCCGAGCGAGGAGGCGAGCACCGCGTGCTCGAAGGCGGTCTCGTTCCAAGGTCCTGGGGTGAGGACGACGATGCGCGGGTCCTCGACGCCCGGGGGCGCCACCTCCTGGAGGGCGACGCGGAGCGAGCGGAAGAAGGGCGCGAGCCGGTGGACCTGCGCATCGCGGTACAGGCTCGGCAGCACGCGCGAGATCACGGTGCGGTTCTCGAGCGCGTAGCCCGAGCCCGACGGCGCCTGGGCGCGGTCGGCGATGACCAGGCAGCGGCCATCCCCGTCGCGTCCGAGGTCGGCGGCGTAGGTGAAGAGCTGCTGGGTGCCCGGCAGGCGGATCTGGTCGCACTGGCGGAGGAAGCCGGGGTGGCCGAACACGACCTCGGCGGGGAGCACGCGCCGGCGCAGGAGCTCGCGCGGCCCGTAGAGGTCCTCGAGCACGAGGTTCAAGAGCTCGGCGCGCTCGATCACGCCGGTCTCGATGCCCTCCCACTCGCGGCTGCTCACGACCGTGGGCAAGGGATCGAGGAGCCAGCGCCGGCCCGGGCGCGGAGACTCGCGGTAGGCGTGGTATACGACGCCGTCCTGATCGAGGAGCCGGGCCGCCTCCTCCTGGCGGCGCAGAAGCTCGCCGACCCCGAGCTCCGCGAACGCCTCGGCGAGGTGGGCCCAGTGGGGACGGGGCGCCCCGTCGCCGTCGATCATCTCGTCGTAGCAGCCCGGAAGGGGCCGGTAAGCGGGCAGTGGTGGCGTGGCGGCGCTCGTCATGGGCTGTCGGCGCCGGCGTCCTTCCCGGTCACGGTCGACGTAGATCGAGAGTCCGAGGGTATTCCCCTTCACGGCGGATGTCATCGAGCTCGATCCGCCCCGGGGTGTGGCCCATGGGCTCGAAGCGGCTGGCACGACGGGCCTCGGCGTCCTTGGCGTTGACCGGGAGCCGCTCGTAGGCGACGCCTCCCGGATGCACGACGTGGTAGGTGCAGCCGCCGACCGAGCGGCTGCTCCAGCGGTCGACGAGGTCGAACACAAGCGGGGCGTGAACCCCGATGGTCGGATGCAGCGTCGAGGGCGGTTGCCAGGCCCGGTAGCGGACCCCGCCCACGTACGTCCCCGGGGTGCCCGTGGGCTGGGCGGGCACCGGAAAGCCGTTGCAGATCACGGCGTAGCGGGTGTCGGCGACGCCGTCGAGCCGCACCTGGAGGCGCTCGAGCGATGAGTCGACGAAGCGCGAAGTGCCCGCTGCCGCCTCCTCGCCGAGCACGTTCCAGGGCTCGATCGCCATGCGCAGCTCGAGCGAGACGCCCTCGACCTCGATCGTCCCCAGAAGCGGGAAGCGGAACTCGAGGAACGGGGCCAGCCACGCGTCCTCGAAGGCGAAGCCGTGGCGGCGCAGGTCGGCGAGGATCGAGCGGATGTCGAGCTCGGCCCACCACGGGAGCAGGAAGCGATCGTGGAGCTCGGTGCCCCAGCGCACGAGCGGCGCCGCGTAGGGCTCGGCCCAGAACCAGGCCACGAGCGCGCGCACGAGCAGGGCTTGCACGAGCGCCATCTGGGGATGGGGAGGCATCTCGAAGCCGCGCAGCTCGAGGACGCCGAGGCGCCCGGTCTCGCCGGCGGGATTGAAGAGCTTGTCGATGCAGAACTCGGCCCGGTGGGTGTTGCCGGTCAGGTCGGTGAGCAGGTTGCGCAGCAGCCGGTCGACCTGCCACGGGGGCGCCGGTCCCTCGGCGCTCAGGCGCGCGAGCTCGGCGAAGGCGATCTCCAGCTCGTAGAGGCTCTCGTGGCGGCCCTCGTCGATGCGGGGCGACTGGCTTGTGGGGCCTACGAAGCGTCCTGAGAAGAGGTAGGAGA
>JAXDGF010000002.1:0-3023 GCA_034665165.1 Solirubrobacteraceae bacterium | reverse complement strand
AGCTCGAACAGGTGGTCGGCGGCCATCAGGCCCGCGACGGTCGCTGCCGCACTCGAGCCGAGGCCGCCCGAGAGCGGTATCTCCGAGCGGATCCGGAAGGTGAAGCCGTCCGCCGGGTGCAGGCGCTCGAAGGCGCGCACGCAGAGGTTCTCCCGCCCCCTGGCCACCGGCAGGTCGGTCTCGACGGCGAAGGTGCCCGTCTCCTCGACCTCCAGCTCGAGCTGGAGCGCGAGCGCCGCCGCCATGCAGTCGAATCCGGGCCCGAGGTTCGCCGAGGACGCCGGCACCCGCACGAGCCGCCTACGGATCACCCAGCACCGCTTCCTCGATCGGGCCGCGCTCGGCCACGCACTGGATCACCTTGCCGTCGTTGTTCGCGATCGCCGTGTCGGGGTCCTTCAGTCCCCGGCCTGTGAGGACACAGACGATCTGCTCGGCTCCGTCGGCCCCGTACTTGAGCAGCCCCGCCACCGACGCCGCGGAGGCGGGCTCGCAGAACATGCCTTCCCTCGAGGCGAGCAGCTTGTAGGCGGACAGGATCTCCGCGTCGCTCACGACCCTGATCGCCCCCCGCGAGTCGGTCGCGGCCGCCATCGCGTCCTCCCAGCGCACCGGGTTGCCGATCCTGATCGCGCTGGCGACCGTTTCCGGATGCTCGATCACCCTGCCCTCCACCAACGGCGCGGCGCCCTCGGCCTGGAAACCGAACATCTTCGGCGCCGCCCCCATCTCGCGGAAGCCCCGCCAGTAGGAGGTGATGTTCCCGGCGTTGCCCACCGGGATGCACAGCGCCTCGAGGCCTCCGTCGAGGCCCTCGTGGATCTCGAAGGCGGCTGTCTTCTGGCCTTCGATGCGGTAGTTGTTGACCGAGTTCACGAGCACGATCGGGTGCGTGTCGGTGAGCTCGCGAACCAGCGTGAGCGCCTGGTCGAAGTTGCCCTTGAGCGAGATCACGCGCGCACCGTGGACCAGCGTCTGGGCCATCTTGCCCTGAGCGATCTTGCCCTCGGGGACGATCACCGCGCAGGTGATGCCCGCGCGCGCCGCGTAGGCCGCGGCGCTCGCCGCCGTGTTGCCGGTCGAGGCGCAGATGACGGCCTTGGCGCCGTCTCGCACGGCGGCCGAGACCGCGCAGGTCATGCCGCGGTCCTTGAAGGAGCCGGTCGGGTTTGCGCCCTCGAGCTTGAGGCGCACTGTCGCGCCGACCATCTCCGAGAGCACCGGCGCGCGCAGCAGCGGCGTGGAGCCCTCCTGCAGGCTCACCAGCGGATCCCCGGGGGCGAAGGGGAGGCGCTCGCGGTAGCGCTCGATAAGCGGAACGTGCGCGCCCGTGGGCGGAATGCCCTCGACCGTCGGGACCTTGATACTCGCCTCGTTCATACGAACTCCTCTTCGATCACACGTATCGTGCGGGGGGTCGAGCGTACGAAGTCGAACTCGCCCACCTGGCGTATGGCCTCTCGCATGCTCGACTCGCGCACCGGATGGGTGACCATCACCAGCCGCGCATGCTCGCCGAGGCCACGCTGTACGACGGACTTGATCGACACCTCGTGCTCGCCCAGGACCTTCGTCACCGACGCCAGCACGCCGGGGCGGTCGGCGACGTCGAGGTGCAGGTAGAAGGCGCTCTCGACGTCCTCGACGAGCGGCAGGGCAAGCGGCGGCGCGGGCGGTCGCGCGCCGCCGGTCATCACGCTGACGACATCCCCGAGCACGGCGCTGGCGGTCTGACGCCCGCCGGCACCCGGCCCGGACAGTGTGATCTCGGTGATCGTCTCGGACTCGACGGTGACGGCGTTGAACGAGCCCGAGATCCCCGCGAGCGGGTGTCCGGAGTAGAGAAAGGTGGGATAGACCCGCACCGACAATCCGCCCTCGCGGCGCTCGGCGGTGCCGATCAGCTTGAGCGCGAGACCCAGCTCGCGCGCGTACTGCAGGTCGTTGCCGTGCAGGTGCTCGATGCCTTCGTAGCGCACGTCGTCGAGGTGCACCGGGCTGCCGAAGGCCAGGCGCGCGAGGATCGCCATCTTCGCGGCGGCGTCGCGGCCGCTGACGTCGTCACTCGGGTCGGCCTCGGCGTAGCCTGAGCGCTGCGCCTCGCTGAGCGCCTCGGCGTAGCTGGAGCCTGCGGTCATCTCCGTGAGGATGAAGTTGGTGGTGCCGTTGACGATGCCGTGGATCCGCTCGATCGGGGTGGCCGAGAGCGACTCCTCGAGCACGCGTACAACCGGCACGGTGCCAGCCACGGCAGCCTCGAAGCGCAGCCTCACGTCATGCTCGCGCGCGGCCTCATAGAGCTCCTCGCCGTGCTGTGAGAGGAGCTGCTTGTTGGCGGTCACAACGTGCCTGCCCGCGCGCATCGCCCGCAGCAGGTATTCCCGCGCGGGTTCGAGCCCACCCATCACCTCGACGATCAGGTCGGCGCCATCGAGGATCTCCTCGAAGCTGCCCGTGGTGCGTGTGAGGACGCCGCTGATCAGCGGGCGACGGCCGTTGAAGCGCTCGATCTCAGAGGCGCGGTCGGAGAGCAGGGCCGCGAAGGCGGACCCGACGGTGCCATGCCCGAGCAGGCCGACGGTGAACTGCGTTGCCGAGGCCGGGCGGTCAGATGGCACGGTGCGGGCCCAAGCGCCTAGGCGACATCGCGGGCGGTGAGATCGTCGAAGCTCTCTCGCCGTACGACCACGCGGGCATCGCCGTCCCGGCAGAAGACGACGGGCGCGCGGGGCACACCGTTGTAGTTGTTGGCGAGCGCGTAGCCGTAGGCGCCGGTGGCCGGCGTGACGATGACGTCGCCCGGCCTCGGGTCGTCCAGGCGCGCATCGCGCACGATCACGTCGCCGGACTCGCAGTGCTTGCCCGCGAGCACGCATGCGGTGGCACCGCCGAAACGGTCGGCGACATGGGCTTCGTAGTCCGCGCCGTAGAGCATCGGGCGCAGGTTGTCGGACATGCCTCCGTCGACGGCGACCCAGCGGGAGACGTTGTGCTTGACGCTCTCGACCGTGTACAGCGTCACG
>JAXDGF010000001.1:0-18351 GCA_034665165.1 Solirubrobacteraceae bacterium | reverse complement strand
TCAGAGATGAGGTCTTCGTGGATGGGCCGCTGGCGTGGGGATCGAGGATGGTCGCCGATTCCGCGTTTTCCGCCGCCGAGGTGGAGCGTGAGGTGGGTTACGAGATCAATGACATCGCGACTCTCCTCGACTTCGCGGCGAAGGACCTTGCGATAACGCTCCTTCCGCCGTCGTTTGCCGCCGTAGCCTCGGATGTCGTGGTCGTGCCCATCGAGGACGCGCCGATCTTCGTCACGTCGGTGGCGGTCTCCGCGGAGCGACCGCTAAGCGCCGCCGCCGCTGCACTCGCGGCCGCGATCCGAAGGCTCGCCGCCTCCCTCTGACGGGACGCGATGCGGGCCGGCATCGGACATCGCCTGCCCGGCCCCCAACCGAGCCGGACGCCGCCTAGGTGTTCTCGCTGTAGGTGAAGTTCACGACCGCCCGCCCGTTCGTGCAATGGACCTTCGCGATGAACGCGATCAGGCCCGTCTGCGGCCGCTTCTCGGAGCAGCGGAACCCGAGCACCTTCGAGTGGCAGTAGCCCTTGACGCCGCCCGAGGCCAGGCGGCAGTGGTTGTAGGCCTTGATCACCTTCATGCCCGTCGCGCAGCTCGTATGTGAGACGGTGAGCTGCGTGACGTACGTGGGGCCGAGCGTCCTGCCCTTGTTACCGAGGGTGCATCCGCTCGCGGCGCTGGCTACCGGCAGCGCGGCTGCTCCGGCGGCGGCGGCCGAGGTCAAGGAAAGCGCGAGCGCGACGGCGGCGCATGCCGCCACCGATGTCCCCGCAAACGTCTTTCTCCAGCGCATCTCCATCATTCGCCAGTCATGCTACGCGAGCTTTGGCTCGCAGGCGTCATCACATCGACACGAGGGTCAGGCGGCCGACATCGAGGCCGAGCGCCGTCGAGCGCTCACGGGCCCGGACTCGCCGGGCGCTCGGGACCTATGTCGCGGCCGCGATTACGGTCGTGATGCTCATCGCCGCCATCGTGGTCGCCCCGGCCGCGATGTCCTCGCCGCGGCCCGGCACGCGCGTCACCGTTGCCGTCTTCGGCGACTCCGTCACCGAGAGCCTGCTCGTCCCCAACTACGTGCAGAACGGGCTGGCGCCACAGCTCGCACGGGCCGAGTCGGCCTTTGGCTTCACGCCCGGAGGCGTGGGCCTGGTCCCGGCCGCGCCCTTCCGCTGGCATTTCAATCACTGGATCGGATACGGCAGCGGGCCGGTTCCGGCGAACGGCTGGCTGATGATCGGTTACGGCCTGACCGCCGGCGTCGACGGACCGAGCGAGTACAGCGCCGTCGCCATCTCGCCCGAGGCCACCGCCACGGTGGCGATGAGCGACCCCGACATCGAGATCCTCTACTCCTCGGAGGACCTCCACTGCCCGTTCACCGTCACCTCGGGCGCCCACACCTGGACCATCGATCCCTACGCGCCCGGTCCGCCGGCTGACACCGGTTCTAGCCTCACCCTCCCCTCCGGCCGCCATGAGCTGACCATTCACGGCCCGAGCTGCGGCGCACTCTGGTTCGACGGAGCCGTGGCCCGTCGCCCCGTCAGACCCGGGCAGGTGCAGCTCGAGGTCGACAACCTCGGGCACTCCGGGAAGCTCCCATCCGACGGGTTCACCGCGCGCGTCCACCAGTCCCTGCTCCTCCAGCACTACGACATCTCCGTCTTCCTCTACGCCTACATCGCCGCGGTCATCGGCGGGCAGCCGGTGTCGGCGAACTACCTGAACGCGATGACGGCCCGCGCCCGCATCGCCCGCGAGCACGGCGGCGCCTGCCTGATCGTGGCGCCCACACCGTTGCCGTTTCCACAGAAGACGATCGCGCTGGCGGCGAGGCTCGACCGCACCGCCGCACGGCGGGCCGGTTGCACGTACACGACCGCCCTCGCGCACCTCTGGAGCACCCCGGCCGCGGGCGAGCGGCGCGGTCTCGTCCTGATCGATGGCGTCCACCCCACGACGGCGGGCTACAAGCTGATGGCGCACACCCTGGCGCCGATCATCGCTCGGATGGCCCGCGCGCGTATCCGCCACTAGGCGCGGGGACCGTCGAGCGATCCCGGCGCGAGCCCCGCCGGCCCGTATCATCAACAAATCGATTTGACTGGTAGAGATTCCGTGATGTATTGTCACCCGATCTCGGCATCCGGACATCTCCATGCCTAGCCTGTACTGCGCACGTTGCGGCCTCCGCACCCAGCTCACGGCCGCTTCCCTGCTGCTTGAGAACTGCCCGCGGTGCATGGGCCGGAGCGGGACGGTGACGCCGCTCGTGGTCGCGCCGCCGTTCAGGTGGGACGTCGGCGAGCAGGTGGCGAGCGACGCAAAAGATGTGACGGCTTCCCCCGCGCGGCCGACGGCTCCGCCCGCGCGTCCCTAGCGCGCATCGGGGCCGCTGCCCGCCTGCCCCGTCCGCCCGCCGGGGCGAATACCCTGTCTGGTCGGCCGCCCGGACCGGCTGGAGCCCCCCCGCCCTCCAGCAACCTAGCTCCGCCCCCCCATCCCCCCGGTCCCGGCGCCGACACGCGGCCGCAGGCCATGATCCCACGCCCCCGCCCCAGCCCACGCCGGCGAGCCCGCTTCCGCGCCCCCCTCATCGCCCTGCTCGCGGCGGCGGTCGCGATCCCCTCGGCCGGCCTGGCCGCGAGCGGCGGCGCCGGAGCCGGTCCCACCGGGGGCGGCGCTCCCTTGGGTGGCCTCGACCCGACCAGGGCCCCGACGGCGAAGCCTCCTCCTAAATCGGCCAAGGGCCACTGGCTCCGCGGCGTCACCGTGACGGAGTACTGGCCCGTGCCCGAGTCGTGGTTCATCGGCCAGCTCGTGAGCGTGCCGGGGCTGACGGGCCAGCACCGCGTCGACTGGCTCTACTCGGCCATCGGCGTCTCGATGCAAGGCGAGGGCATCGGGCTCGACGGCCGGCTCTACCACATTGCCGCGCTCGGAGACGCGGGCTGGGTGACGCTCGCGGGCCAGGCGACCGCGCCAGGCGCGGCCGGATGGTCGGGCGGACCGCCCTATTGGCGGGCGGGCGGCTACTGGCGCAACCGCACCGGCCAGGTGACCTATCCGCTTCTCCTCAGCGGCTGGTCCAACGGCCTCGGCGTCAAGTACGTCCCCATCCGTGGGGTGACCTTCGCGGCCGGACCTTCGCTCCCACTCAAGTACTACCAATCCGTGGCCGTGGACCCGAGCGCGATACCGCTCGGCAGTCGCGTCTACATCCCCGCGTACCGCCACGACGGCCACGGCGGCTGGTTCATCGCGCGGGACACCGGCGGCGCCATCGTCGGACGCCACGTCGACGTCTTCCGCCCGCCGCCCGCGGCCCCCACCGACGCCGGCCAGGACCTGACCGCGCAGAGGATATGGGTGGTCGTGCCGCGCCGGTGATGGCGCGCCGGGCCTCGCCCGTAGAGCCGCGCGCGAGCGACTAGACTCCATATCCCCATGCCTAAGCAGCAGCGAACGGTCCGCTTGGAGCAGCGCAGCCAGCTGGCCGCGATGCAGCAGCTTGAGACCCGCTCCGACGAGGAGCTCGAGGCCGAGACCCGGTTCAAGGCCGCTGCTCAGGCCATCCTCGGAGCACGGGCCGCCGAGCGTTATGACGCCAAAGCCGCGCGCGCCCACTTCCAGCGCGCCCTCGCGGCCGCACGTCCGCAGGAGCGCCTCCAGCTCCGTCGTATGGCCGACGCGTCGCTCGCACTCGCCGAGCGGCGGGCCGACGACCTCAAGCAGGCCGCCGAGCGTCTCGGCGTCGAGCCGCCGACCGGGCGCCAGCTCCTGGGGCTCAAGTTCATGGGCTTGATCGCGCCGCCCGCGAGCGCGGGCAAGCTCGCGCGCACGCGCGGGGTCCTGCTCGTCCTCTTCATCATCATCGGCCTGCTCGGGCTCGGGTTCGGGATCGTCGAGCTGGTATCGCTGCCCTTCGGCGGCGGCTCGTGGCAGCTGTCGATCTTCTACGGCTTCGTCCTCGTGGTCGTGGTCCTGGGCGTGCTCGCCTACCTCGGCCGCCGGCGCCAGCGCAAGGCACAGGCCGAGCGCGCCGAGCAGACGGCCGCTCGCGCGCGCTGAGGCGCTCGTCGAACCCCCGATGTGCGGCCGGTACTCGCTCGCCACCCCCACGCCCGCCGACGTCCGCGCCCGCTTCCCGGTCGGCGAGTCGATCGAGATCCGGCAGCGCTTCAACGTCGCTCCCGCTGACGACGTGCTGGCGGTGACGGTCGATCGCGAGGGCAGTCCCCGCGGCGAGCTCTTGCGCTGGGGCCTCGTGCCCTCGTGGGCCGAGCGCCAGGACATCGGCCTGAAGATGATCAACGCCCGCGCCGAGACGGTCGCCGAGCGCCCCGCCTTCCGGCGCGCCTACGAGCGCTACCGCTGCCTGATCCCTGCCGACGGCTTCTACGAATGGCGCCCGACCCCCGGCGCCCGCAAGCAGCCCTTCCACATCTCCTGCTCAGACGAGCCTATGTTCGCCTTCGCGGGCCTGTGGTCGATCTGGCACGCGGCCGACGGCGGCACGCTGCGCTCGTGCACGATCCTCACGGTGCCGGCCAACGCCGCCGTCGCGCCGCTGCACGGAAGGATGCCGGTCATCCTGCCCTCCGGCGCCGAGGGAGCGTGGCTCGATCCGGCGACGGGCAAAGCCGAGCTGGCCGACCTCCTCGCCCCCCTCGCGCCCGAGCGGACCGCTCTGCGCGCCGTATCGGACGCCGTCAACGACGCCCGCTACGACGGCCCCGAGTGCCTGGCGCCGCCCGAGCCGAGCGGCCAGGCCACGCTCTTCGAGCTCTGATGCCCCTCTCCCCCCTGCTCGCCGGCTACGACCACGTCCTGCTCGATCTCGACGGCTGCGTGTGGGTGGGCGAGCAGAGCACGCGCGCTGCCCCCGAAGCGGTGGCCCAGCTGCGCTCGGCGGACAAGCGCATCGCCTTCATCACCAACGACTCCCAGCGCTCGGGCGAGGAGTACGTACGCAAGCTGTGGTCGCTCGGCATCACGGCTTCGCTCGGCGAGGTGGTGACCGTTGGCGGCGCGATCCAGCACGTGCTCGCCGAGGGGTACCCGCGCGGGGGCACGGCCTACGTGATCGGCTCCGAGGCCGTGTACCGCCACGTCGGCGACGCGGGGCTGCGGATCGTCAACGGCACCGACCTGGCGACGCGCGCGGACGTTGTCGTCGTGGCCCACCACGAGGACCTCGATTACCACGAGCTGCGCGAGGCCGTCCAGGCCGTTCTCGCGGGCGCGCAGATGATCGCCGCCGGGCGCGACCGCACCTTCCCGATGCCTGACGGCCCCTGGCCGGGGACGGGAGCGGTCGTGGCCGCGCTCGAGTACGCGACCTCGCGCACGGCTGAGATCGTCGGCAAGCCCGACCCCCAGGTGTTCCTCACCGCGCTCGACCGCCTCGGCCCCGGTCGCGCCCTCGCCGTCGGCGACAGGCTCGACGCCGATCTCGCGGGGGCCGCGGCGGCGGGTCTCGACGCGGCCATCGTCCTCACCGGCGTGACAAGCCGAGCCGAGGCCGAGGCCGCTCAGGCGCCGGCTCCCGTCGCCATCGCCGAGGACCTGGCCGCGCTCGTGCTCGCCGGGTAAGCGCCGATGCCGGAGCCACGGAGGATCGCCCTGATCGTGAACCCGTCGGCGGGAGGAGGGCGCGCAGGCAAGGCCATGCCCTCTGTCGAGGCCGCCCTCGCCGCGGCCGGGACACCGCACCACGCCGAGCACACCGGCAGCCTCGACCACGCGCGTGAGCTGGCGGCCGCGGCCGCAGCGCGGGGAGAGATCGCCGTCGCCTTTGGCGGCGACGGGCTCGTCGGCGCGGTCGCCGACGCGCTCCGGCACACCGACGGCGTCCTCGGCGTGCTGCCCGGCGGGCGTGGCAACGACTTCGCGCGCGTCCTCGGGATCCCGCTCGAGCCCGTCGCCGCCTGCGCGGTGCTCATAACCGGGGTCGAGCGCGCGCTTGACCTCGGAGAGGCCGGCGGCAGGGCGTTCGTGGGGATCGCGAGCTGTGGCTTTGACTCCGACTGCAACCGGATCGCGAACGAGACGCGGATCGTGCGCGGAAATCTTGTGTATGTGTACAGCGCTCTGCGTGGGCTCGCCGGGTGGCATCCCGCTCGCTTTCGCATCGAGCTCGACGGCGACGAGGTCGTGTCAGTCCGCGGCTACAACGTCATTGCCGCCAACTCGAGGGCCTACGGAGGCGGCATGTACATCGCCCCCGACGCCTCGCTCGAGGACGGCATGCTCGACGTCCTCGCCATCGCCGAGATGCCGAAGCTGCGCTTTCTCCGCCTCCTCCCCACCGTGTTCAAGGGCCGCCATGTCGTCCGCCCCGAGGTCATGCTCAGGCGCGCGCGGGAGGTGCGCGTGAGCGCCGACCGGCCGTTCACGATGTATGCCGACGGCGACCCGATCGCCGAGCTCCCGGTCACCGTGCGCGCGCTTCCGGGCGCCGTGCGTGTCATGGTCCCAGCATGACCGCTCTGGGCCCAAAGCTGGTCGCCGCTCGCGCCGTCGGCGCCCTCGCCCGGCGCGCTGGCCGCGGCGGGGGCACGAGCCTGCCGGGCAAGGTCCTCATCCGGCTCGAGCCGCAGGCCATCTCCGAGCTCGCGGCGCGGCTCCCGCGCGGGAGCGTGATCGTCTCGGCCACGAACGGGAAGACGACGACGACAGCGATGATCGCCTCGGTGCTCGAACGCGCCCGGGTGACCGTCGTCCATAACCGCGCTGGGGCGAACATGGCCGGCGGGGTCGCCTCGACCCTGCTCGCCGCCACGCGCGCCGGAGGCCGGATCGACGGCGAGCTCGGCCTCTTCGAGGTCGACGAGTTCTGGCTCGAGGCGCTGACCGAGCAGCTCGGCCCGCGCGCGATCCTGCTCTCGAACCTGTTCCGCGATCAGCTTGATCGCTACGGCGAGCTCGAGACCATCGCCGACCGGTGGGCGAGCGTTCTCTCCGGGCCGGCGCGCGGCGCCCGGCTCGTCCTCAACGCCGACGACCCGTTGATCGCCGACCTCGGGCGCGACCACCCGGGCGTCACCTACTTCGGCGTCGAGGACGACGCCATGGCCGTTCCCGAGATGCAGCACGCGGCCGACTCGAAGCACTGCCGCCGGTGTGGCGCGCCCTACGTCTACGACGCCATCTACCTCGGACACCTCGGTCGCTACCGCTGTCCGAGCTGCGGTCAGGTGCGCCCGGCGCCGACCGTCCGCGCCGAGGACATCCGCCTCCACGGGACCCGGAGCGCGACCTTCACGCTGCAAACCCCCGCGGGTTCGGCCGTGATCGAGCTGCCCCTGCCGGGGCTCTACAACGTCTACAACGCGGTGGGCGCGTGCGCGCTGTGCCTGGCTCTCGAGATCCCGCTGGCCCAGATTGTCTCCGGACTGGAGGCCGTGACCGCCGCCTTCGGGCGCGCCGAGACAATTCCAGTCGGAGGACGGGAGCTGTCGATCCTGCTCGTCAAGAACCCTGCCGGCGCCAACGAGATCCTCCGCACACTGACCCTCGAGGATGGCGAGCTCGACATTCTCGCCGTCCTCAACGACCGCACCGCCGACGGGCGCGATATCTCCTGGGTGTGGGACGCCGACTACGAGATCCTGGCCGGTCGCGTGCACCGCGTGACCTGTGCCGGGACGCGCGCGGCGGAGCTCGCGCTCAGGCTCAAGTACGCCGGCGTGCCCGAGGATCGGCTCCACGTGGTGCCCGGCCTGCCCGAAGCCCTCGACGCGGCGCTCGCCGCAGCGCGCGACGCGCACGTCTTCGCCCTGCCCACCTACACGGCCCTGCTCGAGCTCCGGGACGAGCTCGCGGCCCGCGGGAGCGCCCCCCCGTTCTGGCGTTCAGGCGTGGGATGAGCGCGACCGAGGTCATCTGGCACGACATCGAGTGCGGCGGGTATCGGGAGGACCTCCCGCTGTGGCGCACCCTCGCCCGTAAGCATTCGGGGCCCATCCTCGAAGTCGGCGCGGGGACCGGGCGCGTAGCGCTCGACCTCGCCCGTCTCGGGCACCACGTCACCGCGCTCGACCGCGACCCCGACCTCCTCGGCGAGCTCGCCGCACGCGCGGCGGGGACCACCCTCGAGACGATCCTCGCCGACGCCCGCTCCTTCACGCTCCAGCGCCGGTTCTCTCTCTGCCTCGTGCCCATGCAGGCGATCCAGCTCCTCGGCGGCGTCGAGGAGCGAGCCGCGTTCCTGCGCTGCGCGCGGGCGTGCCTGCTCCCGGGCGGCGCGCTCGCGACCGCTCTCACCGAGGTCGTCGACGAATACGAGGTGCGCGACGGGGGGCCCGCGCCCCTGCCCGACATGCGCGAGCTTGACGGCGTCGTCTACGCGAGCCGGCCCATGGCCGTCCGCGTGGAGCCCGACGAGGTCGTGATCGAGCGCCTGCGCGAGATCGTCGCGGCCGACGGCGCCCGCGAGGTCGAGGAGAACCGCATCGTCCTGCACCGCGTCGGAGCGGCCGAGCTCGCGCGCGAGGGCGTGGCCGCCGGCTTTGCGGAGCTCGACCGGGCGCATATCCCGGCCACCGAGGACTACGTCGGCAGCGAGGTCGTGGTGCTCGGTGCCTGAACGGTCTCCGGATCGGCTCCGCGTGTGCGCGCTCTACCCGGAGCTCATGAACATCTACGCCGACCGCGGCAACCTGCTCATGCTCGAGCGTCGCTGTACGTGGCGGGATATCGGCTTTGACGTGCATGCGAGCACGCTCGGCGACGAGCTCGATCCCGACGGCGCCGATCTCTTCTACATCGGCGGCGGGCAGGACCGCGACCAGCGTCTCGTCGCCTTTGATCTGCAGGAGAAGCGCGATGCGCTCCACGCCGCCGCCGACCGCGGCGCCGTGATCCTGGCCGTGTGCGGCGGCTACCAGCTCCTAGGCCACTCCTATGAGCTGGGCGAGGACGAGCTCCAAGGGAGCAGGACGCTCCCCGAAGGGAGCAGGACGCTCCCCGGCGTCGGCCTCATCGACATCCGCACCGTGCGCACAGACGGCCCGCGCCTGATCGGCAACATCGCGATCGAGGTCGAGCTCGAGCCGGGTTCGAGACGCATCCTCGCGGGCTTTGAGAACCACGGCGGCCGCACCCACCTGGGCGCATCGGCGCAGCCCCTCGGCCGGGTCGTGCGTGGGCACGGCAACAACGGGCGCGACCAGCTCGAAGGGGTCCGCCGCGGGACCGTGATCGGCACGTACATGCATGGGCCGCTGCTGCCCAAGAACGCCTGGTTCGCCGACTGGCTCATTGCGAGCGCCCTCGGGCGCTCCCAGCCCCTCCCCGAACTTCATGATGAGCTCGAGCGCGCCGCGCACGCCGAAGCGAGCCGTGCGGCCGGGATCTAGGCAGCCGTCCGCGTTAACCGGTAGCTTTCGCGAAGTAATCGCGTAAACAGGGGAGCCCCCTATCCGGGGGGCGTCAGAGCGGATACTGATTCGTCGGGGCGCACCGACCGAGTTCGTGTCTGCGCCCATCCAGTTCCCATAGCCTCGGAGGAATCGCATATGCAGTCTCGTCGCTTACTCGTGTACGGAAACGCCCGGTGGATCGCGACCCTCCTGGGCGCGACCTTCTGCCTGCTCGCTTTCGCGGGTTCTGCTTCGGCGGCGTCTGGGACTCCGTTTGGGTGTCGGGCGAGCACGGTCCGGGTGACGCTGTTGAATACGCTCACGACGGAGCCGACGATCGCTAACCCGAATACGACGCCGTGTGCTACGGATACGGCTGGTGCGGCGACGACGTCGGTGCCGGTGACGGGTACCTCGATCGTGAATGCGGGTCCGGTGGGTGCGTTTACGTATTCGGTGTTCTCGCCGAGTGGGTCGACGGCGCCGGGTGCGACGGCGGTCGCGGCGGTTCAGGGCGTGACGATTCCGACGGGTGGCGGTGGGTTTATCGCGATTGTCGGTCCGGTGCAGGCGACGGCGGCGTATGCGTGTGTGAATGATCAGTTGGTGGCGACGGGGAGCTCGACGCTGAATCTGATCACTGTCAATGGGGCGAATATGACGGTTCCGGCGGGGCAGCCGTACAGGATTGATCTGGGTGGCGGTTCGTTCATCGCGCTGAACCAGAAGGTCCAGACGGCGAATTCGTTGACCGAGACGGTGGCTGAGGTGAAGCTGAACGGGCTCGCGGATATCGTGATCGGTGAGGCGAAGGTGACGCAGTCGATCGGGAGCCCGTGTGCGGGTACGAGTGGCGTGCCGCCGGTGCTGGAGATCTGCCCGCCGGGGTCGACGTTGAACATCTCGGCGCAGCTGTGCGAGATCATCCTTCCGGGTGGCGGTGTGATCGTCGTGAGCCGTCCGTTCCAGGGTCCGTCGGGCGGAACGGTGTTCCCGACCTCGGTGGTCGCGGCGAAGTACCCCGGGTTCCCGTGTACGACAGGCCCCGGTCCGAGGTTCGCCTTGGTCGCGACGAAACGCGGCGGGCGGGTGTACGGAACCCCGAAATCGGACCGAATACTCGCGCTCGGAGCCTTCGAACGCGTAGCCGCGCTCGGCGGGAATGACTGCGTCGACGGTGAAGGCGGTCATCAGATCCTGTTCGACGGGAACGGCAACGATCGTCTCTGGGCGCGGGCCGGGTTCAACCGGATCGCGGTCGGGAACGGCAACAGCTACGTCAACGGCCGCAACGGCAGCGACTGGGTCACGGCCGGGAACGGCAACGACACCGTCATCGGCGGCAAGGGCAACAGCCGCATCGACGTCGGCCTCGGCCGCTCGAAGGTGTTCGGCGGACCCGGCAAGAACCGGATCTTCGCCGGCGCCAACGCGGCCAAGGTGAGCTGCGGCTCGGGCCACAACAACACGGCCTTCATCCGCACGAAGGCCGAGCACTACGCCAAGACCCACGGCTGCCAGCACATCCACCTGCTGAACTGAGCGGGACGGGCGCTCCACCCGCCTGGAGCACAAGAGCATCAGTCCGAAGGGCCGGGAGCGCGACGCCGCTTCCGGCCCTTCGGCTTCCCTACTATTGCTGCCGGTCCCAGCCTGCGGGGAGGCGGCGTGACGATCCTTGCAAGCCAACCCGAGCAGAGTCCCCCGACCCTCATGGCCCCGCCCCTGGCGCCCGGCGATCGCGGCGCTGGCGGCACTCACGCTCGCCGCGTGCGGCTCGGGCGCGTCGCCTCCCCGGCCCGCGGGCAAGAACAGCGCGGCGACGACGACGGCGCCCGCGATCCTGCCCGGTATGGGCAGGCCGCCGATCACGATCGGCGACAAGAATTTCACCGAGCAGTTCATCCTCGGCGAGCTCTACGACCAGGCCCTCGTGGCCCAGGGGTTCACGGTCGAGCTCAACAAGAACATCGGGTCCACCGAGGTCACGCAACAGGCGTTGGTGGACGGCCAGCTCGACATGTACCCCGAGTACATCGGGGCGTTCGCAACCAATGTGGCCCACGACCCCGAGGTCTTTGGCTCCACCCGGGACGCCTTCGCGGCGGCTCAGCGCTACGCGGCCGCCCACGGTCTGTGGCTCCTGCATCCGACGCCGTTCTCGGACACCGACGCCATCGCCGTGCCCGCCGCGTTTGGCGCCCAGCACCATCTGCGCGTGATCGCCGACCTCGCCCGGGTCCAGAGCAGCCTGACCGTCGGCGGTCCGCCCCAGTTCGTGAGCAGCCAGACCGGGCTCCTGGGGATTGAATCGGCCTACAGCGTGACGCCCGCCCACGTCCAGCCGCTCGCCATCGGCCTCCAGTACCAGGCCCTACAGAACGGAACCGTGCAGGCGGCGGACGTCTTCACGACCGACGGCGAGCTTGCGTCCGGGCAGTTCCAGCTCCTCGGCGACCCCGATCACCTCTTCGGCTTCGAGAACGTGGCGCCGGTCGTGACCCAGGGCACGCTCCTGGCCGAGGGCCCCGCCTTCGTCCATACCATCGACGCCGTGAGCGCGCAGCTGACGACGGAGGCCATGCGTCAGCTCAACGCCGACGTCAACATCTATAACCAGACTCCGGCCACGGTCGCTCGCCAGTTCCTGGTCGAGCACAATCTGCTCCCCTAGCGGCCGCTCGACCCGAATCCACCCGCGCCGCGCTCTGAGAGCTCGAGCTCGTCGACGGCGACCACGTCCGGGGCCTCGACGGCCACGAGGACGAGCTGGGCGATGCGGTCGCCGGCGCTGATCTCACACGGCCGATCGCGATCGGTGTTGAGCAGGAGCACCCGCACCTCGCCTCGGTAGCCCGAGTCGATCAGGCCGGGAGCGTTGACGAGGGCGATCCCGTGGCGGGCGGCCAGTCCCGACCGGGGCAGCACGAGTCCCGCGCGACCGGCTGGGATCTCGACGGCGATGCCGGTGCCGAGTGAGACACGCTCGCCCGGTCCGAGCGTGGCGCCCGCGAGCGCATAGAGATCGAGGCCGGCGTCCCCGTCGTGGGCGCGCGTCGGCAGCTTAGCGTCCGGATCGAGGCGGCTGACGCGCAGGCTCATCCGGCGCGGCCGCTGATCGCGAAGCGATCGTAGCGACCGATGATGCCCGCGGGCAGGCGCGCGGTGACGCGGACCCCGTCGGCGGTGTCCTCGCGTTCGAGGTCGCCGGCCAGGTCGTGCAGCTCCGCCAGGCGGCCACCCTCGTCGTAAGGGACGAGGAGCTCGACCTCGTGCAGCGTGCGCGCGAACTCCTCCTCGAGGCGCTGCCCGAGGCGCTCGAGCCCTTCGCCGGTGACGCCCGAGACGATGACCGCGTCGGGATGGCGGCGCGCGAGCTGCTCGAGCCGCTCCGGCTCCACGACGTCGGCCTTGTTCAGTACGAGCACCGTAGCGGCCTCGTGGGCGCCGATTTCCACGAGCACGTCCTCCACGGCCTTGGTCATCATCGCCAGCTCGTCCTCGGGCGCCGAGGCGTCGACGACGTGGAGGATGAGATCCGCGAGCCGGGTCTCCTCGAGGGTGGCGCCGAAGGCGTCGACGAGCTGGTGAGGAAGCTTGCGGATGAACCCGACCGTGTCAGTGAGCAGATAGTCGCGGCCGCCGACCCGGAGCACGCGCGTGGTCGGATCGAGGGTGTGGAAGAGCGCGTCGCGCACGCCCACCTCAGAGCCCGTGAGGGCGTTCAGCAGCGTCGACTTGCCCGCGTTCGTGTACCCGGCCAGCGCGACCGAGGGCAGATGAGCCCGGGTGCGCTCGCTCCGCATCACCGAACGGCTCGAACGGACGTGGGCGAGCCGGCGCCGGAGGGCAGCGATGCGGTCGCGCGCGAGCCGGCGGTCGGTCTCGATCTGAGTCTCGCCCGGGCCCCGGGTGCCGATCCCGCCGCCGAGGCGCTCGAGGTGGGACCACAGACCGCGCATGCGAGCAAGGTTGTATTCGAGCTGCGCGAGCTCGACCTGGACCTTGCCCTCGGCGGTATGGGCGTGATCGGCGAAGATGTCGAGGATGACCGCGGTCCGGTCGATCACAGGCATCCCGAGTGCGGCCTCGAGGTTGCGCTCCTGGCGCGGGGTGAGCTCGTCGTCACAGGCGACGAGGTTCGCGTCCGCGTCGGAAAGCTGCGCCTTGAGCTCCTCGAGCTTGCCCGAACCGAGGTAGGTGTTCGGGTGGGGCTGCTCGCGCCTCTGCACGAGCTCGCCCACGACCGCCGCGCCCGCTGTGTTCAGCAGCTCACGGAGCTCGCTCAGGTCCTCCTCGGCGTGGTCGGGGATGACGGCGATCGCGAACGCGCGCTGACGAGCGCGGCCGCCATTCAAGCGACCGTTCGGCGACGTCGTCGATTCCTTCGTGCGCCCGTGGCGGCTTCGCTGCACACCCTCTATGGTAGCTGCGCAGGGGGCGGCTCAAGTTTCTTTCTGTTGCCGCTTGAGGAGTCCCCGCTTCGCTCCCGGGCCGCGGCCCGCGAGAGGCTGCTGCCAGTCGCGGGGCGCACCCCCCGCCCCGGGGGTGGTCGCACTTAAGCCGCATATATCGGCTCAAAAGCTGCCACGTCGCTCCCGCCCGCCCTCCGGACCCCTGCCGCCCGCCGGACCCTCCCGCCCCCCGGGGCCTCCCGCCCCCCCTCCGCCCGCACGCACTACTGTGCCTGGCAACAATGGGATCCGAGCGCGTCAGGATCGAGGTCGCCGACCACGTCGCCGTGGTCACCCTGACCCGCCCCGAGAAGCACAACGCCCTCGACGCCGCGATGTTCGACGCGATCATCGCGGCCGCAGAGCGGCTCAGGACCGAGCCCGGCCTCCGCGCCGTCGTCCTCCACGGCGACGGGCCGAGCTTCTGCTCGGGCCTCGACCTCATGAGCCTGATGTCGGACCCGTCCGGCCTCCCGCGGCTGATCGAGCGCCTGAGCGCCGGCGTGCCGACCTGGTTTCAGCGCGCCGCCTACGATTGGACCCGCGTCCCCGTCCCCGTCATCGCCGCCATCCACGGCAACTGCCTCGGCGGCGGCCTGCAGATCGCCCTCGGCGCCGATATCCGGGTCGCGGCCCCCGATTCCCGGCTCTCGGTGATGGAGATCAAATGGGGGCTGATCCCCGATATGTCGATCACCCGCACGCTCCCCCGCCTCGTGGCCATCGACGTCGCCAAGGAGCTCACCTACACGGGCCGGGTGTTCAGCGGCACCGAGGCGCGGGAGCTCGGCCTCGTGACGCAGGTGAGCGACGATCCGCTTCGTCGTGCTACCGAGTTCGCGGCCGAGATCGCGGCGCGCTCGCCGGACGCCGTGCGCGCCGCCAAGCGCTTGTTCGACGAGGCGTGGAGCGGCTCGGCCGAGGCCACCCTCGCGCTCGAGGCCGAGCTCCAGCGCGGGCTGATCGGCTTGCCCAACCAGCTCGCCGCCGTGACGGCGGGGATGACGAAAGCGCCACCGGAGTTCACCGATCCGGCGTAGGCGCCCGCGCGCCGCTAAGCCCCCGACCGCGTCGCCACCGTGAAGAAATCCCGGCTCCACGGCACCAGGTACTCGCCCGGGATCCCGTTCTGCCCCGGCACGACCGGCACCGGGGCGAGCGGCCCGTGTCCGCCGCGGTGCCCGTAGAGGTAGCCCGCGACCCACTCGGGATTGATGTCGAGCTCTACCGCGCGCACGACTTGGGCGGCGAGGAGCGCGGTGGCGAGGTCGGACACGGTCAGGTGCTCGCCGCCGGCCCAGATCAGGTGCCCGTCGGCGGTGATCCCGAGCGCGGAGCGCGCCGGATCGGCGACGCCGCCGAGCGTGGCCCCCCAGCACGTGAGGCAGCCGAGATTCGATGACGGAGTCCCGTTGTCGATGAGCAGGGACAGGTTCTGGCGGACCGAGACGACCGGCTGTCCGTGCGCGGGGACCTCTGAGCCCCAGGACCCGATGTCGGTGCTGCCGTCGGCGTAGGTTACGACCGACCCCAGGCCACTGCGCAGGGCAGCGGCGACGCGGCCATCGGCCATGAAGCCCCCCGAGCCCGTCGAGAGCCTGAAGGCGCCGTTGAAGGCGGCCAGCAGATGGCGTCCTTCTGAGCCCGCGACGCTCGGGCCGAAGCGCCAGCCCGCGGCGCCCGCGTCGATCGTGCCCGAGTGCAGGTGGAGCTCCACGAGGCGCTGGTTGAAGGACATCAACGCAATCCCCCCGGGCGAGCGCGCCACCCACGCCGCCGTCTGCCCCCGCCACGTCGCGGCGGGCACGAGGCCCGTTGGCCCGGTCGCGAGCGCGTCGCTCGTCAGGTGGGCGTACGAGGGCGGCGGGGGTGGCGGCGGCGGGGCCGCGTGCGTTGTCATCGTGGTCGTCGAGCCTGCGACCAGCGTCGTCCTCTCGTGGCGGTCGGACCTTGAGTGGTTGGTAGCGGCGCGGGTCGTCGTCGCCGTCGCACCTCCTCCCCCGCCGCAAGCGGCGAGGCCGGTCAAGGTCAGGGCGGCGAGGGCAAGCCCGCCGGTACCTCTGGTCCTCGACAGCAGGCTGGACATCGTCCGTTCAGTCTTCCCGAGATGCAATCAGGCGACGCTACACGCCCCGGGCTACGGGTCCGCGCTCAGCGTCGCGATCCCGCTGACGTTGCCCGCGGCGCGCATCCGCGCGAGCGAGCGCTGGCCGTGCTTGAGCGCGCCGTCGAGGAAGGCGGTCGAGACGCGCTCGACGATGCCGAGCTGGGGTTGTTCGTTCGAGTAGGGCGGCAGGTGGCTTGCGCCGAGGAGCTCGAGCAGGTACTTGGGGGCGGGCGCGGGGGCGTAGAAAGCGCTCGTGGCGCTCGGCAGGTTGATCGGATCGGCCGTGCCCTGCGTGGCGAGCAGCGGCGGGCCCCCCGGCGCGATCGAGAAGGCCGTGAGATTGGGGATCTCGGCGCCCGAGAGGATCACGGCGGCGCGGACGCGGGAGTCGCGGAAGCGGGGATCGTAGGCAACCGCGAGCGCCGTGTCGCCCCCGTCGGACTGCCCCGCCACCGCGATCTCCTGCGCGGCGATCAGACCGCTGAGCAGGTCCCCCGATGCGTTGCTGGCGCGGAGCATGCGCGAGATGACGAAGCGCAGGTCGGCGGGCTGGTTGGGCAGATCAGCTTCCGTCGCGCCCCCGGGCGCACCCGGGTTGGCGCGGGGAAAGACGGGCGCGGCCACGACGTAGCCGGCTCGCGCCCACGCGTCGAGGATCTGGGCGTAGAGGCCGGGGTAGACGTCGAAGCCGTGCCCGAACACGATCAGCGGGAACGGTCCGGCCGCCCGGGCCGGGGCGGCGTTGACGCGATCGGAGCCACCCGCCGGTCCGGACGCCGGATAGCGCACGTAGGTCACGAGCGTACGTGGGATGTTCGAGCCGCCCGCCAGGTGAATCGGGCGTGTGCCGTCGACGAGGCGCACGACGGTCTTGCCCACCGCGAACTGCGCCGACGGCCGCGAACGCGGCGGCGGAGGAACCACGGCCGCACGGCCGCCGGGGCGGGCCGCTGCCGGGTGCGACGCGGGGGTCGTGGGCGCGTTCGCGTGATGGCGCCCCGCCGGCGCCCGGGTCGAGCCGCCGCTCGAGAGGACGGCCACGAGCGCAGCGGCGCAGGCCACCACGACCACGAGCGCGAGCAGACGCCGTCGCCGGACGACCCGCCCACGTGCCCGCCGGGCGGCCGCGCCATGCCGGCGCGGGAACTGCTGCGGGGTGGGCGTCGAGGGCAGCTGTGTCCGTGGTCGCGTGGGCATCGGATCGGAAACGGCACGCTCGCCGTGAGGGAAGTCTCACGCGAGCTTTAACGGGGTGAGAGCGGATCTGCTTGGGTATAGAGGGTACGTGCGAGCTCGACAGAACAATGCATCCACCTCTCCCGACATGGCCCGCTCGGACCCCTCGACCGGGGTCGCCCTTCCGGGCTGGCGGCCCCCGCACACCGGCTCACGGCCCGTGAAGCGCCGTGGTTGGCGTCGCTCCAAATCTTGGGATGCGCACGTCGGGCACGTTGAGGCGCTCACCGACACTCCCGGATTCAGGAGGCTGCGCAAGGAGATCCTCGGGCTCGCGCGCCTAGCTCCCGAGGACCGAGTGGTCGATATCGGGGCGGGGACAGGGCTCCTCTCGCTGGCAGCGGCGCCGAGAGTGAGTCACGTATCGGCGCTGGACATCTCCCCCGCCATGTGCCGCCAGCTCGAGGCCAAGGCGGCGGCGCTTCCGGCCGAGAACCTCGAAGTCCTCGTCGCGGACGCCACCGCGCTCCCCCTCGCCGACCGATCGGCCGACGTCGTCGTCTCGAATTACTGCTTCCACCACGTCTCCGATGCCGACAAGCGGCGGGCGCTCGGCGAGATCCGCCGCGTCCTGCGCCCGGGCGGCCGCCTTGTGTTCGGAGACATGATGTTCCGCGTCGGATTGCGGGGCAGTCGCGACCGCGCCCTGGTCGCGCGCTTCGTGCGCAGCATGCTCCGCCGCGGACCGGCCGGGATCATGCGCCTGATCAAGAACGCCGCGCGGGTCGTGAGCGGACGCGGCGAGCACCCCGCCACCGTCGACTGGTGGCAGGGCGCCCTCCGCGAAGCGGGTTTCTCCTCCGTCTCGGTCTGGCCCCTCGATCACGAGGGAGGCATCGCCGTCGCGCGCCTGAGCGAGTGACGGGCGCTGCGAAGACGCTCAGCGCCGGGTGCTGAGCGTCGCCACCCCGCTCACGGTTCCGGCCTGCCATAGCCGGGTCTGCGACCCCGCGAGATTCTTCAGGTAGCGATCGAGGAACGCGACCGTGACCCGTTCGACCACCCCGAGCTGTGGCTCCTCGTTCGTGTAGGGACCGAGGTGCGGGGCCCCGAGCAGCCTGAGGAGGAATTTCGGCTGCGGCGCGCGGCGGAAGAATGAATACGTGTTGCGGGGGCGGTTGACGACGTCGGCCGTCCCCTGCGTCGCGAGCAGCGGCGGGCTCGGGCGCGGGAAGTAAGGCCCGGGC